>NZ_JAVREQ010000008.1:0-234489 GCF_031845485.1 Streptomyces hazeniae
AACGAGCGAAGCGAGAAGACGAAAGCCCGGCCACGGGGCGGCAGCAGCCCGACACGGCACCCCGGAAAGAGACCAACCGCCAAGATCGGCGCTGGCCCGCCACGTCAGAGAGGTGTGGACGCCAGCCCACCACCCCACCCGTCACCAGCGCCCTGAACGCGCCTGCCACCCCCCGCCCCCCTCCCGTAGCCCGCCTCTACACCCGCACCACCCCCAAACCCGCCACCCGGCACGACACCCACACCACGACTCACTGAAGCCTAAAAACATGCAAGCACGCTTGATTCTTTCCGGGTCGCCTGCCACGCTGAAGCTCCGACCCCTTCCTGGAGAGGTGCGTGGTGGCAGGAGCAGCCGATCAGGTGCTCGCGGATCTGCGGGCCGAGGGCGAGGAGCTGGACGCCCTGGTCGCGGACGCCTCCGCCGCACAGTGGTCCGCGCCGACGCCCGCGTCCGGCTGGACGGTCGCGCACCAGATCGCCCACCTGGCCTGGACGGACCGGCGCGCGCTGCTCGCCGCACGGGACGAGGCCGCGTTCCGGCAGGAGGTGGAGGAGGCGCTCGCCGCGCTGCCGGACGGTGGCTCGCTGACCGATTTCGTCGACGAGGGCGCCGCGCAGGGCGCCGCCGAAGCGCCGCACGCCCTGCTGGCGCGCTGGCGCGTCGGGCGTCTGGAGCTGGCTCGCGCACTGGCCGAACTGCCCAGGCCGCACCGTATTCCGTGGTACGGCCCGCCGATGGGCGTCGCCGGCATGGCCACCGCACGGCTGATGGAGACCTGGGCGCACGGCGAGGACGTGGCCGCCGCCCTCGGGGTGCGCCGGGAGCCGACCGTGCGGCTGCGGCACGTCGCCTGGCTGGGCGTGCGCACCCGCGACTTCGCGTACGCGGTGCGGGGGCTGGAGCCGCCGGGGGAGCCGTTCCGCGTCGAGCTGGGCTTCCCCGGGCCCGGCGGCGACGAGACGGCCTGGGCGTACGGCCCGGAGGACGCGGCGCAGCGAGTGACCGGTCCGGCGCCGGACTTCTGCCTGCTCGTCACCCAACGCGTCCACCGTGGCGACACCGCCCTTCGCGCCGAAGGCGCGGACGCGGAGCGCTGGCTGGACATCGCCCAGGCGTTCGCCGGGCCGCCCGGAGCAGGACGCAGGCCGACGACCGGAGGTGCACGGTGAACGCAGGTGATCCCCACGCAGGTGATCCCCACGCAGGTGATCCCCACGCACGTGATCCCCGCCCAGGCGATCCCCGCCCACGCGATCCGGAGGTGCTGCGTGTCGGCAACGCCTCCGGCTTCTACGGCGACCGGTTCGACGCGCTGCGCGAGATGCTCACCGGCGGCCCGCTGGACGTGCTGACCGGCGACTACCTGGCCGAACTGACCATGCTCATCCTCGGGCGCGACCGGATGAAGGACCCCTCGCGGGGCTACGCCCGCACCTTTCTGCGGCAGTTGGAGGAAGGGCTCGGGCTGGCCCGTGAGCGGGGTGTCGCCCTGGTCGCGAACGCGGGCGGCCTCAACCCCGCCGGACTGGCCGACGCCGTACGGGAGTTGGCCGACCGCGTCGGGGTCCCGGCGCGGGTGGCGCACGTGGAGGGCGACGACCTGCGGGCGCGGGGAGGCTGGGGCGAGGGGGTGCTCACCGCCAACGCCTACCTGGGCGGCGGCGGCATCGCCGCCTGCCTGCGCGCGGGCGCGGACGTGGTGGTGACGGGCCGGGTCACGGACGCGGCGCTGGTCGGCGGCGCGGCCGCCGCCCACTTCGGCTGGGCGGAGGACGACCTGGACGCCCTGGCCGGGGCGGTCGTCGCCGGGCACGTGCTGGAGTGCGGGGCGCAGGCCACCGGCGGCAACTACGCGTTGTTCGCCCGCGAGGGTGTCGACGTGCGCCGGCCGGGCTTCCCGCTGGCGGAGATACGGCGCGACGGGTCGTCCGTCGTCACCAAGCACCCCGGCACGGGCGGCGCCGTCACCGTCGGCACGGTCACCGCGCAGCTCCTCTACGAGACCGACCGGCCCCGCTACGCCGGGCCGGATGTCACCGCGCGGCTGGACACCGTACGGCTGGCGCCGGACGGGCCGGACCGGGTGCGGATCGAGGGGGTGCGGGGCGAGGCGCCGCCGCCCACGCTGAAGGTCGGGCTGACCCGGCTGGGCGGACACCGCAACGAGGTGGTGTTCGTCCTCACCGGCCTCGACGTGGCGGCGAAGGCGGCGCTGGTGCGGGAGCAGATGGAGGCGCACTTCGCCGCCGCACCCGAGGGCCGCCCGCGTGAGGTGCGCTGGACGCTCGCCCGCACGGACCGGGTGGACGCCGACGTGCAGGAGGAGGCGAGCGCGCTGCTGCGGCTCGTCGTCCGCGACCCCGACGAGGCGCGGGTCGGGCGTGGGGTGAGCGGCGCCGCCGTCGAGCTGGCGCTGGCGAGCTACCCCGGCTTCCACGTCACCGCACCGCCCGGGAAGGGCGCGCCGTACGGCGTGTTCGAGGCCGCGTACGTGCCGGCGGGCGACGTGCCGCACACCGCGGTGCTGCCGGACGGCCGCCGCGAGGAGGTCCCGGCCCCGCGGCGGACCCGGGAGCCGGCCGAGCTGCCGGAGCCGCCGCTGCCGGAGCCGTACGTGTCCCGCGGGCGGACCCGGCGGGCGCCGCTCGGCGCACTGGTCGGAGCGCGCAGCGGCGACAAGGGCGGCAGCGCGAACATCGGGGTGTGGGTCCCGGACGGCGCACGGGCGGAGGAGGTGTGGCGCCTCCTGGTGCACGAGCTGACCGCCGACCGGCTGCGCGCCCTGCTCCCCGAGGTCGCCGACCTGCCGGTGACGCGGTACGTGCTGCCGAACCTGCGGGCGCTGAACTTCCGCCTCGACGGCGTCCTCGGCGAGGGCGTCGCCGCACAGGCCCGCTTCGACCCGCAGGGCAAGGCGCTGGGGGAGTGGCTGCGCGCCCGGCACGTCGAGATACCCGAGGAGTTGCTGTGACCGCGCTGCGTTCCACGCTGGACGTCACCGGGGCGGACTACGCCGCGAACCGGGAGGCCATGCTGGAGAAGCTGGCCGCGCTGGAGACCGAGCACGCGGGCGCGGTCGCCGGCGGGGGCGAGAAGTACGTCGCACGGCACCGGGAGCGCGGCAAGCTGCTCGCCCGGGAGCGCATCGAGCTGCTGCTCGACCCGGACACCCCGTTCCTGGAACTGTCGCCGCTGGCCGGCTGGGGCAGCGACTACACCGTGGGCGCCTCGCTGGTGACGGGCGTCGGCGTGGTCGCGGGCGTCGAGTGTGTGATCAGCGCCAACGACCCCACGGTGCGCGGCGGGGCCAGCAATCCGTGGACGTTGCGGAAGGCGCTGCGGGCGCACGAGATCGCGCGCGCCAACCGGCTGCCGGTGATCAGCCTGGTGGAGAGCGGCGGCGCGGACCTGCCCAGCCAGAAGGAGATCTTCATCCCCGGCGGCGCGCTGTTCCGCGATCTGACCAGGCTGAGCGAGGCCGGAATCCCCACCGTGGCCGTGGTGTTCGGCAACTCCACCGCCGGCGGTGCGTACGTGCCGGGCATGTCGGACCACGTGATCATGGTCAAGGAGCGGGCGAAGGTCTTCCTCGGCGGTCCGCCGCTGGTGAAGATGGCCACCGGGGAGGAGTCCGGCGACGAGGAACTGGGCGGCGCCGACATGCACGCCCGCGTCTCCGGGCTCGCCGACCACTTCGCCGTCGACGAGCCGGACGCGCTGCGGCAGGCACGCCGCGTCGTCGCCCGCCTCCACCACCGCAAGGCGCAGCCCGACCCGCCGCCGGACGCCGTACGGCCGCCGCGGTACGACGCGGACGAACTGCTCGGCGTGGTGCCCGGTGACCTGAAGGTGCCGTTCGACCCGCGGGAGGTGATCGCCCGTCTCGTCGACGACTCCGACTTCGACGCGTTCAAACCGCTGTACGGGACGAGCCTGACGACCGGCTGGGCCCGGCTGCACGGCTACCCGGTCGGCATCCTCGCGAACGCGCGCGGCGTGCTCTTCAGCGAGGAGTCGCAGAAGGCCACCCAGTTCATCCAGCTCGCCAACCAGCGGGACGTGCCGCTGGTCTTCCTGCACAACACCACCGGCTACATGGTGGGCCGGGAGTACGAGCAGGGCGGCATCATCAAGCACGGCGCGATGATGATCAACGCGGTGTCCAACTCGAAGGTGCCGCACCTGTCGGTGCTGATGGGCGCCAGCTACGGCGCCGGCCACTACGGCATGTGCGGCCGGGCGTACGAGCCGCGCTTCCTCTTCGCCTGGCCCAGCGCCAAGTCCGCGGTGATGGGTCCGCAGCAGCTCGCCGGGGTGCTGTCCCTCGTGATGCGCGAGTCCGCGGCGGCGAAGGGCAAGCCGTACGACGAGGAGAACGACGCGGCGCTGCGCGCCATGGTGGAGGAGCAGATCGAGTCCGAGTCGCTGCCGATGTTCCTCTCCGGTCGGCTCTACGACGACGGCGTCATCGACCCCCGCGACACGCGGACGGTCCTCGGCCTGTGCCTGTCGGCCGTGCACAACGCCCCGGTGGCGGGCGCGCGCGGCGGCTTCGGCGTCTTCCGGATGTGAGGCGGGATGACTGCAGAGATCACCAGTGTGCTGGTCGCCAACCGGGGTGAGATCGCCCGGCGGGTCTTCCGCACCTGCCGCGAACGGGGCCTGGCCACCGTCGCCGTGTACGGCGACCCGGACGCCGACGCGCCCCACGTACGGGAGGCCGACGCCGCCGTACGACTGCCGGGCGACGCGCCCGCCGACACCTACCTGCGCGGCGACCTGCTGGTGAAGGCGGCGCTGGCCGCGGGCGCGGACGCCGTCCACCCGGGGTACGGATTCCTCTCCGAGAACGCCGGCTTCGCGCGGGCCGTGCGGGACGCCGGGCTGGTGTGGATCGGGCCGCCCCCGGAGGCGATCGAGGCGATGGCCTCCAAGACGCGGGCCAAGCGGGTCATGGCGGAGGCCGGGGTGCCGCTGCTGGCCGCGCTGGACCCGGAGGACGCGACGCCGGACGACCTTCCGCTGCTGGTCAAGGCCGCGGCGGGCGGCGGCGGACGCGGGATGCGGGTGGTGCGCGAACTCGGCGCCCTGGACGGCGAGATCCGCGCCGCCTCGACGGAGGCGGCGTCCGCCTTCGGCGACGGCGAGGTGTTCGTCGAGCCGTACGTCGAGCGCGGCCGGCACGTCGAGGTGCAGGTGCTCGCGGACGCGCACGGCCGCGTGTGGGTGCTCGGCACGCGGGACTGCTCGCTCCAGCGCCGGCACCAGAAGGTGATCGAGGAGGCGCCGGCGCCGGGGCTGGGCGAGGAGACCCGGGACGCGCTGCACCGGGCCGCCGAGGCCGCTGCGCGGGCGGTGGCCTACGAGGGCGCGGGAACCGTCGAGTTCCTCGTGGCGGACGACGGGCGGGCGTACTTCCTGGAGATGAACACCCGCCTCCAGGTCGAGCATCCCGTCACCGAGCGCGTGTACGGGCTGGACCTGGTGGCGCTGCAACTCCACGTCGCGGAGGGCGCCCCGCTGCCGGAGGAGGGCCCGCCGGTACCGCGCGGACACGCCGTCGAGGTCCGCCTGTACGCGGAGGACCCGGCGCGCGGCTGGCAGCCGCAAACCGGGCGGCTGCACCGCCTGCACGTGCCGGGCGCGCTGCCGTTCGGCGGCCGGGGCCGCGACGGCGAGGGGCGTGACGGCGAGGGGCGTGACGGCGAGGGGCGTGACGGCGAGGGCGCGGGCGGACCCTCCTCCGGCAGCAGCGGCAGCGGCGCCGGGCTGCGGCTGGACGCGGGCCTCGCCGACGGCGACCTGGTCACCGTCCACTACGACCCGATGCTCGCGAAGGCCGTCGCCTGGGCGCCGACGCGGCGGGAGGCCGTACGGCGTCTGGCGGGTGCGCTGGAACGGGCGCGCGTGCACGGGCCGGTGACCAACCGCGACCTGCTCGTCCGCTCGCTGCGGCACCCGGACTTCGCCGCCGGCCGTGTGGACACCGGCTTCTACGACCGGCACCTTCCGGACCTGGTCGCCGCCGGGGACGACCCGCGCGCGGCACGGCTCGCCGCACTGGCCGCCGCACTGGCCGACGCGGCCGCGCGGACCGCCGCGCCCGGCGCCGGAACGGCGGCGCGGATGGGCGGCTGGCGCAACGTGCCCTCCCGGCCGCACCGGAAGGCGTACCGCGCCGTTCCCGGGCCGGGAGGCGGCGACGCTGACGCCGGCGATCCGGACGGCGGCGACCTGGAGATCCGCTACCACTGGTCGGGCGGCCGGCCGGCCCCGCCGGCCGAGGACTTCCCCGGCGTACGGGTGACCCGGCCGCCCACCCCGGAGCGCGTCGTACTCGAAGCCGACGGCGTGGAGCGGGCGTTCGACGTCGCCCGGTACGACGACGGCCAGGTCTGCGTCGACGCGTCCCCCGGGGCCTGGACGTTCACCGCCCGGCCGGCGTTCCCCGACCCCGAGGACCGTACGGAGCCGGGCTCGCTCCTCGCCGAGACGCCCGGCACGGTGGTGCGGCTGGCCGAGGGGATCGAGGTGGGCGCCGAAGTGGCCGCCGGGCAGGCGCTGTTGTGGCTGGAGGCGATGAAGATGGAGCACCGCGTCACCGCTCCCGCCGCAGGCATCCTCCGCTCCCTCCCCGTCGCCCCCGGCGACCAGGTCCAGCCCGGCACCACTCTCGCCGTCGTCACCCCACCGGACACCGCGCAGTGAGCCACTCCGAGGAGAGGACCCGCTCATGACCACGCAACCCGCCGTCGCCGGCGGCCTGCTGGAGACCGAGGAGCAGCGCGCCCTGCGCGACGCCGTCGCCGCGTTCGGCAGGCGGTACGGGCGCCCGTACTTCGAGGAGGCGCTCCGCGCCGGCCGGCACACCCACGAGCTGTGGCAGGAGGCCGGCAAGCTCGGCTACCTCTCCGTCAGCCTTCCCGAGGCGTACGGCGGCGGGGGCCAGGGCATCACGGAGCTGTCCGTCGTCCTGGAGGAACTGGGCGCGGCGGGCTCGCCGCTGCTGATGCTGATCGTCACCCCGGCCATCACCGGCACCGTGATAGCCCGCTTCGGCACGCACGCGCAGAAGCGCGCCTGGCTGCCCGGTCTCGGCGACGGCACGCGGAAGATGGCGTTCGGCATCACCGAGCCGGACGCCGGCTCCAACGCGCACCGCATCACCACCACCGCCCGCCGGGACGGGACGGACTGGGTGCTCAACGGCCGCAAGGTGTTCGTCTCCGGGGTCGACATCAGCGACGCCACGCTCATCGTCAGCCGCACCGAGGACGCCCGCACCGGCAGGCTCAAGCCCTGCCTGTTCGTCGTGCCGCGCGACACCCCGGGCTTCTCCCGCCACCTCATCGACATGGAACTCGCGGCGCCGGAGAAGCAGTTCGAGCTGGTGCTGGACGAGGTGCGGCTGCCCGCCGACGCACTGGTCGGCGACGAGGACGCGGGCCTCCTCCAGCTCTTCGCCGGGCTCAACCCGGAGCGCATCATGACGGCCGCGTTCGCGCTCGGCATGGCCCGTTTCGCGCTCGACCGGGCGCTGGACTACGCGCGCACCCGCCAGGTGTGGAAGGAACCGATCGGCGCCCACCAGGCCATCGCCCACCCGCTCGCGCAGGCGCACATCGAGATCGAGCTGGCCCGCCTGATGATGCGGAAGGCGGCCGTCCTCTACGACGCCGGGGACGACACGGGCGCGGGCGAGGCGGCCAACATGGCGAAGTACGCGGCCGCCGAGGCGTGCGTGAAGGCCGTCGACCAGGCCGTGCACACCCTCGGCGGCAACGGCCTCACCCGCGAGTACGGTCTCGCCTCCCTGGTCACGGCCGCCCGCGTGGCCCGGATCGCCCCGGTGAGCCGGGAGATGATCCTCAACTACGTCTCGCACCAGAACCTCGGCCTGCCCAAGTCCTACTGATCCCGTCCGCCGCGCCGGTCCCCCCTTGTCCCGTCCGCCGCGTCCCCCCGGAGAAGACACCGTGAACGCCACCCCGAACCCGGACGAACCCCTGGTCCGCACCACGCGCACCGGCGGCATCGCCACCCTCACCCTCGACTCGCCGCACAACCGCAACGCGCTGTCCCGGCGCCTGGTCGCCGAGCTGTACGAGGCGCTGGCCGCCGCGGAGACGGACGACGCGGTCCGCGCCGTCGTCCTCACGCACACCGGCGGTACGTTCTGCGCGGGCGCCGACCTCGCCGAGGCGGGCCGTGCGGAGGGGCCGACGGACGCCCCGCTGGGCCTGGCCCGGCTGCTGCGGACCCTCGTCGCGTTCCCCAAGCCGGTCGTCGCCCGGGTCGCCGGCCACGTCCGCGCCGGCGGCACCGGCCTGGTCGCCGCCTGCGACATCGCCGTGGCGGGGCCGGGCGCGAGCTTCGCCTTCACCGAGGCGCGGCTCGGCCTGGCCCCGGCCGTCATCTCCCTGCCCCTGCTGCCGCGCGTCGACCCACGTGCCGTGGGGCGCTACTTCCTCACCGGCGAACGCTTCGACGCGCCCGAAGCCGCACGCATCGGGCTGGTGACGGCCGCCGCGCAGGACGTGGACGAGGCGCTGCAACCCGTACTGGACGGGCTGCGTCGCGGCTCCCCCCAAGGGCTCGCGGAGTCGAAACGGCTGGCCACGGCCGAGGTGCTGCGGGCCTTCGACCGCGACACCGATAGCCTCGCAGAACTCTCCGCGCGGCTCTTCGCCTCCGACGAGGCGCGGGAGGGCATGACCGCCTTCCTCGAACGACGGGACCCGGGATGGGTGCACTGACCGACGGCCCCAAGCAGGACCGCAGCCGCGTCACCCGCCGTCGGCTGCTGGAGTCCGCCGTGACCTGCCTCGCCGAGCACGGCTGGTCGGGCAGCACGGTCACGGTCGTCGCCGAGCACGCCGGCGTCTCGCGCGGCGCCGCCCAGCACCACTTCCCCACCCGCGAGGACCTGTTCACCGCCGCCGTCGAGTACGTCGCGGAGGAACGCTCGGCGATCCTGCGGGACCTCCCGTCCCCGGCCACCACGCGGGCGGCCGTGGAGACGGTCGTCGGCCTCTACACCGGGCCGCTGTTCCGGGCCGCCCTGCAGCTGTGGGTCGCGGCCTCCAATGAGCCGCAGCTCGGCCCCAGGGTCACCGCGCTGGAGGCGCGGATCGGGCGGGAGACGCACCGCATGGCGGTGGAGCTGCTCGGCGCGGACGAGAGCGTGCCGGGCGTACGGGAGACGGTGCAGGGGCTGCTCGACATGGCGCGCGGGCTGGGTCTCGCGAACCTGCTCACCGACGACAGCGCCCGCCGCGCCCGTGTCGTCGCCCAATGGGCCGCCCTGCTCGACACCGCGCTGTCCCGCCCGGTGAGCTGACCGTCCGTCCGGACCCCGGCCCACCCCGGCCCGGACGGACGGGCGGGCCGGGGTCCGGTGCGGGGGCGCCGGTCAGTGCGCGGCGGCGCCGTATCCCGGCACGTCGTGCGGGCTGCGGGCCTCGGGCCCGACGTACCGCGCCGACGGCCGCACCAGGCGGCCCGTCCGCTTCTGCTCCAGGACGTGCGCCGACCAGCCGGCCGTCCGGGCGCAGGTGAACATGGAGGTGAACATGTGCGCCGGCACCTCCGCGAAGTCCAGGACGATCGCCGCCCAGAACTCCACGTTGGTCTCCAGCACCCGGTCCGGGCGCCGGGCGCGCAGCTCCGCGAGGGCGGCCCTCTCCAGCGCCTCCGCGACCTCGAAGCGGGGCGCGGCCAGCTCCTTCGCCGTGCGGCGCAGCACCCGCGCCCGCGGGTCCTCCGCGCGGTAGACGCGGTGGCCGAAGCCCATCAGCCGCTCGCCGCGGTCCAGCTGCCGCTTCACGTACGCGGTGGCGTCGCCCTCGCGCTCGATCTCCTCGATCATGCCCAGCACGCGGGACGGCGCACCGCCGTGCAGCGGCCCGGACATGGCGCCGACGGCGCCCGAGAGCGAGGCCGCGACGTCCGCGCCGGTGGAGGCGATGACGCGCGCCGTGAACGTGGAGGCGTTCATGCCGTGCTCCGCCGCCGACGTCCAGTACGCGTCGACCGCGGCCACGTGCTTCGGGTCCGGCTCGCCGCGCCAGCGCTTCATGAAGCGCTCGACGACGGTGTCGGCCTTGTCGATCTCCTTCTGCGGCACCATCGGCAGGCCCTGTCCGCGTGCGGACTGGGCCACGTAGGAGAGGGCCATGACGGCCGCGCGGGCCAGGTCGTCGCGGGCCTGCCGCTCGTCGATGTCGAGCAGCGGCCTCAGCCCCCACACGGGGGCGAGCATGGCGAGCGCCGACTGCACGTCGACCCGGATGTCCCCCGAGTGCACCGGGATGGGGAACGGCTCGGCGGGCGGCAGGCCGGGGCTGAAGTCCCCGTCCACCAGCAGTCCCCACACGTTGCCGAAGGAGACGTGGCCGACCAGGTCCTCGATGTCCACGCCTCGGTAGCGGAGGGCTCCGCCTTCCTTGTCGGGTTCGGCGATCTCCGTCTCGAACGCGACGACTCCCTCGAGTCCGGGTACGAAGTCGGACATCAGGCGGCTCCTCGTGGTCGTGCCGGCGGGTGTGGCCGGCAGGTCGACGGCGACTGGTGACCAGGCGGGTGGTGCCGGCGGACCGGGAGTCCGCGCGTGCCGGACGTACCGCGTCGGTACGCGAGCCCTGTCGGACCGCGTGCCTCGTGCGCGCCGTACGGACCGCGGTCCCTGCCGTTCGCCCGGTCGGGTGCCGGGCGGTCGCCCGCCCGCTGCGGGTTCCCGGCGGACCACGTCCCGGAGGCTCCCCGGTCGTGCCCCGTGCGGCTGGAGGTCACCCAGCTCTGCCGGACGGCACACGATAGCCCCGTCTGTCGAAAGGCCACAGTGTCCCGCGGAGCGATTTTGAGGGACCCGACAGCTGTGAGGGAAGGGTGAGAAGCGGCACACTGCTCGATCATCGATCACAGGTGTATCCGCGGCAACGCGAGGGAACACGCGCCGCCCCGTCCCCTGACGTCCGCGTCCCGGCCCCTGACACCCCCGTCCCGGCCCGGCGACTTCCGCCTTCCCGGAACCGGAACTCCGCCGCGTGCGGTCCGGTGGGCGGGCCGCCCCGGCCGGGGCGGCGATGGGCCAAGATGGGGGCGTGCCACACGCCGACGACGCCTCCGCCCAGGCCCGGGCCCACGCCGGGCGCCCCACGCTCGACCCGGCCGCGATGCGCGCCCTGTACCGGGCGGAAGGACTCAGCGAGGACGATCTCGCGGCGGATCCGTACGAGCAGTTCGCGCTCTGGTTCGGGCAGGCGGCGGAGAGCGGGCTGCACGAGCCGAACGCGATGGTCGTCTCCACCGCCGACGCGGACGGCCGCCCCAGCTCGCGCACCGTGCTGCTGAAGCGGTACGACGCCCGCGGCTTCGTCTTCTTCACCCACCACGGTTCCCGCAAGGGCCGGGAGATCGCGGAGAACCCGCACGTGGCGCTGCTCTTCCCGTGGCACGGGATCGCCCGCCAGGTGATCGTCGGCGGCACGGCGCAGCGCATCGGCCGCGACGAGACGGCCGCCTACTTCCGCACCCGGCCCCACGGCTCGCAGCTGGGGGCCTGGGCCAGTGAGCAGTCCTCGCGCGTCGCCTCGCGAGCCGAACTGGACCGCACGTACGCCGAGCTGGCCGCCCGCTACCCGGAGGGCGAGGACGTGCCGGCGCCGCCGCACTGGGGCGGCTACCGCGTCGCCGCGGAGACGGTGGAGTTCTGGCAGGGCCGGGAGAACCGGCTGCACGACCGGCTGCGGTACGTGCGCACCGCAGCGGGCTGGGCCGTCGAGCGCCTCTGCCCGTAGGACGGGACGTCCGCTCGGGTGGGTCCGGGGGTCCGGGCATGGCCCGAGCGTGTCCGGGCGTCTCCGGGCAAGGGAACGGCCCGCGGGCGACTCCCTCCGCCGCGAGGGCGGAAGGGCGTCGGTCGGACGAGTCCGACGAGCCCGCGGGCCGGGTGACTGCTCGGGATTGGCCGGCGGTGCCGGCGTCACACTGTGACGTACGGCCCCTAGGCCGCAGCCACCTCACGCGTCCGGATCTCACTCACTACCGAACCACCTCCCTTCTCGTGTGCCCCACACGGTAGGAGGCGGTTCCCGGCACGGGCAAGCCGTTTTCCCGGCGGCGACGAATTTCGGGGCGGCAACGATTTACGCGCAGGCGGTGTGCCCCCGGTCACGTTTCGAGTTGAATGATCGGTGCGTGCCGCAGGTCGCGCAGCGCAGGCAGCGTCCAGCTGGGGGTGCCAGGTGACTGCTCAGTCAGAGACCCACTCCGACCACTCCGCCGCAGGTGGCGGGGGGAGTGGCGCCGTGGGGAAGAGTCGCGCCGAGCACGTCGGCGCCGACCCCGGCGGTGCCGCGGGCGGGGGCGGCACCGCCGGCTCCCCGGACGACGAGCTGCTGCTCGCCGCGCTCCTCGACGGCATGGACGCCGCGCTGTGCGCCTTCGACGCGGACGGCGTCGTCACCCACTGGAACCGCGAGGCCGAACGCATCCTCGGCTGGACCGCCGAGGAGGCCGTCGGGCGCCGCGGGCTGGCCGGCTGGGCCGTCCGCAGCGCCGACGCCGCCCACGTCGAGCCCCGGCTGCTGGGCGCCATGGACACCCCCGGACGCCAGGTCCACGAGTTCGCCCTCGTCACCAAGGACGGCGGGCGCGTGCTGGTGCGCACCCAGTCCTCCGGCGTCGCCGGTGCCGACGGCAGACCGACCGGCGTCTACTGCGCCTTCAGCGAGGTGCACGCCCAGATCGACCTGGAGCGGTCCATCGCACTGAGCGAGGCGCTCTTCGAGGACGCCGCATGGGGCGTCGTCCTGGTCGACGCCGACCTGCGGCCCGCCGTCGTCAACACGCACGCCGCGCGGGCCCTGCGCCTGACCTCCCGCACCGCCGTCCTGGGACGGCCGCTCGGCGAACTCCTCGACCACGGCCTGGACGAACTGGAGAGCGCCCTGCAGCACGTGCTCGCGCAGGGTGCGCCGCCCGCCCCGGCCGAGATCTGGGTGTCGCTGCGGCGCGAGGCCGAGCGCGGCGAGGAGGACGGCGAGACCGGCAGCCAGGCACCCGCCGCGGGAGCCTCCGGCGACGGGCGCCGGGGTCGCTGCTGGCGCAGCGGCTTCCTCCGCCTCGCCTCTCCGCTCGCGGAGGAGCCCGTCCCGCTCGGCGTGGCCTGGTTGTTCCGCGACGTCACCGACGAGAAGCGGGCGGCGCAGGACGTCTCCCGGCTCCGCTTCCGGGACAACCAGCTGCACCGCGCGGCGCGGGCCGCCGCAGAGTGCGAGAACCCGATGGAGGCGGCCGCCGTCCACCTCGACTTCTCCCTCGCGGGCTTCGCCGACCACGCGCTGCTGGACCTGCTCCCGGTGGGCGGCCCGGCGTCCCCGGAGGGCGGCCCGGCGTCCTCGGAGGGCGCCGGTGGCGCGCCGGTGCCGCTGGTGCGGGCGGCGGCCACCCCGGCCTCGTCTCACGGGCACGGTCCCGTCGTGGAGGCGGGCCTGGCCAGCGGCATCCCCGTCGGCTACGGGCCCACCCACCCGGCGGTCCAGGCGTACGACCGCGGCACGACCGTGCGCACCAGCGTCGGCGGTGCGGCCGTGCCCGGCTGGGCGCAGGGGCGCAAATGGCCCGACGGCACGGTGCACGGTCTCTGCGCCGTGCTCCGCAGCCGCGGCCGCACCCTGGGCGTCGTCACGTTCCTGCGCGGCTCCAGCCGCCGCGGCTTCGACCGCGCGGACGCCTCCTACGCCGAGGACATCGCCGTCCGCCTCGCCTCCGCGGTCGACCTCGCCCGCACCCTCCGCGGCTGACCGCGGCCCGGCCTCACGTACGCGTACGGCGTTCCGGCGCGGCGCTCAGGAGTGGAAGATGCGGTCGCCGTACTCGGCGAGCACGCGGGCGTTCCACGCGTGCCCGCCGTCGACGTTGCCGGACCGCAGGAGCGGCGGCTCGATGCCGCGCGCCGCCAGCGACCGTGCCGCCGTCGCGACGACGGCCTGCATCAGCGCGCTGGTCACCACCGTCGACGCGGGCGCGAACGGCGCGGGCACCCCCGGCGCGGTGAGCGTCGCGTCGCCGACCGGCACCCGGCTGTCGACGACCACGTCGCAGTGGTCCTTGAGGAAGGTGCCGGACGCGTGGCGCGACGTCGTCCGCGTCGCGTACTCCACGGAGGTCACGCCGACGACCCGCACGCCGCGGGCCCGCGCGTCCCGCGCCATCTCCACCGGCAGCGCGTTGCGCCCGCTGAGGGAGACCACGATCAGCGTGTCCCCCTCGCGCAGCGGCGAGGCGTCGAGGACCGTGCCGGCCAGCCCGGACACGCGTTCCAGCGCGCTGCCGAGCGTCGCCGGGTGCACGTCGACGCCGACGACCCCGGGGACGGCCAGCAGGTTCACGACCGCGAGCCCGCCCGCCCGGTAGACTACGTCCTGTGCGGCCAGCGACGAGTGGCCGGCGCCGAAGGCGAAGAGCCGTCCGCCTTCCGCGACGGTGTCCGCCAGCAGTTCGCCCGCCGCCGCGACGTTCCCCGCCTCGGTCTCCGCCACCTCGCGCAGCAGTCCGATCGCCGCCGCGAAGAAGTCCGCGGCCGCCGTACCCTCGCCCGTCCCCACAGCCCGCTCCGTCCTCGAGTGCCGCCCGTCTCGGCGGAAGATCACGGTGAGGTCTGGACCACTGCCCTGTCAACACCGCCGCACCACGGCGGACGGAGTGCGACCCCCCGCGCGGGCACGGTCGGCCCGCGGATGCGTCAGAATTGAGGCCAGGGCCACCGCACGAGTCGACGAGGGGCACGGATGTCCGGACTGATCGACACCACGGAGATGTATCTCCGCACGATCCTGGAGCTTGAAGAAGAAGGCGTCGTCCCCATGCGTGCCCGGATCGCGGAGCGGCTCGACCAGAGCGGCCCCACGGTCAGCCAGACGGTGGCGCGCATGGAGCGGGACGGCCTGGTCCAGGTCGCGGGCGACCGGCATCTGGAGCTGACCGAGGAAGGCCGGCGGCTCGCCACCCGCGTGATGCGCAAGCACCGGCTCGCCGAGTGCCTGCTGGTCGACGTGATCGGCCTGGAGTGGGAGCAGGTGCACGCGGAGGCGTGCCGCTGGGAGCACGTGATGAGCGAGGCGGTGGAGCGCCGGGTGCTGGAGCTGCTGCGGCACCCCACCGAGTCGCCCTACGGCAACCCGATCCCGGGCCTGGAGGAGCTGGGCGAGGACGCCGAGGCGGAGTCGTTCCTGGACGACGGCATGGTCAGCCTCTCCGACCTGCGGCCGGGCACGGACGCGAAGACGGTGGTCGTGCGCCGCATCGGGGAGCCGATCCAGATGGACGCGCAGCTGATGCACACCCTGCGCCGCGCCGGTGTCCAGCCGGGCGCCGTGGTCAGCGTGACCGCGGGCCCGGGCGGCGGGGTGCACGTCGCCAGCAGCGGCGAGTCGGCGGAGCTGGAGAGCAGCATCGCCTCGCACGTGTTCGTCGCCAAGCGCTGACCCGATCCGGCGCAGGCCGCGCCGGACGCCGGTCCTTCCCGCGGGGTGGGGCGCGTGCAGGACTGCCGCACGCCCCACCCCGCGGCTGCTTTTCGTGCGCAAGTTGGCGGAAACCGCCCCTACCCGGTCGCGGCGTGTCACCCTGTCGCTACGCGGATTCCGCCACGTGGCGGAGACGGGCGGGCGGAGGGAGGCCGGGCGATGCACCGATCCGGCGTGCCGTGCGTCCTTCCGGGATGTGAGGAGCCGAAAGCCGATGTGGGCAAGGCGGGCCCCGGCGCCGATGGCGGCGGCCGGGGCCCGTCCTCCCCAATGTCCCCCCGACCACGACCCGGAGCCCCGAGCCCCCAAGGTCGTTCTCCCTCCCGCTCACTGTCTCCCCCGGGCCGTGGCGATCAACCGCGGCCGGGTGTCACTCGAACGAGGGGTCTTGTCGCGCAGAGCCCCGTGTTCGAATAGAAGTTCGATAGCGTGTGGGAGTCGTCCGAGTCGTCAGCGCGTTCAGACGGAGTGGGGGTGCCGAAGCGCATGGTGAGACGTATCGACGTGACGGGAGCGGAGGGGGTCCGGCTCGCGGCCTGGGAGTTCGCGGATCCGCTGAAGGAGACGCAGCGCTCCGGCGGGCCGGAGGGGCCCGATCCGGCTCCGCCCCCGTACGGCGTGCTGCTGCTGCACGGCCTGATGGGCCGCGCGGGCCACTGGGCGGACACCGCCCGCTGGCTGTCCGCGCGGTACCGCGCGGTCGGACTCGACCAGCGGGGTCACGGCCGGAGCGACGGGCCGCAGGAGGACGCCTTCGGCCGGGAGGAGTTCGTCGCGGACGCCGAAGCGGCCATCGAGCAGCTGGGCCTGGCGCCCGTGGCCCTGGTGGGCCACGCGATGGGCGCCCTGACGGCCTGGCAGCTGGCCGCGCGCCGCCCCGACCTGGTGCGCGCCCTGGTCATCTGCGACATGCGGGCCTCCGCCCTCGGCGAGCGCTCGCAGCGCGAGTGGGAGGAGTGGTACGCGTCCTGGCCGGTGCCGTTCGCGACCCTGGCGGACGTGAGGAAGTGGTTCGGGGAGGACGACCCGACGCTGGAGCGCCCGCGGGCCTCCCGCGGGGACTTCTTCGCCGAGGTGATGGCGGAGAGCCCGGACGGCTGGCGTCCGGTGTTCTGCCGCGAGCAGATGCTCCGCGTCCGCGAGACCTGGGTGCACGACGCGCACTGGGAGGAGCTGGCCCAGGTGCAGTGCCCCACGCTGGTGGTGCGCGGGCTGGACGGCGAACTCGGGCGGGCCGAGGCGCAGGAGATGGTGCGGGTGCTGCCGCGCGGCATCTACGCCGAGGTGCCCGACGCCGGTCACCTCGTCCACTACGACCAGCCCGCCGGCTGGCGCCGCGTCGTCGAGCCCTTCCTCCAGGCCGCACTCGCCGACCACTCCTGAGCCCGCCCAGTCGCCGACCACTCCTGAGCCCGCCCGGGCGGGCCCGCCGCGGGAGGCGTCAGCGGGACACAGCGCCGAGGATCTCCGGCAGGCGGGCGGCGGCCCGGGGAGCCGTCAGGCGGAGGGAGAGGGCGCAGAGGGCCAGACCGTAGGCGACGCCCAGAGGGAGAAGCAGCCAGAGGAAGCCGTGCCAGGCGGCGAGGTGCAGCCAGACCGTGAGGGCGAGCAGAGGCATGCACAGCACCGCGCCGATCAGCATGCCGCCGAGGATGCTCAGGTAGGCCAGCGACCCCTGCCCGGGTGCGACGTTCTTGGCGCTGTCCTGCGGGATCGAGTAGGGGAAGTACGTCGAGGACCACACGCCCGTCGCCAGGAGCGCGCCCAGCAGGGCCAGGGCCAGCCCGAGCACTTCGGCGAGCGCGGCCCAGTCGTCCAGGAGGGCGGCCGAGCCGATGCACACCAGGGCGACGTACGGCACGCCGACGAGCGCGATGGCCGACATCCGCGCCCGCAGCTCGACGCGCGCGTCGTGCGCGGACGCGGTGGTGGCGGCGACCAGCCAGAAGGCGGAGTAGTCCTGGCCGAACTGGTTGTACATCTGCAGGCCCAGCAGGCCGGCCGCGAAGCAGGCGTTGTACACGTTCCCGTTGCCCTGCACGAGGAACACGATCGGCAGCAGGATGCCGATGCCCAGCGAGGAGGCCCAGGCGACCTTGGCCTTGGGGTCCCGCCAGGCGTACCGCAGGGTGCGGAGCATCACCGCGCCCGTGCGGCCTCCGGGGAGCCAGGCGGCGAGCCCCGCCGAACGGCCGCCGGTGCGGTCGGCGGAGTCCGTGGAGGCGGCCTGGAGGGTGGAGGAGTCGGGGGAGGTCATCAGATGGGTCAGGCTGCGACGCCACCAGCGGAGCAGCGCGACCAGGCCGGCGGCCGTGAGCGCCAGCTGCACGGCGGCGGACGCGTAGGCACCGTCGGACGCGGACTGGACCGCCGCGACGGCGGAAGCCGGCGGAAGCCAGCCCAGGACGGCTGCGGCCGGCTCCAGCGCGGACAGCCCGCCCGGCTGTGACAGCTTCTGCACGCCGAGGTTGAGGAACTGCGCGCCGATCGCCAGCACGATGCCGCTCAGCAGCGCGAGGTCCCGGCCCTTGCGGCTGGTCAGCAGCCGCACGTTCGCCGCCGCCACGGCGCGGGCCAGCGCGACGCAGGTCAGCAGCATCAGCGGAACGGCGAGAACGGCCGCGACCGTTGCGGGGCCGCCGTGGGTCACCGCGAGTGCCGCGCCGAGCACCAGGGTGAGTGTGAACACCGGGCCGATGCCGATCAGCGAGGCGCCCAGCAGCGCGGTCACCAGCCGCTCGGGCCGCAGCGGGAGCATGACGAGCCTGCTGGGGTCCAGCGTCTCGTCGCCGCTGGGGAAGAACAGCGGCATCACCGCCCAGCCCAGGGCGACCAGCGCGGTGAGCGGCACGACGACCGCGTCGGCGTGGGCGTTGCCGCGCAGCACGATCAGGCCGAGCAGCTGGAAGGCGGCGAGGAGCAGCGCCAGGACGATCGAGGTGACGAACGCGGCCGTGCGGCCCGTCGACTGGCGCAGGCCGTTCCGCAGCAGGGACAGCTTCAGGCGCAGGAACGTCGGGGTGACGGAGGGGGCGGGCGCCGTCGCGGCGGGTGCGGCGGACGTCGGCGTCGTGGCGGTCACCGGCCGCCGTCCTTCCGCGGGGTGGAGTCCGCGCCGTTTGCGGTGCCCGTTCCGGTGTCCGTGTTCGTGGCTGCGCCGCCGCCGAGCCAGTCCAGGCTGTCCCCGGCGGCCGCCCGTTCGCCGGCGCCCACCAGTTCGAGGAACGCCTCGTGCAGTGTCGGAGCGTCGCCTCGGACCTCGGCCAGCGGCCCGTGCGCACGGATGCGGCCGGTGGCCATGACCGCGACCCAGTCGCACAGCGACTCCACCAGCTCCATCACGTGGCTGGAGAAGACCACGGTGGCGCCGGAATCGGTGTAGCGCTCCAGCACGCCGCGGATGGTCTGCGCGGACACCGGGTCGACGCCCTCGAAGGGCTCGTCGAGGAACAGCACTTCGGGGTTGTGCAGCAGCGCGGCGGCGAGGCCGATCTTCTTCCGCATGCCCGTGGAGTAGTCCACGACCAGCTTGTTCTGCGCGCCGGCCAGGTCGAGTACGTCGAGGAGCTGGGCGGCGCGGCGTTCGGCCTCCGCAGTGGGGATGCCGCGCAGCGCGCCGAGGTAGCAGAGGAGTTCGCGACCGGAGAGCCGTTCGAAGAGGCGGAGACCTTCGGGCAGCACACCGATCCGGGCCTTCACGGCGACGGGGTCGCGCCACACGTCGTGCCCGACGATCTCGACCGACCCGGAGTCCGGCCGCAGCAGCCCGGTGATCATGGACAGGGTGGTCGTCTTGCCGGCGCCGTTCGGGCCGACCAGTCCCACGAACCGGCCCGCGGGCACGTCGAGGTCGATGCCGTCGACGGCCGCCTGGTCGCCGAAGGTCTTGCGCAGTGCGCGGACGCGGACGGCTGCCGCGGGCGCGTCGGGGGCCATGGCGGCGACGGCACCGGCGGAACGGTTCTCCGGGCGGTCCTCCAGCCGGGCGCCGGGCTGCGGCGCGATCGGGTCGGGGCCGGTGCCGCGCGGGTGATCCCGCCGGGGCCCCTGCCCCGGTCCGCCGAAGGTCGGCACGGCGCCGTCCTTGCCCTGCACGCCCTGGGGCGGGCGGGCGGCGGGGCCGCCGTCTCGGTTCTGGTGGTCGCCGGCCATGTTCTGGTCACCCTTCGTCCCCGTGCGTGCGCCGCGTACCGGGCGCACGCCGAACGGGCTGTTCGTGCGCCCTTCGCGGCGCCCACGATACGTCCCGGCTCCCTCAGGCGGGAGGCCCCGCCCGGCCCCTGCCCGCCCGCGGCGAGGCGCCGCCGTGCAGCAGGAGCGTGCGCCGTACTCCGCGGCCCCCGCGCGCCGCCCTGCCCTGCGTCGCGTCCTGGAGGGTGGGCCCTGCTGGCCTCCGCCACCCGTGCCGGGGCGCGCCTTCCACCGTGGTGACGCCCCGCGGCTGCCGACGGACGGCCGTGGAGCGCGAGGGCCCGCCCCCGGCGGGGCGGGAGGCGGCGGGTGTCCCGACGCGTGCTCCGGCCGGGTCAGGAGGCGCGGGCGGTGGCCGCCTCGCGGCCGGCGGCGTAGGCGAGGGGCGCGACGATCTCTTCGACGTCGGGCAGCCAGCGGTTCGCCGCCGTCGGTGCGCACGCCCACTGCACCGACCCCTTCGTGCCCATGCGGGTCGGCGGAGCCGCGATCCAGCCGCCCTCGCCGCGCGTCGCGAGGTCCAGCGCGCCCGGCGACCAGCCCAGGCCGCGCACCAGGGCGGGAACCTTCTTCGCCGCCCCCGGCAGCACGAGGAACAGCATCCGCCCGTCCGGGGTGGAGGTGACCGGACCCAGGGGGAGCGCGAGCCGTTCCATGCGGGCCAGCGCCAGGCAACCCGCCGTCTCCGGGACGTCGACGGCGTCGAAGGTGCGGCCGGTCGGCAGCAGCACGGACGCGTGCGGCACCTTGGCCCACATCCGGCGGGCGGCCGTGGCGCTGCCCGTCGCGTCGCCGGACCAGCGCCCGTCCAGCGGGTGGGCGCCGGGCGCCTCGCAGCGCGCGTCGCCGCAGCTGCACCGCAGCACGGGGGAGCCGTCGACCCGTTCCAGCCAGGTGCCGGGGAAGACGTCCCAGTGGCGTTCCTCCGCGTACCGCGCCGCGTACTCGGCCATCGGCGCCGGCTGCGGTGCGCCGCGCCGGTGCGGTACCCGCGGGTCCGGTACGCCGCGCCCGGCGCCTTCGCGGGGCGCGGACGGCGCGGACAGTGCGGTGGCCGGACGGGCGGCGGCTGAGGTGACTGCGATGGTCTCTTCCACGCCTGTCACAACTTCCCCGGTGGGCAACGGTTACGGGCCCCGCGGCGCCTGCCCCGCCGCAACGTTCCTCCGCCGCGAGTCCGTCCGGAGTCCGTCCCGAGGCCGCCGGAGCACGTCCGGCCGCGCGGGGCGCACGGGTGCACGACCGGGGGCGCGCGACGGGGTGAAGGGTTGTGCGTGGGTAAGGGTGTTCACGGCGATTACGTCCGGAACAGTCGATTTTCCGGCATATGCGCTGGGCAGTGATCGTGATCATCCGGAACCCGCCGCCCGGGCGGGCCCGTGGATCCGTTTCCGCTGAGGGGGCACGATGGCCGCCAGGCCACTGGTCGCACGGCAGCCCAACGACAGGCTGCAGGCACTCATCCAGGAAGCCGGTTGTTCCCACGCCGGTCTCGCCCGCCGCGTCAACGTGTGCGGTGGCGAGCAGGGTTGCGACTTCCGCTACGACAAGACGTCCGTCGCCCGCTGGCTGCGTGGTCAGCAGCCGCGGGGGAGGGCACCGGCGGTCATCGCGCAGGCGCTGGGCCGCAAGCTGGGCCGCACGGTGACGCTCGACGAGATCGGCATGGCGAACGGAAGGCATCTGGCCGCCGGTGTGGGCCTCCAGTTCGCACCCACGGTCACGACCGCGGTCGAGCAGGCGGGCGAACTGTGGCGCAGCGACGTGGGCCGGCGCGACCTGCTGGCGGGCGGATCGACGGTCGCCGCCGCCGCGCTCGTGGAGCCCAGCCGCGACTGGCTGATCACGCCGCCCGACGCCCAGGTGGCCCGGGCCGGCGGGGCGCGCGTCGGCCCTGCGGACGTCGAGGCGGTGCGGGCCACCACGGCCGCATTCTCCGACCTGGACCACCGCTACGGCAGCGGACACGTGCGCGCGGTCGTCGTCCACTACCTCAACAGCGTGGTCTCCGGCCTGCTCGGTGGCTCCTACCGCGAGGAGGTGGGCCGGGAACTGTTCGCCGCCGCCGCCCGGTTGTCCGAGCTCGCCGGGTACATGGCCGTCGACACCGGCCAGTCCGGCCTGGCGCAGCGCTACTACATCCAGGCGCTGCGGCTCGCGCAGGCGGCCGGGGACCGGGCGTACGGCGGCTACGTGCTCGCCGCGGGGATGAGCCATCTCGCGGCCTCGCTCGGGAACGCCCGCGAGATCGCCCAGCTGGCCCGCGCGGCGCAGGAGGGCGCGCGCGGCCGGGCCACGCCGCGGGCGCAGGCCCTGTTCCTCGCCGCCGAGGCGCGCGGGCACGCCCAGCTCGGCGACTCCCGTACCTGCGAGGCCGTCGCGGGCCGTGCCGTGGAGGCGATGGAGCGTGCCGAGGCGGAGCGCGACCGGGGGGACGACCCCGTGTGGATCGGGCACTTCGACGGCGCCTACCTCGCGGACGAGCTGGCGCACTGCCACCGGGACCTGGGACGCCCGCGCGAGACCGTCCGGTATGCCGAGGAGTCCCTGGCCGGTCACCCGGAGCGGCGGACGCGGCGGCGGGCGATCGGACTGCTCCTGCTCGCGGAGGGCCATCTCCAGGCACGTGAGGTCGAACACGCCTGCCATAGCGGGACGAAAGCGGTGGAAATGCTCGGCGGTCTGCGGTCGGAACGCGGAGCGGAATATCTGGAGGGCTTCCGCCAGCGGCTGGAGCCGTTCGTGAACGAGCCGGTCGCACGGGAATTCGTGGCGCATGCGGAGTGCGCGGCGAGGAGCTGACACGGCAATTCGTCCTGACAGATGCCCTTTTCTTCCGTTGTGCCCGGGCGGAGGAGGGGGTGCGGCACCGCCCCGTTTCGCGGGCGTGGTCGAGAGTTCGAGCGAACCGGTAGCGTGAGTCGTCGACTTCGGCAGTCAGACGGCGTACGAGGAGTTCCGGTGACAGCGCACAGCGGACGCGGACAGGGCGGCGACCTCCCTTACGAGGGCGTCGTGCTGCCGGCGAACGGCGAGCCGTGGACGCCCGAACAGCAGCGCGAGGCCGACGCGGCGGGTAGCTCGCCGCAGCCCGCCGAGGGGCGTCCCTGGGGCGAGCCCTGGGGGCCGGACGTCCCGTCGCCGCCCACGGCCCCGCCGGCCCTCGAGTACCGGGAGGCGCTGCCCCACCAGACCGGTGCCGCAGCGCTCCCGCCCGCGGACGGCCCGTACCCCGCCGCCTCGCCGTACCCGGAGAACGCGGACTACACCGCCGGTGGCCACGGGCAGCCCGGGGCGCCCTGGGCGCCACCACCGCCCGCCGCCCCGCCGGCCGACCCCTACGGCCAGGGTCACGCGGGCCACGGCGGCTACGGAGGTTCGGGCGGCTACGGCGGTCACGGCGGCCACGGTGACGCGGACGCCACGCAGATGCTCCCGCCTCAGCAGCCACCTCAGCACCAGCCGACGCAGACCGGGCAGCAGGGCCCGTACGGTGACATCGGCGAGCCCTGGCCGCCGCCTGCCCCGGGTGACGCGGACGCCACGCAGATGCTCCCGCCCCAGCAGGCCGCGGAACCGCCCGCACCCGGCGGTCCGGGCGTTCCCTGGCCCCCGCCTGCCCCGGGTGACGCGGACGCGACGCAGATGCTCCCGCCCCAGGACGGCCACGGCGCTGCCGACGCCACGCAGATGCTGCCGCCGCAGGGTCATCCCGGCGCGCTGCCGCCCGAGGGGGCGTACGGAAGGCAGCACGCCCCTGCGGACCCGGGGTCGCCGCCGGGCGGTGCGCCGTACGGCATACCTCCCGGCACGCCCGGCGAACGGCAGCCGCCGTCCGAGTTCGACAGCCTCTTCCGCAGCGCCTCGACCACACCGTCCGCACCCGGGCCTTACCCGCCCGCGGCCGCGGGTGCACCGGACACCGCACCGGGCGGCGCGTACGGCGGTCCTCCGGGACGGCGGACCGTCGCCGCGGAGGAACGGGAGCCCGGCCGCCGCAGACTGTCGCCTCCGGTGCTGGCGGGTATCGGCCTGGTGGTGGTGCTGGCACTCGGGCTCGGTGTCGGCGCGCTCACCGGCGGCGGCGGCGAGGAGGACCCGAAGGCCGGGCCCGGCGGACCCACGGAGCCCGCGGGCGACCCGTCCCAGGAGCCGGGCGACTCCGCCGAGAAGCAGGCGGAGACGCTGGACAAGCTGCTGGAGAAGAGCAACAACAGCCGCAACTCCGTCATCCGGGCCGTGCAGAACATCAAGACGTGCCAGAAGCTCGGGCAGGCCGCGGCGGACCTGCGGGCCGCCGCCGACCAGCGCAACGGCCTGGTGACCCGCCTCTCCGAGATCGAGACCGGCGCGCTCCCGCAGAGCCAGCAGCTCAACGCGGCGCTCACCGAGGCGTGGAAGGCCTCGGCGAAGGCCGACGACGCCTATGCCGCGTGGGCCGACCAGGTCGCGGGCCGCAAGGGCTGCCAGAAGGGCAAGGCCCGCACCACCCAGAAGACGGCCCTCGGCAACCGGGCCAGCGGCGAGGCCACGGCGGCGAAGAAGAAGGCGGCGGGGCTGTGGAACCCGACCGCCCAGGAGTACGGCCTCCCGGAACGGCAGTACACGCAGCTCTAACCGATGCGCGCGTCCCGCCCTGTCCTGTCCTGTCCCGACCCGGACGGGACAGGACAGGACAGGACAGGACGGCGGGAGTCAGCCCAGGTCGTCGTCGGCCTGGAGGGACTTCTCCACGTCCACGAATCCGTCGTGCACGGAGACCAGCCGCCCGTCCCGCACGCGCTGGTAGGTCACCGAGGTGTTGACGATGCGCGGGAAGTCGGCGGCCGACAGCAGGTCGTCGTACTGCCAGCGCAGCTTCGGTGTCAGTCCGCCGGTGGAGAAGGCCGGGCCCTCGTCGAGGACCGCGCGCAGCGAGCGGGCGGTGACCGGGGTGTCGGGGCCGATCTCCTCCAGTGCGGCGCGCAGCACGGTGTAGGCGATCCAGGTCGTACGGACGCCGGGGTCGTCGGGGTCGATCCGGTCGTCGCCGAAGGCGTGCTCGCGCACCACCCGCCGCATCGGGCCCCAGCGGGGGTCGTCGGCGGTCGGGTACCAGCCGGTGGCGTACGCGCCCTCCAGTGAACTGGCGGCGCCGCCGGTGCTGTCCACGAGGTTCTGCCGGATGCTGCCCAGCACCGAGGCGGTGGCGACGCCCGCGTCCTCGGGCGCGAGCCGTCGGAAGGAGTCGAAGAAGGTGTCCGTACGGCCGCCCAGGACGGCCGTGACACACGGCGTTCCCGCGCCGGAGGCGGTGGCCGCCTCCGCGCCGTCCAGGGCGCGCCGGGCGGACGGCAGGTAGGACGTCGCGTCCTCCGGCGCGGCGACGTCCCGGACCGGCGCGGCCGCGCCGGCGCCGCCGTCGCGCAGCCCCGCGTCGAGCAGCGGGACGAGCTGGTCCCCGCCGACGGTGTCGGGGCGGACCAGGGTGACGTCGGTGCAGCCGCCCGCGGCGAGCTGCCGCCCGTTGCCGGCGGCGAGGACCGGCAGGCCGCCGTTGACGGGGTAGGAGAGCGGGCTCTCGAACTCGTCGTCGGCGACCCCGAATCCGCCGAGGTAGGGGATGCCGGCGCCCTCCAGCGGCGGCATGAAGGTGTGCCCGTGCCTGCTGTACGAGCCGACGACGGCGACCACGTCCTCGTCGGCCGCCCGGTCGGCGCACCGCGCGGCCGCCAGGCGGTCGTTGCGCTCGTCGCAGGTCAGCACCTCCAGGCGGCGCCCGGCGACACCGCCGGAGGCGTTGATCCAGCGGGCGTACGCCTGGGCCATGGCCGTCATGCCGGCCATGTCGGCGGCGTGGGTGTCCTGCGGGGCCCAGGTCATCACCTTCACCGCCTCGTCGTCGGCGCGGGCCTCGCCGGGAAGGAGCCCGCAGCCGGAGAGCAGCGGCCCGCTCAGGGCGGCGGTGGCGGCGAGGGCGGTGTACCGGCGGAGGCGGACGCGGAGCGGGTGGCGCGGAGAGCGGGGGGCGGCGCTGCACGGACGTCGGGGGTGGAAGCGGCGGAAACGGCTCCGAGCGGTCATGTCGGGTCACGATGCCCCGCGTCCGTAACGCGACGGTGGCCCTCGGTCGACCGGCGGTGACCGGCTGGTGAATTCCGGGGGGCAAACCGGTGGCGGCGACGGGCGGACATAGGCTCGGGTGCCATGCAGCACGCGCACCAAGCACCGGAGAAGTCTTCCCGCCGCGGACGTCGTTCCCCCACCATGGGCGGCATGCCCGTACACGACATGCCCTGGTGGCGCTGGCGCAGCAACGTCCGCTCCGCGCTGCACATGCTCTCCGACCCCGCCTTCCAGCAGGAGTGCTGGGCGACGGGGCGCCCCGGCTACGGCGACGTCACCGACGCGGTGTACCGCCTCGTCGAGGACACCTGGCTGGACAACTGGTCGGCCGAGAAGTACGTCGGGACGATATTCCGCGACTCGCAGGAGGCCGCGCTCGTGGACACCGCGGTCCTGCGGGTGCTGCGGATCATGCACCAGGTCGGCGCGGACGCGCCCGTCGCCGCGTACCTGGAGCACCACGCCTGGCCCGAGGCCGTACGGGCCGCGCGCGACGCGCACCAGCGGCTCGCCGTGAACGACGGGGAGGACCCGGAGGTGCCGCCGCGGTCGCTGGACGCCCTGGCGCAGTCGCTGCGCGCGGTCTGACCGGGCGACCGCGGGACCGGCACGACCGGCCGGACCGCCGGGGCCGGCCCGCCGGAGCGGCCCGCCGGAGCGGCCCGCCCGAGGGGCGGACACCCCCGCCCGGAGCGTGGCCGGTGTGCCACGCTGTGCTCATGAGCGAGCCCGCACCCGAACAGTTCGTCCTGACCCTGTCGTGTCCGGACAGGATGGGCATCGTGCACGCGGTGTCCAGCTACCTCTTCATGACCGGCTGCAACATCGAGGACAGCCAGCAGTTCGGGGACCACGACACCGGGCTCTTCTTCATGCGCGTGCACTTCTCCGCCGAGCCGCCGGTGACGCTGGAGAAGCTGCGGGCCAGCTTCGCCGCCGTCGGCGACTCGTTCCGCATGGACTGGCAACTGCACCTGGCCGAGCAGCGGATGCGGGTGGTGCTGATGGTCAGCCGCTTCGGCCACTGCCTCAACGATCTGCTGTTCCGGGCCCGCATCGGTGCGCTGCCGGTCGAGATCGCGGCGGTCGTCTCCAACCACACCGACTTCGCCGAGCTGGTCGCCTCGCACGACGTGCCCTTCCACCACCTCCCCGTCACGCCGGAGACGAAGCAGCAGGCCGAGGCGGAGCTGCTGCGGCTGGTCGAGCGGGAGGGCGTCGAGCTCGTCGTGCTGGCCCGCTACATGCAGGTGCTGTCCGACGACCTCTGCAAGGCGCTGTCGGGCCGGATCATCAACATCCACCACTCCTTCCTGCCGAGCTTCAAGGGCGCGAAGCCGTACCACCAGGCGCACGCGCGCGGGGTCAAGCTGATCGGCGCGACCGCTCACTACGTGACCGCCGACCTCGACGAGGGGCCGATCATCGAGCAGGAGGTGGAACGGGTGGGCCACGAGGTCTCCCCGGACCAACTGGTCGCCGTCGGCCGGGACGTGGAGTGCCAGGCACTCGCCCGCGCCGTGAAGTGGCACAGCGAGCACCGGGTCCTGCTCAACGGCCACCGCACGGTCGTCTTCGCGTAGCGCACGCCCCTCCCACCCGGTGGAACACCCCGGTCGCCCGAGGCGGTCACATGCGGGACAGGGAGGCCGCGGCGAACAGGACGTCGCGGACGGCCTCACGGTCGCCGTCGTGGCCCGCAGCGGCCTCCTCGGGTGCCACGTGGCCCGCCGCGAGCTGGCAGAACTCCAGCCCGTCAAGCGCCACGTGGGCCACCGCGTGCTCCGGTGAGCCGGCGGCTCCGGGCGAGTCCAGCGGCACGTACCAGTCGCCGCCGCCCGGGCCCTCCACCTCCAGGTGCAGGGAGCGGCCGGGCGCGCCGGCCGCGCCGAGCGTGCGGGCGGGGGAGGCGAGGCCGGCCCGGCGGCGGGCGGCCAGCGAGACGGGGAGCAGCCGCGCGGCGAGATCGAGCATCCGCCACAGGTGCGGCGCGGCCGGAGGGCCGTACGGATAGTCGATGGCGTCGGCGATGTCACCCGCGTGCACCCAGCACTCGAAGGCGCGGTCGAGGAAGGCGTCCCGCATCGGCAGCGAGAAGTCCCCGTAGGGCACCGGCAGTCCGGGGGTGCGGTCGCCGCCGAAGGACACGGTGCGGATCAGTGCGTGGCGCTGGTCGCGCCACCGCCCGCGGGCCCGCCGGTCCACCGGCTCCGTGTGCCAGGACGCCTCCGTGCGCGCGGTGGGGTCGGTGCGCGCGGACGGCCCGGCGTCCGGGCGCACCGCATCCGGGTGCAGCGGGTCGGGCAGCCCGAGCGTGGCCGCCACCGTGCCGTCGACCACGCTCAGGTGTCCGAGCACGCCGCCGACGGTCGTGGTGCGTTCGGCATGCCGGAGGCCGTCGAACCAGCGCAGCCGCACCGGGGCCCGCCATTCCGCCTCGGCCAGGTCGTGCAGGAGCGCGTCCAGCCGCGCGGTCTCCGCGTCGTACGGGGTGGCCCACTCGGGCACGGGTATCCGGGCGGGACGGCGGCTCAGGCAGCCCTCCAGCACCTCGGAGCGCAGCATCGGGTCGAGGTCCAGTCCGTCCTCGGGGTGCAGCAGGCCCACGGCGTCGCGCAGCCGCAGCGCCTCGTCCGCGCAGCCCGTGCAGTCGGTCAGGTGCGCCTCGACGGCGGCGGTCTCCTCGGCCGAGCAGGCGGCGAGCGCCCACGCGCCGAGAAGCGACTTGAGCAGGCCGTGGCTGTAACCGTGCGGCACCGGGCCCGCGTTGAGCGGTGCGAGGCCGGGCGGTGCGGTGCCGGGGGGTACCGGCCTCCCGCTCCGAGGCGCCGGAGGTCCCGGATTCTCCGGACGGGGTGGCGGCAGGGGCGCGGGGTCCGGGGGCCAGGCGCCGTCCTCGGCGGCGGGGCGCGGCGGGGGCACCCGCGGCGGGCCGGAGGAGCCGTCCGGCTCGTGCGGATCCTGGCCGTTCGGCGCGTCGGGGCCGCTCATCCGGCCCGCCCAAGGCCCGGTGCGGCGCCCGGTGGCCCGCCGGACCGGGCCGGGAGGGACCGTGCGGCGGCCGACGAGAGCAGTTGGAGACCGAGCCGGAGCCGGCGGCGCGCCTCGTCCTCCGTGACGCCGAGGCGCTCGGCGGTCTGCCGGTAGTCCCGCCGCTGGAAGTAGGCGAGTTCGAGCGCGGCGCGCAGCGAGGCGGGCATGGAGTTCACGATGTAGTCGGCACGGGCGGCCGCGGAGGCTGTCCGCACCTTCTCCTCGACCTGTTCGGGTGTGCCGTCCCGCTGCCGCTCGCGGAGCACGTCCGCGGCCAGCCGCTGCGTGACGGCGGCGATCCAGGAGCGCAGCGAACCGTCCTGCGGGTTCCACTCGCCGGGGTGTTCCCACAGGTGCAGGAACACGGCGCGGGTGGTGCGGTCGGCGGCCGGCTCGTCGTCCAGCACGCGGTGCGCCAGCCCGTGCACCATCGCGGCGAAACGGTCGTACAGCTCGCCGAGGGCCGCTGCCTCGCCCCGCGCGAGCCGTTGCTGCATCTTCCGGTCCCAGCGCGGTGGTGTGTCCTGTGCCATGTGGTTCCGCTCCCGTGCCGCCGCCCGTCCCCTGCCCCCGCTCGAAAGATCCCCGCTGGCTGTGAACGAATGTAGTGGGGGGCGCTGACAACGTACGCCCCTTTGCGGCAATGTGCGCCGGGACGGGACTGCGGAAGGTGCCGATAACCTCACATTCCGCAGGATTCCGTGATCGAAGTCGGTCTGGAGCGCCCGCATATGCCCGTGAGTCTTGCGATTCTGACCGGAAGTCGGCAGAGCGCGGAGGGGGTCAGGGCTTAGGGTCACAGCAGGCAGACGGTTTTGACGGCCGTCCCCCGGGCAGCCGGAAGCTGAGGAGTATCCGGCGGGAAGGCGCGGGGGAGAACGCTCGGCGACGAAAGGGAAGCGGACACGTGTCGTTGAAGGTGGTGGAGGAGAAGCGAGGTGAGTGGACCGTCCTGCGCGTCTCCGGCGAGATGGACCTGGTGACCTCACCCGCCGTGCGGCAGCACGTCCACGACGCGGTGGCCGACGGGCGGCACAGTCTGGTCCTCGACCTCTCCGACGTCCTCTTCTGCGACTCCAGCGGCGTGGGTGTGCTCATCGCCTCGCGCCGGCTGATGCGCTCCTGCGCCGGGCGGCTGCGGCTGATCCTGCCGGCGCAGGGTGCCGAGGACGGCTCGCACGTCAACCGTGTGCTGGCCGCGCTGGGAGTGCGCCGCCTCTTCGACTGCTATCCGGACCTCGCCGCCGCCACCGGCCGTACGGCAGCCGCGGACCGCCCGCTGTCCGCCTGACCTCCCGCGCGGCGCCGACGCGGCGCGCTCCCGCCCGACGCGCCCGGTGTCCCCCGGGCGTCCGGCGTGCGCAGCGACCAGGCGGCGCCAGAGCCGCTCTCGCCGCCTACCACGCATCCCGGGACGACAGGCGCGGTAAGCGTCGCGTCTACTCCTTTGCGACGGAATATGCCTGAAGCGCTTGTTTCGCCCGCGGTCGGGGAAGCAAGCTGTCGAACGTCCGCGTCACATAACGTGGCGGGGGCGGAACACAGAGTGATTCGTCCGCCGGTTCGGGTGGTGTGAGCGTGCGTGTGATGCAGGTCCGATTGGAGATCGGGGCGGATCCGGCCGAGGTCGGGCGTGCCCGCAGATGGGCCCGTGAACGGCTGGCCGGCTGCGGGCTCGCGGGCTGCGGGCTCGCGGGAGACGACGAGCAGCTCGCGGAGACGGTCGTGCTGCTGGTCTCCGAGCTGGTCACCAATGCCGTGGTGCACACCGGCCGCCCGGCCGAGCTGAGCATGTCCCTCACGGAGGGCGGCCCCGAGCCGGGCGGCGCGAGCGGCCGGCCCGGCGCGGACGCCGCGGGCCCGCACGGCAGCCCGTCCGGGGGCGCGCTGCGGGTCGAGGTCTGCGACGGCAGCCGCACGGCCCCGCTGCCGCGTCACGCCGAGGGCGAGGACACCGGCGGCCGGGGGCTGGAGCTGGTCTCCGGTCTCGCCGACCGCTGGGGCTGGCGGCTCGAGGGGGGCGGGAAGCGCGTCTGGTGCGAGTTCGACCGCGTCCCGGGTCCCGCCCCGGCCGAACGCGCCGACGCGCGTGCGTACGGCTGCGGTCGTACGGCGGACGCGTCCGTGCCGCCCCGGCCGCGCGGTCCGTCAGGCGGGCGCCCCCGCACGGAAGGTGCGCCGGTAGGCGCTGGGTGAGACGCCCAGCGACGCCTGGAGATGCATCCGCAGTGCGGACGCCGAGCCGAAGCCGGCATCGACCGCCACCCTGTCCACCGGCAGGTCGCTGCTCTCCAGCAACCGCCGCGCCCGCTGCACGCGTTGCGCGGTCAGCCACTGCTGCGGGCTCACGCCGGCCTCCTCCCGGAACCGCCGGGTGAAGGTCCGCACGCTCATCGCCTCCGTCGCCGCCAACTCGCGCAGGGACAGCGGCCGGTGCAGATGCTCCAGGGCGAACGCCCGTGCCGTCGCGGTCGTCGCGCGCCGCTCCGGCTCCGGCAGCGGCCGTTCGATGTACTGCGCCTGCCCGCCGTCCCGGTGCGGCGGGACGACGGTGCGCCGGGCCACGGAGTTCGCGACCTCCGAGCCGAAGTCCTCGCGCACCATGTGCAGGCACAGGTCGATACCCGAGGCGACGCCTGCCGAGGTGAGCACCCGGCCCTCCGCCACGTAGAGCACGTCCGGGTCGACCAGCACCTCAGGGAACAACGCGCGGAAACGGGCCGCCTCGCGCCAGTGGGTCGTCGCCCGCCGGCCGTCCAGCAGACCGGCGGCCGCCAGCACGAACGACCCGGTGCAGATGGAGGCGATGCGCGCCTCCGGCCGTATCCGTGCGAGCGCCTCGGCCAGCGCAGGTTCCAGACGGCCCTCCTGCCACGGCAGGTCGTCCTCGTGCGAGGCCGGCACGATCACCGTGTCCGCCTCCTCCAGCGCCTCGGGGCCGTGCGGGACGTTCAGTGTGAAGTCGGCGTCCGTACGCACCTCTCCGGGGGAGACGGCGCAGGTGGCCACCTCGTACAGGCGCTCTTCGCGGGCGTCCCAGGCCCAGCCCATGATGCGGTGCGCGATGCCGAGTTCGATGGGCAGCAGCCCGTGCCGGACCAGCACCGCGACCCGGTGCCTGCCGTCGTGCGCGAAAACGGTCATGGCCCGATCCTCGCACAACATGGCCATCGGGCCACTCGTCCGGTCGGCGGCACCGGGCGACTCTGATCCACGTGACACAGACTCCGACCACCGCACGGAAGCACCCCCGCCGCCGCGACCGCCGCCGGCCCTCCCGCTCCCCGCTCGCCGGCCCGCGCAGGTCGCGCGGAGTGCACCGCGCCTGGTGGGTGGCCGTCGTCGCCTTCGTCGCCCTCGTCGGCGCCGCCGCCTTCCGGGCGACGCCCAGCGTGTTCATCGAGCCGCTGCACGAGGAGTTCGGCTGGTCGCACGCCACCATCTCCGGCGCCGTCTCCGTCAACATCCTGCTCTACGGCCTCACCGCGCCCTTCGCCTCCGCCCTGATGGAGCGCTACGGCGTCCGCCTGATCGTCTCCTGCGCGCTGCTGGTCATCGCCGCGGGCAGCGGGCTGACCGTCTTCCTCTCCGCCTCCTGGCAACTGGTGCTCTGCTGGGGCGTGCTGGTCGGACTCGGCACCGGCTCGATGGCGCTGGCCTTCGCGGCCACCGTCACCAACCGCTGGTTCGTCCACCGTCGCGGCCTGGTCACCGGCATCCTCACGGCGGGCAGCGCCGCGGGCCAGCTCGTCTTCCTGCCGCTCGTCGCGCTGATCGTCGAGGGCTCCGGCTGGCGCACGGCGTCCCTGCTGGTGTCGGGCGCGGCGCTGGCGGTCGTCCCGCTCGTGCTGTGGCTGCTGCGGGACCGCCCCGAGGACGTCGGCCTGCGTCCGTACGGCGCGGACGACGCCTACGTCACGCCGCCCCGCCCGAGCGGCGGTGCGGCGCGCCGCACCCTCGGCGCACTGACCGCCGCCGCCCGCACCCGGGTCTTCTGGCTGCTCGCGGGCACCTTCGCGGTCTGCGGCGCCTCGACGAACGGCCTGGTCGGCACCCACTTCGTGCCGGCGGCGCACGACCACGGGATGGCCGTCCCGGCCGCCGCCTCCCTGCTCGCCGTCATCGGCGTCTTCGACCTGGTCGGCACGGTCGCCTCCGGCTGGTTCACCGACCGCTTCGACGCGCGCCGCCTGCTCGCCGTCTACTACGCGCTGCGCGGGGTCTCCCTGCTGTTCCTGCCGCTGCTGTTCGCCGAGACGGTGCAGCCGCCGATGCTGTTCTTCATCGTCTTCTACGGCCTGGACTGGGTGGCGACGGTGCCGCCGACCATCGCGCTCTGTCGCGAGCACTTCGGTGACGACGGCGCCGTCGTCTTCGGCTGGGTCCTCGCCTCCCACCAGGCCGGGGCCTCCCTGGTCGCCTTCCTCGCGGGCCTCACCCGCGACCTGACCGGCTCCTACGACCTCGCCTGGATCGCGTCCGGTGCCCTGTGCGCCGTCGCGGCGCTCGCGGCCCTCGTCATCCAGCGCCCTTCCGCCCCGGGCCCTTCCGCCCCGGGCCCTTCCGCCCCGGGCCCTTCCGCCCCGGGCCCTTCCGCCCCGGGCACGTCCGTCCCGCGTGAGGCGGACCCGCGGGCCGGACGGCCCACGCCGCCCGCCTGACGGGCCCGCCGTGACGGCGCCGCCCGGAGGGCCGGGACTCGGTCCGGCAGGTGCGCGGGCCCGACAGCGCTCTCGCCGCGCCCCGGCGGCGGGAGGCGGCGGGGCCGGCCGGGGCCCCTCAGGCCGAGCCGTTCGGTCGGGACGGTGCCGGTCCTCCGGCCTCGGACACCGTGGCCGTGTCCGAGGCCGTCGGCACCGTGCCTGCCGTGCCTGCCGTGCCGCGGAAGGTGACGCGGTACGCGCTCGGCGGCACGCCGACCGCGGCCTGGAAGTGCTGCCGCAGGTTCGCGCCCGTGCCGAAACCCGCGTCGGCGGCGACCCGGTCGACGGGCAGAGCCGTCTCCTCCAGGAGCTGCCGTGCGCGTTCCACGCGGCGCTGCGTGAGCCACCGTCCCGGTGTCACGCCGACCTCCTCACGGAAGCGGCGGCTGAACGTCCGGACGCTCATCCCCTCCTGCTCCGCCAGCTCGCGCAGCGCGACCGGCCGGTCCAGGCGGGCCAGCGCCCAGGCCCGTGCCGCGCCGGTGGCGGCGCGCCGTCCGGGATCGGCCACGGGACGGGGCACGTACTGCGCCTGCCCGCCCTCCCGGTGCGGCGGCACCACCGTGGTCCGCGCGACATCGGCGGCCACCGCCGCGCCGTGGTCGCGGCGGATGATGTGCAGGCACAGGTCGATGCCCGCCGCCTCGCCGGCGGAGGTGAGCACGTCGCCGTCGTCGGTGTAGAGCACGTCGGGATCGAGCTGCACCCGCGGGTGCAGCTCCCGGAAGCGGTCCACCGACTTCCAGTGCGTCGCCGCGGGCCGGTCGTCGAGCCGCCCCGCGGCGGCCAGGACGAAGGCGCCGGTGCACACCGACGCCAGCCGAGTGCCCGGCCCGATCCGCGACAGCGCCGCACGCAGCGGCTCGCTCAGCACCCCCGAGACGCCGTCCTCCTCGTGCGAGGCGGGGACGACGACGGTGTCCGCCTCGGTCAGCACCTGCGTTCCGTGCTCCACCAGCACCGGGAAGTCGGCGTCCGTGCGCACCAGCCCGGGTGCGACGGCGCAGGTCAGCACCTCGTACAGGCGGTCACCGGAGCGCGGGTCGCGCGCGGCGCCGAACAGCTGGTGCACCAGGCCCAGCTCCAGCGGCAGCACCCCGTGCCGCACCAGCACCGCGACGCGGTGCCTGCCGTCGTCCGCGAAGACCGTCATGGCCGTATTCTTTCACACCATGGCAGTCCAGCCACTCGTTCCGCCGACCGTACCGGAGCAGCCTCGTACGCATGACCCCGACGCACACGACTCCGACGCACACGACCTCCGCGGCCGTGACCACCATGAACGTGCTGTGGATCTACGCCCATCCCGAGCAGCGCTCGCTGAACGGCGCCCTGCGCGCCGAAGGGCTCCGCGCCCTGGCGGCCGACGGCCACGCGGTACGGGAGTCCGACCTGTACGCGATGGACTTCAAACCGGTCGTCGAGGCGGCCGACTTCCACCGCGCGTCGGGCGAGCGGTTGTTCGTCGGCGCCGAGCAGGAGCGTGCGTACCGCGCCGGCGAGCTCGCCGACGACATCCGGGCGGAACAGGAGAAGCTCGCCTGGGCGGACACGCTGGTCCTCCAGTTCCCGCTGTGGTGGTTCGGGCCGCCGGCGATCCTGAAGGGCTGGTTCGACCGGGTGCTGGTGCAGGGCTTCGCGTTCGGCGTCCGGGACGCGGAAGGCCGTACCCGCCGCTACGGCGACGGCGGCCTGGCGGGCCGGCGGGCACTGGTCGTCACCTCCGTCGGCGCCCGTGCGTCGAGCTTCGGTCCGCGCGGCATCCACGGCGCGCTCGACGAAGTGCTGTGGCCGGTGCTGCACGGCACCCTCTGGTACACCGGGATGGCCCCGCTGCGCCCGTACGTCGTGCACGGCGCGGACCGTGCGACGCCCGCCGAGGCGGATGTCCACGCCGCGGCACTGGCGGACCGCCTCCGCGGCCTGCCCGGCGAGCAGCCCCTCGCCTACCGGCACGAGGCGGGTGCGGACTACGACGCCGACCTGGTCCTGCACGCCGACCGCGCCCCGGGCCGCGTCGGGCTCGGAGCGCATGTCGTGCCGCCGCCGCGCGCATGAGCGAGGGCGGCCGTGCCGGGGATTACAGGTTCCGCTCGGCGAAGACCTCCATCGCCTCGCAGACGAACTGCGCGGTGCCCTCGCCGTGCACGTCGTAGTTCGCGGTGAAGCGCGGGTCGGCGACGTACATCCGGCCGAGACCGGTGAACTGCTCGGCCGTCGGCCACCGACCCTGCCAGCCCCCCGCCACCCAGTCGTAGTGGCGCCGGGTGATGGCCTGGGCCTCCTCCCCGTCGGGCGCGAGGCCCTCGGCGTGCGCACGGGCGTAGTCGCGAGCGATGTCGAGCTGCCGCTGCTTGAAGTCGCCCTTCTCCTCGTCCGAGAGTCCGCGCCACCAGCGGTCGCCCTGCTCGTACGCCTCCTTGCCCCAGCGCTCGGTGACCTCGTCCTTGTACTGCGTGTGGTCGAACCCGTCCAGAACCTCGTCCGGCATGAGTGATTCGCCTCCCTGTGTCTTGGTGAGCGTCGTGCGGACGGACCGGATCTGGCGGTCCAGCCGCTCCCGTTCCTGCTCCAGCAGGCGCAGGTGCGTGCGCAGCGCGCCCTCCGTGTCGCGCTGCCCCGCCAGCACGTCGGCGATCGCCGTCAGGCTCAGCCCCAGCTCTCGCAGGAGCAGGATGCGCTGAAGCCGTACGAGCGCCTCGCCGTCGTAGTGGCGCTGACCGCCGTGCCCGACGCGGGTGGGCTTGAGCAGGCCGATGTCGTCGTAGTGGCGCAGCGCCCGGCTGGTGATCCCCGCCGACCGCGCCACCTCCTGAATGGGCCACTCCATGCCCTGCCTCCGTCCGTCCAGGTGTGTACGCGCCGGTTCGTTCCGGCTTGCGCCGTTCCGTCCGACGTCACCGACGCTATGGCCTTCCGCAACGTCAAGCGCAAGCCACGAAGGCACGCCGAGCCGCCCTGGAACACCCCGCAGCGCCCGTCTCGTTGCCTTCCGGAGCCCTCAAGATCCCCGCCCGGCTCACGGGGTCGCGGTGGTGGACCGGGCCGAGGCGTTCACCTTCGGCACGCGCAGCCTGTGGCGTCTGCGGTTTCGGTGATCGTGCCCTGCTCGGCGCAGCAGACGTCGCTGTCCGGAGCGGGGATGGTGCCGAGCTGGTCGGTGTCGGCCTTGACGACGTAGACCTCCCAGTGCTCCCCGCCCGGGCCGGTCACCCAGACCTTGTCCTGGAGGGCGTAGCAGCAGGACGTGTCGTTCTCCTCGAACGTCGTGAGGTCGGCGTCCTTGAGCCGGGTGGTTGCCGCGGTGACGTCGTCCGTGCTCTCGACCTCGACGCCGAGATGGTCCAGGCGGGTGGCCGCGCCGGGCTCGCCCTCGATGAGGACGAGCTTCAGCGGTGGCGTGGTGACGGCGAAGTTGGCGTATCCGGGCCGCCGCTTGGCGGGTTCCACCCCGAACAGCTTGGAGTAGAAGGCCACCGATGCTTCGAGGTCGGCGACGTTGAGCGCGAGCTGGACACGGGACATGGCCTTCTCCTCATCATTCTGCTTCGATGTCTGTCGATTCAACCTTGCGCCTTGGATCGAAGAACGTCAACATAGAAGCATGTCGAAACAAGAGCCGGCGTCGCCCTTCCAGGACGACCCCGCCGGATGCTGCCCCGGACTGCTGACCGCGCCGCTGGACGCCGACCGGGCGGAGACGCTGGCCAAGGTGTTCAAGGCCCTCGGTGACCCCGTCCGCCTCCGACTGCTGTCGATGATCGCTTCCCGGGCCGGCGGGGAGGTCTGCGTCTGCGACCTCACCCCCGCCTTCGACCTGTCGCAACCGACGATCTCCCACCACCTGAAGCTGCTGAAACAGGCCGGGCTGATCGACTCCGAGCGCCGCGGAACGTGGGTGTACTACCGGTTGCTGCCCCAGATGACCCATCAGCTCGCCGCGATCCTCAGCCGCCCGGCCGGACAGCCGCTGCCCGCCGCCGGGGCCGCCTCGTGAACCCGGACACCGGGAGGCCGGTCGCCGGCCGCCTGTCGCTTCCGGACCGGTTCCTCGCCGTCTGGATCCTCGTGGCGATGGCCGTCGGCCTCGGACTGGGCCGCCTCGTTCCGGGCCTGGGCGATGCGCTCGCCAAGGTGACCGTCACCGGGGTCTCGCTTCCCCTCGGGCTCGGCCTGCTTGTGATGATGTACCCGGTCCTGGCGAAGGTCCGCTACGACCGGCTCGACACCGTCACCCGCGACCGCCGTCTGCTCGTCTCCTCACTGGTGCTGAACTGGATCGTCGGCCCGGCCCTCATGTTCGCTCTCGCCTGGGTCTTCCTGCCCGACCTGCCCGAGTACCGCACCGGCCTGATCATCGTCGGCCTCGCCCGGTGCATCGCCATGGTCATCATCTGGAACGATCTCGCCGGCGGCCACCGCGAGGCCGCCGCCGTCCTCGTCGCCCTGAACTCCCTGTTCCAGGTCCTGGCGTTCAGTCTGCTCGGCTGGTTCTACCTCTCCGTCCTCCCCGGATGGCTGGGTCTCCCACAGGCCGCCCTCGACGTCTCCGTGTGGGAGATCACCCGCTCCGTGCTGCTCTTCCTGGGCATCCCGCTCGTGGCCGGGTTCCTCACCCGCCGCCTCGGCGAAAGGGCCCGGGGTCGCACCTGGTACGAGACGAGACTGGTCCCCCGAATCGGTCCGTTCGCCCTCTACGGACTGCTGTTCACCATCGTCGTTCTGTTCGCCCTCCAGGGCGACGCCATCACCTCGAAGCCGCTGGACGTGGCCCGGATCGCGCTGCCGCTGCTGACGTACTTCGTGCTGATGTGGGCCGGTTCCATGTCGGTCGGGCGAGCGGTCGGCCTCGGCTACCCGAAGGCGACGACGCTCGCGTTCACGGCCGCGGGCAACAACTTCGAACTGGCCATCGCCGTCGCCGTCGCCACCTTCGGCGCCACCTCCGGTCAGGCCCTCGCCGGAGTCGTCGGCCCGCTCATCGAGGTTCCCGTCCTCATCGGCCTGGTCTACGTCGCCCGCGCCGCGCGCCGTCACTTTCCCCACTCCACCCCGGCAGCCCCACCGGCCACCGTTCCGGAAGGATCCGCCCATGTCTGAGACGAAACCGTCCGTGCTGTTCGTGTGCGTCCACAACGCCGGCCGCTCGCAGATGGCCGCCGCCTACCTCACCCACCTCGCGGGCGGGACCGTTGAGGTCCGCTCCGCCGGGTCCGCGCCTGCCGATGCCGTGAACCCGGCCGCCGTGCAGGCCATGGCCGAAGTCGGCATCGACATGTCCGCCGAAACCCCGAAGGTGCTGACCGTCGAGGCCGTGCAGGCGTCCGACGTGGTGATCACCATGGGCTGCGGCGACACCTGTCCCGTCTTCCCCGGCAAGCGCTACCTCGACTGGAAACTCGACGACCCCGCCGGACAGGGCGTCGACGCCATCCGTCCGATCCGCGACGACATCGAACGGCGCATCCGCCGGCTGTTCACCGAGATCACGTCGGCGCACGCCGAACGGCGAGGGCGCTGACACAAACTGAGCACGGCCTGCCCGCCCCCAGTGGCCCATGGGCCGACGTCGGCATGCCGGGGCACCCGGCCCGTCATCTTCCTCGGCTACCGTGCGCCGGGTCGAAGACCTGTAGGAGGGAACGAGCGATGAACACGGCGGGGGCCGCTGCGGGCGGGGGCGGGCTGAAGCGCCGCCTGGGGGTTCTCGACGCCGTGGTGATCGGCTTGGGCTCCATGATCGGGGCCGGGATCTTCGCGGCCCTCGGCCCGGCGGCTGACGCCGCCGGCTCCGGGCTCCTGCTCGCCCTGGCCCTCGCCGCGCTCGTGGCGTACTGCAATGCGCTCTCCTCCGCACGGCTGGCCGCCCTCTACCCGCAGTCCGGTGGCACCTACGTCTACGGCCGAATGCGCCTGGGTGAATTCTGGGGCTACCTGGCCGGCTGGGCGTTCGTCGTCGGCAAGACCGCCTCCTGCGCGGCGATGGCCCTCACCATCGGCGCCTACCTCTGGCCCGACCATGCTCATGCCGTGGGCGTGGTCGCCGTGGTGGCACTGACCGCGGTGAACTACGTCGGCGTGCAGAAGTCCGCCCTCCTCGCCCGCATCATCGTCTCGCTCGTCCTGGCCGTGCTTCTCACCGCAGTCGTCACCGCCCTGACCTCCTACCCCGCGGACCTCACACGGCCGGACATCGGCGCCCACGCCGGCGTCGGCGGGGTGCTCCAGGCCGCGGGACTGCTGTTCTTCGCCTTCGCCGGCTACGCGCGCATCGCCACCCTCGGCGAAGAAGTCCGCGACCCTGCCCACACCATCCCGCGCGCCATCCCGCTCGCCCTCGGCATCACCTTCGCCGTCTATGCCCTCGTCGCCACCGCCACCCTCGCGGTGCTCGGCCCGGCCGGGCTGGCACGCGCCACCGCCCCGCTGTCCGACGCCGCCCAGGCCGCCGGCGCCGACTGGCTCGTTCCCGTCGTCCGGGCAGGTGCCGCTGTCGCCGCGCTCGGCTCCCTGCTCGCGCTGATCCTCGGCGTCTCCCGGACCACGCTGGCCATGTCCCGTGACGGGCACCTGCCCCACACGTTGTCCGCCGTCCACCCCCGCTTCGGCATTCCCCACCACGCCGAAATCGCCGTCGGTGCCCTCGTCGCCCTGCTCGTCGCGACGACCGACGTACGCGGCGCCATCGGCTTCTCCTCCTTCGGAGTCCTGGCCTACTACGCCGTGGCCAACGCCTCCGCGTGGACCCTGACCCCCGAGGAAGGCAGCCCCCGCAGCCTCATTCCCCTCATCGGCCTCACCGGCTGCGCAATCCTTGCCTTCGCCCTGCCCCTCAGCGCCGTCATCTCCGGCGCCGCAGTCCTCGGCCTCGGAGCCCTCATCTACGGCCTGCGAACAGCCGGGACCAAGAACTCCCGACACTGACGTCCCCCTCCTCGTGAATCCGCTGGACCGCGACAGCGACCAACGGTTGGCTCCGAAGAGGCAAGCAGGTCCGCAGACACGCGCCGCGAGCAGTGCGGGCCGATCCTTCACCCAGCTGGGTCACACCCCCGACACGTGCAGCCTCGAACTGCACCGCACACCAACCGCCGCCTGAACCGCAGCCGCCCGCCCTCGCGGAAATCGAAGGCGCTTCGCCGTCCGCGTGAAGCACACTGCAGCGATGAGCGTCGAGGCGGGGCGAGCGTCGCGGGCGGACCGGGCGGTGCGACACGTCGCGGCGCTGTCCGGGGGCGCACCGGCTGCCGCCGCCTGGCGGGTGACGCTGAACTTCCACCCCGACCGGGTGCACGGCGGCGCGGCGATCCTCGACGCACTCGCCGAGGGCGGCCTGTACCGGTCGCAGTTCGTCACGGGCACCAGCAACGGCGGACTTACGGCTCACCCGGGCGGCGACCGCTGGCGCTGGGAGAGCCGCCTCTTCGGGCGCGTCTACGACGACGCTCCGCCCGGCGAACGGCCGGTCTACGGTGCGCTGAACCACCGCGGGCGGTCGTACGGAGGCGCCGCGCGGTTCGGGTCGGCGCACTTCCGGCTGACGGCCAGCGCCCGCGCCCGGGCGACGTTCTGCTACCCGGACAGTTGCACGCACCCCGCGGACCTCGGGGTCACGGACACGGTCGCCCGGCTCGCCGAACTGGCCGATGCGGACGGCCGGGACCCGCTCGACGACTATGTGGAGGCACAGGTCCACGGCGAGGTCCGCCTCGACCGCGACGTGGAGGCCCTGGTCCTCGACCCGTGCTTCCGGGGCACGGAGGTGGCGGCCGCCGCCGACCGGCTGCCGTGCGCGGTCGAGTGGCATCAGGGCTTCCGGCTCTCGGTCGACGAGCTGCGGAGACACCCGGAGTTCCGGGGGCCGGACTACGTCGCGCTGGGCGCGGAGGTCGCCGAGCACGGCCTGCTCGATCCGGCCGTCCTCGGCCGGGCCGTCCGGAGGGGCAGGCACGCTCCGCAGGCACTGAAGAAGGTCTGGCACTACGTCGCCCGCTTCGGTACGGGCGGTACGGGTGGTGGGGGAGGCGGGGCCTGAGGGGGGGTCGGCGGCCGGGGTCCGGCCCGGCCGGCGGTCAGGTCGCTCGGCGGGCGATGGCGCGGGCGATGCGGTCGGCGTCGCGGGAGAGTTCGCGGAGCATGCCGCTGAGCGGGTTGGTGTAGCCGGTGAAGAAGAGGCCGGGGGCGTCGGGGTGGGTGCGGGCGCCGTGGGCGAGGGGGCGGCCGGTGGCGTCCAGTACGCCGAGGTGGCCGACCAGCGGGGTGAGGCCGCGGGTGTAGCCGGTGGCGGCGATGACGACGTCGGGCGTGAGCGAGGCGCCGTCGGCCAGGGTGACCTTGCCGGCGTCGAACGACTCCACGGCGGCGACGACTTCGACGCGCCGCTTGCGTATCGCCTTGATGAGGCCGACGTCCTGGACGGGGATCGCGCCCTCCCGGGCCCGGGTGTAGAGGCCGGCTTCGGGGCGGGGCAGACCGTACGGCTCGAGGTCGGGGAGGGCGAGGCGCGCCATGCGGGCGGCCATCGCGTCGACCATGCCGGTCGGGAGGCGGCGGCAAAGGACGCCGTTCGCCTGTGCCGGCCAGCCCAGTGTGGAACGCCGGACGATGTGCGGCGGGGTGCGCACGGCGAGGCGCACCCGGGCCGCGCCGCCCTCGACGAGGTCGACGGCTATCTCGGCGCCGGTGTTGCCGACGCCCACGACCAGCACGTCCTGTCCCGCGTACGGCGTGGCGTTGCGGTAGCGGGAGGCGTGCAGCAGCTCGCCGGTGAAGGACTGGCGGCCGGGCCACTCGGGGAGCCGGGCCGTGTGGTTGTAGCCGGTGGCCACGACGACGGCGGCGGCGGAGAGCTTGCGCCCGCCGTTGGCGTGCAGCGTCCAGGTGGCGCCGTCCCCGTCGCCGTTCGCGCCGCCCCCGTCCCCGTCGCCGCCGCCGTCGCGGTCGATGCGGTCGACCTCGACGCCGGCCGCGAGTTCGATCCGGTGGTGGTCGGCGTACGCCTCGAGGTACCGCACGAGGTCGTCGCGGGCGACCCAGCGGCCGTACGAGCGGGGGATGGGCAGCCCGGGCAGCGCCGACCAGCGGCGCGTGGTGTGCAGGCGCAGCCGGTCGTAGTGGGAGCGCCAGGAGGCGCCCACCGAGGGGGACTTCTCCAGCACGACGGTGCGTATGCCGCGCCGCTGGAGCGCCGCGGCGGTCGCCAGGCCGCCGGGCCCTGCGCCGACGACGTGGACGGGGTGGGCTTGTCCGGACATGTGCATGCCGATGAGCGTAGTGTGCCGCCGAGGCCACCCCGGACGGCCTCCCGCCCTCCCCTGCCGCCTGGCGAAAGCCGCTGGTCAGGGTGATGTGACGGGTGATCAGCGCCGTCACAGGAGGGGAGAGTTCGGGGTCGACGTGGGGAGGGCGTGAAGCTCGGACAATGGTAACGATCGCGTAACTTCGGGTCGCCGTCCGCGTTCCATAGCGGACATGTACCGTTAGTCCCACATGTGTACGGCTAGAACGGAGCAGTCACCGCACGCCCGACCGAAAGGGCTCGCTCCGTTGCAGCACAAGAAGAGAACCCACAGGAAGTCTCGGATAGTCCTCGTCGGAGCAGCCGCGCTGATGCTGCTCGGCGGCACGGGCGCCCTCGCGGGCGCGCTGGAGCCGACGGACGGGCCGCCCGGCGGCGGGCTCGGCCAGGTGCGCGGGGCCGACGACCCCGGCGCCATCGAGGGCGAGTACATCGTGGTGATGAAGGAGTCCGGCAAGGCTGCCCCGGACGCCTCGCTGCTGAGGTCCACCGAGTCGGTGCGCGGCCTCGCGGAGAACCTGCTGGAGGAGACCGAGGCGCTGGGCGCGAAGGTCGAGCGCACCTACAGCACCGCGTTCAAGGGCTTCTCGGTGCGGGCGGACGAGACCGAGGCGCGTCGTCTCGCGGCTCTCCCGTCCGTCGCCTACGTCGAGCAGAACGGCGTCGAGCGCGGCGACGACATGACGCAGATCAACGCGACCTGGGGCCTGGACCGCGTCGACCAGCGGGACCTGCCGCTGAACGACCAGTACGCCCACATCACCGGTGGCGGGAACGTGCGCGCGTACGTCGTCGACTCGGGCGTCAGTGTGCGCTACCCGGCCTTCACCGGACGGGCCTCGAACGGCTGGGACTTCGTCGAGGACGACGCCGTCGCGCAGGACTGCCACGGCCACGGGACGCACGTCGCGGGCACCGTCGGCGGCGCGGTGTACGGAGTGGCCAAGGAAGTGAAGATCGTCGCGGTGCGCGTGCTGAACTGCGAGAACCGCGGCACCACCGCCGACGTGCTGGCCGGCTACGACTGGGTCGCCGCCAACGCGCAGCTCCCCGCGGTCGCCAATGTGAGCATCGGCGGCAGCGCCAGCGACACCAAGGACGACGCGGTCCGTGGCATGGTCGAGGCGGGTGTGACCGTCGCGGTCTCGGCCGGCAACGACGACCGCGAGGCCTGCCTGCAGTCCCCGGCGCGGGAGCCGGACGTGATCACGGTGGCGGCGACGACCGCCGCCGACGCGCGGTGGGGGAACTCGAACTACGGCGACTGCGTGGACCTCTTCGCCCCCGGTCACCTCATCGAGTCCGCCGACCACGACGACCCGGACGGTACGGCGGTGTGGAGCGGCACCTCGATGGCCGCGCCGCACGTGACCGGTGCCGCCGCGCTCCATCTCGCCGAGCACCCGTCGGCCACGCCCGCCGAGGTCACCGAGGCGCTGCTGGACGGTTCGACGAAGGGTCGCGTCACGGACGCGGGCAGCGGCTCGCCGAACCGTCTGCTGTACACCCGGTTCTGACGACCGGCGCGGAGGGGCGGGCGCGCCCGCCCCTCCGAAGACACGCACACGGCCCGGGTCCCCTCGGAGATCGAGGGGACCCGGGCCGTGTGCGTGCCGTGGCGGGCCGTTGCGCCGTAGCGGGGCCGGGCGTGACGACGGCCTGCGGGGAGGCGTCGTCGCGGGTGCCGCGTGAGGATGCGGCGGGGACAGGAGCCGCCGCACGCGTCCGGCGCCCGGCCGCCCGCGCCCGCCGCCCCGGGCCGGGCGCGGCTGCGGGGCCGACGGTGCGGGCGGCTACCTGGCGGGCTTGCGTCCGGTCACACCGAGGTGCACCAGCTCCACGAGTGTCGGCCGGACGTCGGCCTGCTTCACACTCCAGGTCTGGAACACCTTCTGGTGACCCGCCACCGAGGCGAGGAGGGTGACCAGCGCGCCGGCCATGGCCGCCGGCACCACTTCCTCGTCGACCCGGCCGCGGGCCTGGAGATCCTTGATGGCGTCCGTCAGGGACGCGGTCACGCCGTTGAGAAGCCGTGTGCGGATGCGGGAGAAACGTTTGTCCCCCTCGGCTGCGCCGAGATCGACGACACGCAGCAGCGCGTCGTTGCGGCGCCAGAAGGCGAGGAAGCCGTCGACCAGCTCCTCCGCCGTTCCGCGCCCGGACTTCCCGGCCCAGGAACGGCCTTCGACGATCTCGCCGAGGTTCGCTCCCTCCTTGGCCACCGCGTCCGCGAGCTCCAGAACGGCGCCCTCGACGTCCGGGAAGTACTGGTAGAAGGTCGCGGGGGACGTACCCGCCTTCCGCGCGACGTCGATCACCTTGACGTCGCGGTACGGCGACGAGTTCAGCATCTCGCCGAGGCGGTCGAGCAGCTTCTGCCGCGTCGCCTGGCCCCTCCGGCCGGCGACCCTGCCGTCGACGGTTCGTACCTGTCCTGTCATGCCGTCAGCTTACCGACGGGTGAAGGGCGCGCGATTCGGGCGGTGCAAACGGGTCTGGGACCCGTTTTCAGCGCCATGGAGCGGCGGCGCGCGGCGGGGCCCGCACGAACTGCGAGTGTCGGTGCCGCCCGCTAGCGTTTCTGTCGTACACACGAGGTGCACGGTCGCGCACGCACGGTGGTGCGGGCCGCTGGGAGGTGGAGCGACGATGGCCGGATTCGCGGAGGGCGCGCCCTGCTGGGCGGTCGCCATGCTGCCCGACGTCGCGGCGGGCAGAAGGTTCTACGGTGAGCTGCTGGGCTGGTCCTTCGGGGAGCCGGACCGCGAGCGGGAGGCGTACACGACGGCGACGCTGGGCGGGAAGGCCGTCGCCGGTCTGGTCGCGAAGCCCGACGGGCGGATGCCCACCGACTGGAACGTGCATCTGAGCACCCCGGACATCTCGGCCGCCGCCGGGAGGGTCCGGGAGGCGGGCGGTCAGGTCATCATGGAGCCGTTCCCGCTGGGCGGGGCGGGGTACACGGCGGTGGCGGCAGACCCGGGCGGCGCCGTCTTCCAGCTCTGGCAGCCGGGCACGATGACCGGCTTCGAGGCCCCCGGGGAGCCGGGTGCGTACGCCTGGGCGGAGGTGTACACCAGAGCCGCCGACAAGGAGGCCGTCGACGCCTTCTACGCAGCCGTCTTCGGCTTCGAGACCGGCGACCTCAGCGAGACGCTGGGGGAGGACTTCGTCATGTGGGCGCCGCGCGGCGAGCCGGCCGACCCGGACCATGCGGTGGGCGGCCGCGCCCTGATCGCCGCCGATGCCCCGGAGCACCTGCCGGCGCACTTCCTCCTCTACTTCGCGGTGGGTGACTGCGACGAGGCCGTCCGGACGACCAACCGCCTCGGCGGGCGCACGGTGCGGGAGCCGGCCACCACGCCCTTCGGCCGGTACGCGGTGCTCGTGGACGACCAGGGTGCCTATTTCGCCGTGATCGCCCCGGAAGAGGGGCATTGAGAGAGCGCTGACCGGGGAGTAACGACACGGCCGGGCCGCCCCCCGGGTTCGCAACCGCAGGCCGCGCCAGGAACAATCGGCCCCGACGGACACTTTCGTCCTGCGGGGCGGTGAGATGCTGCACGGGGGCGGTGACGAAGCGAACGCCCCAACGGGGAGGTGGCAGGCACGTGGTGGAGCAGCTGACGCAGCACGATCCGCGAAGGATCGGGCCGTTCGAGGTGCTCGGCCGTCTCGGCTCAGGGGGGATGGGGCTGGTGTATCTCGCCCGCTCCGCCTCCGGCCGCCGGGTGGCGATCAAGACGGTGCGCACGGAGCTCGCCGAGGACCAGCTCTTCCGGGTGCGTTTCACCCGTGAGGTGGAGGCGGCCCGTGCCGTCAGCGGCTTCTACACCGCGGCGGTCGTCGACGCCGACCCGCGCGCCGCCGTGCCGTGGCTGGCCACGGCCTTCGTGCCCGCGCCCTCGCTCGAGGAGATCGTCAACGAGTGCGGCCCGCTGCCCGCTCAGGCCGTGCGCTGGCTGGCCGCGGGCATCGCCGAGGCGCTGCAGTCCATCCACGGTGCCGGGCTGGTCCACCGCGACCTGAAGCCCTCCAACGTGCTGGTGGTCGAGGACGGCCCCCGGGTGATCGACTTCGGTATCGCTTCCGGGGTGTCCAACACACGGCTGACGATGACCAACGTCGCCGTCGGCACCCCGGCGTACATGTCACCCGAACAGGCCCGCGACTCCCGCAGCGTCACCGGCGCCAGCGACATCTTCTCCCTCGCCTCCACTCTGGTCTTCGCCGCCACCGGCCACGCCCCCTTCCACGGCGCGAACCCGGTGGAGACCGTCTTCATGCTGCTGCGCGAGGGTCCCGACCTGGAAGGCATGCCGGACGAACTGCGTCCGCTGATCGACTCCTGCATGCGGATGGCAGCCGAGGAGCGGCCCAGCCCCGCCGATCTCCAGGCCCAGCTCGCGCCGCACCTGTTCTCCTCGGGCAGCGACGACAGCGGCACCGCCTCGGCCTGGCTGCCCGCCGGCGCCGTCGCCCTCATCGAACGCAAGCGGGGCGCCCGCGCCGCCCGGGTCGCCGCGCAGGCCCTCGGCGGCGGGCCCGGCAGGCCCGGCGGACCCGGCGGGCACGGAGCGGGCGGGCACGGCCCGAACGGGGCGCACGGCCCCGGTGCCGCACCGGCAGGCGGTCCCGACCTGGCTGCCATGCCGCCGATGCCCCCGCACGCGGCGCCCGGCGCCTACCCGCAGGCCGAGGGCGGATACCGGCCGCACGCCGGCGCCTACGGCACCGGGGCGGTGCCCGCGGGCCCCGGCGGGCCCTCCGCGGCCGGCCCCGACGCCGCGTACGCCGCGTCCGTCGCCTCGCCCCCCGTCGTCTCCTCGCCACCCGGCGAGGGCTCACCCGTACGGCTGCCCGGGGCCCAGGTCCCCATCGGCCCCGGTCCCCGGCGCGACGATCAGCCGCAGGTCGCGGACTCCGGCATGCCCGGCACCGGCTGGGTGCGCCCGCCAGGCGGGACGGGCCCGGCCGCGGCCGGGCCCGGGGCCCCGCCCCCGCCGCCGCAGGCGCCGCCCGTTCCGCAGGGTTCGCCGGACGGTGCCGCACCCGGCCAGGCGGGCTGGCGTCCCTGGCGCTTCCGCATGTCCAACGACCTGTGGGGCACTCCCGCGGTCGCCGACGACCTGCTGTACGTCACCTCCTTCGAGGTGCACGCCCTGGACGTCGCCACCGGGCGCCGCCAGTTCAAGACTCGCGAGGTCGCCTGGTCCATGGCGGTCTCCGCCGGCCGCGTGCACGCCTCGGACGGCCCCAGCCTCTACGCGCTCGACGCCCGGGACGGCTCCGAGCGGTGGCGGCTGGCGACCGACGGCTGGGTGTACTCCCTGTCCGTCGATCGGGGCACAGTGGTGACCGGCACCCGTGGCGGCGGCGTGCAGGCATGGGAGGCCGCCACCGGCGAGAAGCTCTGGGACCTCACCGGCGCCCAGGCCGACTTCGAGACCCGCGAGGCCGGGCCCCTCGTACGCGGCGGCACCGTCTTCACCTGGGGCGACGGCCGGCTCTACGCACTGGACGCGCGCAGCGGCGGGGAACGCTGGTCGTACCCGGTCGGCGACGCCTCGGCGACCGGGGGCGTGCCGGTGCGGCTCACCCCGGCCGAGGACGGCACGGTCTACGTCTGCGCCGGTTCCCGCGTGTTCGCGCTCGACGCCGCGTCGGGGCGCGAGCGGTGGCGGTTCGACGCGCCGGCGGCGTTCCTCTGCCCGCCCGCGTTCGTGCCCGGACCCGCCGTCACCGGCGGGGGCGTCTACCTCGCCGACTACCTCGGCACGGTGTACGCGATCGACGCCGCGAACGGGCACGACCGCTGGCGCATCGCCACCGAGGCCCGGCACTCCACGGAACCGGTGGTGGTCGCCGACGGTCTGGTCCACCTCGGCAGCGGCGGTGCGCTCTACACGCTCGACGCGGTCAGCGGCACGCCCCGCTGGCGGTTCGCCGCCGGGGGCGACGTCGTCGGAGCGCCGGTCGTCGCGGCCGGACGCGTGCACTTCGGCTCGGCGGACTGCTGCATCTACACGCTGGACGCGGTCGGCGGCCAACTGCGGTGGAAGCTCGCCACCCAGGGGGAGATCACCGGCTCGCCGGTGGTCGTCGGCGGCGTGGTGTACGCGTGCAGCAAGGACCGCTGTGTGTACGCGCTCGACGCGGCGAAGGGCACCGGGCAGTCCCGGCCACCGGCCTGACCGTCCCGTTCCTTCGCCTCCCGTCCCCTCGCCACGACCCGAACCGGCCGGACGACGTACCGGGGGTCACGCTGCGAGCGCCGCCCGGAAGAGGGTGCGCAGCTCGTCGTCGTCGACCCGCTCGGCGTCCTCCGGCCGCAGCCGGATCGTGCCCTTGCCCGTCACCAGGTCGGGGTGCCGCGCGGTGAAGCCGCCGTCGCGGCCCTCCTGCCACCCGTACACGGACAGGCCGTGCTTCCAGGCGCCCAGGTAGAGCCGCCTGCGTCCGACCTTGTAGGACGGAATCTGGTACGAGAGCGTCACCGCCGCGTCGGGGTGTTCGTCGAGGAGCAGCCGGTGCAGCCGGTCGAACAGCGGCCTGTGCTCGGGCGGGATGGCGCGGATGTAGTCGCGCACGGCGGCCGCTGCGGCGGCCGCGTCGGCGTTCCCGGACACGGTGTCGTCTCCCTTCGGGGTCTGCCGGCGGGCGCCCGGTCAGGCCACGTCGCGGTGGTCGCCGCCGCCGCGCGGGCCGTGATGACCGCGGTGCCCGGCGTTCTGCAGCCGGTGCAGCAACCGCTGCGGGAACGGTTCCTTGCCGTGTTCCTTGCCCTGCTCCCCGCGTGCGCGCTCCGCCTCCGGGGCGGTGCCCTTGCGGGCCTCCTCCGGACGCATCGCGTCCGGCCCCTTCTCCGCGCGCAGGTCGCCGCTGCGCGTCGGGCCGCCCGCGCCCGCCCCGGCCAGCGGCCGGGACTCGGAGCGGGGCGGGGCCGGCTCCGCCGGGGCGGGGCCGGGGCCGGCGGCCGTCCTGGGGCCGGGGGAGCGGGGGCCGGTACCCGTACCGCTCCAGTCCGCCCGTTCGTCGCGGGGGAAGGTACCCATCCCCGCGCCCTCGCTCCGCGCGGGTGTCCCGGCGACGGGCTGATCGGTCGCCGGCCCCTCGGCGCCGGGTTCCGTGCCGGGTTCCGCGCTCGCCGAGGGCGCGGCGGCCGTCCCAGCGGTGTGCGGCATCGGGCGGGTGCGCTCCTGCGGACCCTCCGTGGTCTCGCCGGATTCCTCGGACCGGCGCGCCGCGTCGGACCACGCCGCGCCGCCTGCCATCGTCCGGCCGTCCTGACGAGCGGTGTCGACCTCGCCCCGTACCTCGGAGGGTTGCTCCGGCCCGGTCTCGTCCCCGCTGATGTCGGCCTCCTCCTGCTGCGCGGCGGCCATGCCGCCCGTCCCGCCGGGAGCGGGACCGGAGGTGCCCCGGGCGTCGAGCGCGTCGGCCCGTGCGGGCATGCCGGGTGCGGTCGCTCCCGGAGGGGCCTCTTCCTCCGCCCGGGGGGCGGTGGCTTCCCGTTCGGTCTCGGGGGTGTCGTGTCGGGCGGCGGCCATGCCGGCGGCTCCTGCTGTGGCGCCGGCTGCGGCTCCTGCTGCGGCGGGGCCTGCCCGGCCCGGGGTGCTGTCTGTGCTGGTGGCGCCGGTGGGTTCGCGGGTGGGTTCGGGTGTGCGGGTTTCGGCGGCGGGCTGTGTCGCGGCCGTGGTGCGGTCACCGCCCGGTGCCGTTGCTGCGTCCGGCGTTCCGGCGCGGGCGTCGGCGGGGGCGGGGGCCGGTGTCGCGGGGGTCTCCCGTTCGGTCTCGGGGGTGTCGTGTCGGGCGGCGGCCATGCCGGCGGCTCCTGCTGTGGCGCCGGCTGCGGCTCCTGCTGCGGCGGGGCCTGCCCTGCCCGGGGTGCTGTCTGTGCTGGTGGCGCGGGTGGGTTCGGGTGTGCGGGTTTCGGCGGCGGGCTGTGTCGCGGCCGTGGTGCCGGCCCCGGCGGGTGCGGCGCGCCGGCCCTCGTCGTGGGCCGTGGACGCGGCGAGGCCGGCCGTGCCGACTCCCGCGGCCCCGGCGGCCGCCGGGCTGCGGCGGCGCAGGCGGGTGTCCGGGGCGCCGCGGTGGCGGCCCCGGCCGCCCGCACCGCGCCGTCCGGCCATGAACAGCGCGCCGAACAGCAGGATCAGGGCGCCGGCGAAGGCGAGGGCCAGGCCCCAGTCGAGGCCGCCCGAGCCACCGACCGTGAGGCTGCCCTGCGCCACGCCCTGGCGGATCATCCACAGGATCGCGAATCCGAGGACGACCAGCCCGGCGAGCGCCACCAGCAGGCGGGAGCGCAGGAGTACGCCGATGACCGTGAGCAGGGCCGCCACGGCCATCGGCAGGAAGAGCCCGGCGAACAACGCGGGCGACGCTTCCGTGAGGCCGCCCGGGGTGAAGAGGTCGCGGAGGGCGAAGTCCTGCCCTTCGCGGCCGCCGTACCACGGGAGGAAGACGCTCCATACGGCCACGGCCGCTCCCACGAGGGCGATCAGTGAACCGATCGCATTCCTGATCATCGCGCCGCCTCGCTTCCCGTGCGGGTGCTGCGGGTGCGCCGCGCGCGTGCACACGCGCGCTCACGCGTGGTCCGCATTCGACGCTACGCCGGGCGGTACCCCCTCGCCACCGCAGGCGGCGAGGGGGGACGGCGGAGGGACGGCGGGGGTGCGGGAGGCCCGCGTCAGGCGGTGGGGAAGCCCAGGTCGATGCCGCCGTGCGACCCCTCGTGCCAGCGGGAGGTGACGACCTTGCCGCGGGTGTAGAAGTGCACCCCCTCCGTGCCGTGCACGTGGCTGTCGCCGAAGAGGGAGTCCTTCCAGCCGCCGAAGGAGTAGTAGGCCATCGGTACGGGGATCGGCACGTTGATGCCGACCATGCCGACCTCCACCTCGTTCTGGAAGCGCCGGGCCGCCCGCCCGTCGCCGGTGAAGACGGCCGTGCCGTTGCCGTAGGGGTTGGCGTTGATCAGCTCGACGGCCTCGTCGAAGGAGTCGACGCGCAGCACCGACAGCACCGGCCCGAAGATCTCCTCGGTGTAGACGCTCATGTCCGGGGTGACGCGGTCGAAGAGCGTGGGCCCCAGCCAGAAGCCGTCCGGCTCGCCCTCCACGTTCAGCCGCCGCCCGTCGGTGACGAGTTCGGCGCCCGCCGTGACGCCGTCCTCGATGTGCCCGGCGACCTTGTCCCGGTGGGCGCGGGTGATGAGCGGGCCCATCTGGGAGTCGGGAGTCGTGCCGGGGCCGACGTTCAGCCCGGCGATGCGGTCGCGGATGCGGGCCACCAGGTCGTCGGCGACGGGCTCGGCGGCGACCACCGCGGAGATCGCCATGCACCGCTCCCCGGCGGAGCCGAAGCCCGCGTTGACCGCGGCGTCGGCGGCGGCGTCCAGGTCGGCGTCCGGCAGCACCACCATGTGGTTCTTGGCGCCGCCCAGCGCCTGCACCCGCTTGCCGTGCTCGGCGGCCGTGCGGTGCACGTACTTCGCGATGGGCGTGGAGCCGACGAAGCTGACCGCGGCCACGTCGGGGTGGGTGAGCAGCCCGTCCACCGCCGGCTTGTCGCCGTGCAGCACGTTGAACACGCCGTCCGGCAGCCCGGCCTGCTCCCACAGTTCGGCGAGCACGTTCGCCGCCGAGGGGTCCTTCTCGCTGGGCTTGAGCACGAAGGTGTTGCCGCACGCGATGGCCAGCGGGAACATCCACATCGGCACCATGGCCGGGAAGTTGAACGGCGTGATGCCCGCGACGACGCCGAGCGGCTGGCGCAGCGAGTAGCTGTCCACCGCGCTGGACACGTTCTCCGAGTAGCTGCCCTTGAGCAGGTGCGGGATGCCGCAGGCGAACTCGACGACCTCCAGGCCGCGCTGCACCTCCCCGGCCGCGTCGGAGGCCACCTTGCCGTGCTCGGACGTGATCATCGCCGCGATTTCCTTGCGGTGCGAGTCGACCAGGTCGCGGAACGCGAAGAGCACGGAGGTCCGCTGCGACAGCGGGGCGTGCCGCCAGGTCCGGAAGGCTTCCTTGGCGGCGCCGACGGCCGCGTCGACCTCCGCCGGGCCGGCGAAGTCCACCCGCGCGGACAGCCGCCCGGTGGCCGGGTCGTACACCTCGCCCTGCCGGTCGGCGGGGCCGCCCTGCCAGGGCCTGCCGCCGATCCAGTGCGTGACGGTCCTGCTCATACGACAGCCTCCGGTGGCTCGGTGCGGTTCGGTTCGGTCGCGCTGCGGTCGGTGTTCCGCCGTTCACAGCCTGCGTGCCGCTTCCGTCGGCGGCAACAAGCAGACTGTCGGCACCTCCCGGAATTCTGCGACAGTGTGTAAAAGGGCCGGGCTCGACGCGCCGCACCGGACGCGCCGCACCGGACGTGCCGCGCCCGACGCCACCGGGCCGTCCCCCCGGCGGGGCGGAGGCGTCGCGTGCGCCCGGGAGAGGAGGTGAGGGCATGCCCACGTCCGTCGCCGACGTGCTGGCGCTGCCCGCGGTCGCCGAGGGCGCGCCGCAGGTGCTGGCCGGGCACGACCTGCTGGACCGGCCCGTGCGCTGGGTGCACGTCAGCGAGGTGCCGGAGATCGCCGGGCTGCTGCAGGGCGGCGAACTGCTGCTCACCACCGGTGTGGCGCTGCCGGACGCGACCGAACGGCTCGGCGCCTACGTCGACGAACTGGCCGCCGCAGGGGTGAGCGGGCTGGTGCTGGAGCTGGGCCGGCGGTTCGCGGAGGCTCCGCGGCCGCTGGTGCACGCCGCCGCACGGGCCGGGCTGCCGTTGGTGGTACTGCGCCGCGAGGTGCGGTACGTGCAGGTGACACAGGCCGCGCAGGAGCTGATCGCCGGGGAGCAGTTCGCCCGGCTCGCGTTGTCCGAACGCATCCACAACCTGTTCACCACGCTCAGCGTGGAGGGCGCCGGCACGGCCGACGTGCTGCGGCACACCGCGGAGCTGACCGGCATGTCGGTGGTGCTGGAGAACCTCTCGCACCAGGTGCTCGCGCATCACACGACCGGCCGGGAGCGGGCCGCGCTGCTGCGGGACTGGGAACGCCGCTCCCGCGAGGCGGTGGCCGGGGGACGTTCCGGTACGGCCGGGCCCGAGGGCTGGCTGGTCACCCCGGTCGGTGCCCGCGGCGAGGTGTGGGGGCGGCTGATCCTGGCCGGTGAGCGCCCCCGCGCCGACGATCACCTGCTGCTCGTCCTGGAGCGTGCGGCGACGGCGCTGGCCATGAACCGGCTCGCCGAACGCGACCGGGAGAGCCTGGAGTCGCACGCACACCGCACGCTGCTGGCGGACCTGCTGCACGGTGAACTCCCCCCGCCCGAGGACGTCCACGCACAGACCGCCGCGCTGGGCGTGCCGACGGCCCGGCGTGAACTGCTCGCCGTCGTGGTGCGGTTGGAGGCCGGCCCGGGGAGCCTGCGGGCGGGGGAGACGCCGTCGGTGCGGGAACAGGCGCAGGACCGGGAGGACGCGGAGGCCGTCACCAGCGCCGTCCGCGACGCCGGGGTGCGGGCGCTGGTCGCGCCGTTGAGCCGGGCCCGCGTCGGGCTGCTGCTCACCCTCGGGCGGGGGGACGACCCGCACGCCGTGCTCTCCCGTCTCGCGGAGGCCGTGCACGACCGGCTGGCGCGCTGCGCCCGTCCGCGCCGGGGCCGGCTGGGCGTCAGCACGCCGATGGAGGACGTGACCGAGGTGCGGCGGGCGTTCGCGGAGGCGGAGCAGGTCGCGGACGCGGCCGCGGGCTCCTCGCCCGGCAGGGCGTACCACCGGCTGCCGGACGTGCGGGTGCGCGGCCTGCTGTACCTGCTGCGCGCTGACCCGCGCGTACAGGGCTTCGTGGAACGGGAGCTGGCGCCGCTGCTGGCGTACGACGACGCGCACGGGACCGACCTGCTCGGCGTGCTGCGCGCGTATCTGGAGAAAGGCCGGAACAAGTCGGCGGCCGCGGACGCGCTGCACCTGAGCCGGCCGACGTTCTACGGCCGGCTCGCCACGGTCGAGCGGGTGCTCGAAGTCCCCCTGGATGCACCGGAGTCGGCGTTGAGCCTGCACGTCGCGGTGCTGGCGCTGGACGCCGTGCGGGGCCGCGACGGGGCGTGACGCGGCGAGGCGCACGGGATGCACGGGGGCGGACGGGGTGGCGACCCGAGCGGCCGGTGCCGGACGGGGGGCCGCAGAACCCCGCCCGGCACCCTCGGCCGCCCGCCGGTGTCAGGGCGAGTGGCGGTTGTCCTGCGGCTCGTTCGCGGTGGGGCTGCTGCCCGTCGGCGCGGAGACCTGCTGGCCGGAGGGCGGTGCCGGGGTGTGACGCTGGGCGAGCGCCGGGCCGGTCGCGGCGGCGACCAGGCCGAGGGCGAGGGCGCCCACGGTTAGGGCCTGTCCGGCGGATCTTCTCGGGCCCGCGACGACGGCTACGGCACCTCGCTGCGTTGTCGCATCGCGCGAGTACGACGAGTACGAGCTGCGATCCTCCGCCTTGCGATGCACCGCATCCGACGCCGCGGGCTGACCCTCAAAGATCCGCCGCACAGGCCCTAGCAGTTTTCCGGTGCGTATCACGACAACTCCTCTGTACGGGACGGGACTTCCGACTTCCCGGTCCCGACGGTAGGTGCTCGAGAGGGCTACCGGACCGGGACCGGCGGACCGGCGCGTGCCGAAGGGCGGGAATCGGCCCTTCCGCACACGTCGGACCCGGCACCGGCGAGGCCCCCTCTTCGCCGCCGGTGCCGGGCGCCGTGCGTCCCCCGTGGTCGGTGGGCTCAGTCGGCCGGTTCGGCCGGGGTGTGACGGTTCTTCTGCGGACGCGTCCCCGGCTTCCCGGGCTTCGCCGCGCTGGTGGCCGCCTGCTCCGGCGGGTCGGCCGGCGTCCGCGGCGCGTCGGCGTCCGGACGCAGTTCCACCGGGGAGATGGGTGTGTGCCGGTTCATGGTGGTGAGCTCGGTCTCCTCGACCGGCTCCGTGGTCGCGGTGTCGTTGGTGGCCATCTGTCCCCTCCTCGGGCTGGCGGTCCGTGCTGCACCCCGCCCGGCGGCTCCCCCGTCGGCCGCCGGGCGGGTGCAGCGGAGCGCTCACCCTATGCGGGGGCGAGCGCTTCCCCCCTCGGGCCGCCTGTCCCCCGTCGCGGCGCCCCGACAGGAAAGACGATGCCGGGCGGCGATAAACGAATGATGAACGTCCGCTTGTCGGCGTCCTTGCGCTGGTCACGCGGGGGGCGAAGGGCGCGCCGGAGCGCCGGACGGCGACTCCGCCCGCTCCGGGGCGCGTGGGAGGCGCGTGGGGAACCGCTCAGACGGCGACGGCCGTCTCCAGCAGGGCCCGTACTTCGGCCGCCTCGTCGGACCCCGACTCCTCGTAGGTGCCCAGCGCCTCCTCCCAGCAGGCCTGCGCGCGCCGGTTGTGCCCTATGGCGTCGAGACAGCGGCCGAGCACCGTCAGGGCGTCCGCGTGCCGCCAGGAGCCGCCGGTGTGGCGGACGATGGCGAGGGCCTGCTCGGCCCGCTCCGCTCCGGCGGCGTGCTCGCCGTCGGCGAGGTGCAGTTCGGCGAGCCGGAAGTGCGCCATGCCCTCCCACAGCCGCTGGCGGCTCTGCCGGAAGACCTCCAGGGAACGGTCCAGGCTGGTCTTCGCGTCGTCGTACCGGCCGGCGGCGGTGAGGGCCATGCCGAGTGCGTAGAGGCCGTTGCCCAGCCGGGTGGTGACGGCGAGGCTGCTGTAGATGTCGACCGCCTGCCGGCTGAGTTCCACGGCGCTCTCGGTCCGGCCCAGCCCCAGCCTGGCCCGCGCCAGGTTGCACAGCGCGCTGGCCACGGACGGCTCGTTGCGGTCGGCGCGGAAGCAGTCCAGCGCCTGGCTGAGGAACTCCTCGGCGTCCGCGAACCGGTTCTGGCAGTTGGCGACGATGCCGCGGTCGTTGAGCGCGTACGCCTCGGCGATCGGGTCCTGTGCAGCCAGCCCCAGAACTCCGGCGACCCGGGCCTCCTCGTCCGCCTCGTCGAACCGTCCCACGGTCAGGTACAGGCCGGTCAGCACCGAACGGGCCCGCGCCTCCGTCCGCCCGGCACCCGCCCGGCAGGCGGCCTCCCGCAGCGCGAGGGCGGTCTCCTCGTAGGCGCGGATGTTCATCCCCGCCTCGCTGAGCGCCGTGGTGACCATCAGCAGGTCGACGGCCCGCTCCAGCGTCCCGCCGGAGGCGAGCTGCCGCGCGCAGGCCAGGTAGCAGGCCGACTCGGCGAACAGCCAGTCCACCGCGGTCGCCTGGTCCGGGAAGCGGAGCCCGTCGCGGTCCGTCGGCGCCAGGTGGTCGACGAGCCGTTCGCCGGGCTGGTCGAGGGCGTACACCCCGGCCGCGGTGGCCAGGTAGAAGTCCAGGAGCCGGCTCAGCGCCGCGTCCCGTTCGGCGGGGGGTTGTTCGTCCCGCTCGGCGCACTGGCGGGCGTACAGGCGCAGCAGGTCGTGGAAGCGGTAGCGGCCCGGTGCGGCCGACTCCAGCAGAGAGGTGTCGACCAGCGACTCCAGCAGGTCCTCCGCCTCCGCCGGTTCACGGTCCAGCAGCGCGGCCGCGGCGTGCAGCGCGATGTCCGGGCCGTCGGCCAGGCCGAGCAGGCGGAACGCGCGGGCCTGGTCCTTGTCGAGCTGGCTGTAGCCGAGTTCGAAGGTCGCCTTCACCGCCTGGTCGCCTGCCTGGAGTTCGTCCAGCCGGCGCCGTTCGTCGGCGAGCTTCGAGGCGAGCACGTCGACCGTCCAGGTGCGGCGTGCCGCGAGCCGTGCGGCGGCGATGCGGATGGCCAGCGGCAGGAAGCCGCAGGCCGCCACCACGTCCATGGCCGCCTGCCGTTCGGCGTTCACGCGTTCCGCGCCGACGATGCGGGTGAAGAGGGTCATCGCCTCCTCGGGGCTCATCACGTCCAGGTCGACCAGGTGGGCGCCGGCCAGGTCCACCATGCGGGTGCGGCTGGTCACGAGTGCCGCGCAGCCCTCCGCGCCGGGCAGCAGTGGGCGCACCTGCGCGGCGTCCCGGGCGTTGTCCAGCAGCGTCAGCACGCGCCGGCCGGCGAGCCGTGAACGGAACAGCGCCGCACGCTCCTCGACGCCGTCGGGAATGGCCGGATCCGGTGTGCCCAGGGCCCGCAGGAACGCGCCGAGCACGGCCTCCGGGTCCGCCGCCGACGGTCCGGCGCCCTGGAGGTCGACGTAGAGCTGGCCGTCGGGGAAGTGCTCCCGTGCCGCGTGGGCGACATGCACCGCGAGCGTCGTCTTGCCCACGCCGCCGATGCCGGCGACGGCCGACACGGCCATCACTGTGCCTTCGGCCGTGGCCAGTTCGTCGTCCAGCTCGGCGACCAGGCCGGCCCGGCCGGTGAAGTCGGGCACGGTGGCCGGGAGTTGCGCGGGGCGGGCGATCTCCGGTTCCTCGCCGGAGGTCGCCGCGGGGGCGTCGCCGGGGAGCCGCAGGCCGTCGTCGGCCTCCAGAATGCGCCGCTGGAGTTCGGACAGCTCCGGGCGGGGGTCCACGCCGAGTTCGTCCGCCAGCAGGCGGCGGGTGTCGGCGTACACCGCGAGCGCCTCGGCCTGCCGGCCGCTGCGGTAGAGCGCGAGCATCAGCAGTTCGCGCAGCCGCTCCCGCAGCGGGTGGGCCGCGGTGAGCGCGGTCAGTTCGGAGACCGCGTCGGCGTGGCAGCCGACCTGGAGGTCCAGGTCCAGGCCGTGTTCGGCCAGCGTCAGCCGCCACTCCTCCAGCCGGGCCCGCTGCGTCTGCGCGTACGGGCCGGGCACGTGGGCCAGGGACTCACCGGTCCACTGCTGCAGCGCCGCGTCGTACAGCTGCCGGGCGCGCGCGGGGTCGCCGGCGGCCTCCGCCTTCTCCGCCTGCTCGGCGTACTCGGCGGCGACGTCGAGGTCGACGCGCAGGTCCGCGTCGCGCACCCGCAGCGCGTACCCGCCCGATTCGCTCACCAGGTGCTCCGCGTCCGGCCCGAGGGCCTTCCGCAGCCGGGACGCGTACGTGCGCACGGCGGCCTTCGCCTGGTCGGGCGGGTCCTCGCCCCACAGGCCGTCGATGAGGCGCTCGGCGGTGGCCGTACGACCCGCGTGCAGCAACAGGGCGGCCAGCAGCGCCTTCTGCTGGGGCGAGCCGGTCGGCAGCTGGTCCTCTCCCCGCCAGGCGAGCACCGGGCCGAGCACGGTGAAGCGCAGTCTGTCGCGCTGCCCGGGTTCCCGTGTGCTGTGGCCCTCGGCACCCATGCTGCCCCCTGCCGTCCCTCGCCCTCGGCTGGCTTCCCAACCGGCCAGTGTGCCTTGTCCCATGCCTTCCCGTCAGCTCAGTACCAGCCGCGTGCGCGCGCGTCGCCACCGCCGGGCCCGGCTGTCACGGCTGTCACGGCGCTCACGGCGCGGCACGCTTGCGGGCCTCGATCAGGAAGCGGGTGGTGGTGGCGACGAACGGACCGTCGGCCTCGATGCGTTCGTGCAGCGCGCGCAGTTCCTCCCGGTACCGCTCGACGGTGAAGCCGGGCACGATCCAGATCACCTTGCGCAGGAACCACACCACCGCACCCACGTCGTGGAACGCGGTGTGCAGCGACTCCGACCGCAGGTCGGTGACGGTCAGGCCGGCGGCCTCCGCCGCGGCGCGGGCGACGTCCGGATGCCGCCGGCTCCGCGTCCCGGCGGGCTGCGGTCCGAGGAAGTGCTCGGTCACCTCGAACACGCTCGCCGGGCCGACCTGTTGGGAGAAGTACGTGCCGCCGGGGCGCAGTACGCGGGCGATCTCCTCCCACCAGGTGGTCACCGGGTGCCGGCTGACGACCAGGTCGAACGCCTCGTCGGCGAAGGGCAGGGGCGGCTCGTCCGCGTCGGCGACCACGGTCACCCCGCGCGGATGCAGCAGGCGTGTGGCCTTCGCGACGTTCGGCGGCCAGGACTCGGTCGCCACCGTCGGCACGGGCAGCCGCGTCACGCCGGCGAGTACCTCGCCACCGCCGGTCTGGACGTCCAGCGCGGCGGAGGCGCGGGCCATCCGGTCACCCATCATGCGCTGGTAGCCCCAGGAGGGGCGCTGCTCGGTCGCCCGGCCGTCGAGCCAGGAGAAGTCCCAGCCCGCGACGGGTGCGGCTGCGGCCTCGGCCACCAGGTCGTCGAAGGTGCGCGTCATCCCCCGAGGGTTCCAGCCGCGCTCGCGGCGGGCCAGCGGCTTTCGGTCGAACCGTGGGGCGCAACGTCCCTTCAGGCTGTGAAGTCGCCACGGGGATGTACACGTTTACAGTCCGTTGCAGTCGCCGCCATAACGGTACGAAAACCTCATGATGGAACACTTCTTCGCTCTGCCGGGCCCGGGAAGGAAGAGAGTCCGTTCAAGGCATTGCAACGGGTTTTCAGCCGCCCTATGTTCGAGTCCACTCGCAGGGGGCCGACCCTGCGGGACGAGACTGTTCGGAGGCGTGATGGCCGCGACCATCATCGACGTCGCCCGCCGTGCGGGACTGTCGACGGCGACGGTGTCACGGGCGCTGCGCGGGCTGCCGAACGTCTCCGAGAGCGCCCGGGCCCGCGTCCAGCAGGCGGCGGAAGAGCTGTCGTACACCGTCTCGCCCATCGCGTCCCAGCTCAGCTCCGGACGCACCGGCGCGGTCGGCGTCGTCCTGCCCTTCGTCAACCGCTGGTTCTTCGGCCAGGTGGTGTCCGGCATCGACTCGGTGCTGCGCGCCAACGACATGGACCTGCTGCTCTACAACCTGGGCGACACCCGGGTGCACGAGCGGTTCTTCGAGAGGATGCCGGTGCGCCGGCGGGTCGATGCGCTGATCGTGCTGACCCTGCCGCTGTCCGAGGACGAGACCCGCGCGCTCTCCTCGCTGGCGGTGCCGGTCGCCGTGCTGGGCGAGCCCACCCCGCCGTTCTGGAACGTGCGCATCGACAACTCGGTGGCGGCGGCGACGGCCGTACGGCACCTGGTCAACCTCGGGCACCGGCGCATCGGGCTGATCACCGGTGCCGCGCACGACCCGCGGCGGTTCGCCACGCCGATACTGCGCCGCGACGCCTACCGCACGGCGCTGGAGGCGGCGGGCATCCGGTACGACCCCAGGCTGGAGGCGATGGGGCACTTCGGCATCGAGGAGGGCGCCGCGGCCATGGCGCAGCTGCTCACCCTGCCCGAGCCCCCGACCGCGGTCTTCGCCGAATCCGACGAGATGGCGTTCGGCGCGCTGCGCACGCTGCGCCGGATGCGGCTGCGCTGCCCGGAGGACGTCTCCGTCATCGGCTTCGACGACCACGAGACCGCCCACCTGATGGACCTGACGACCATCGCCCAACCGGTGGTGGAGCAGGGTGCCTTACTCGCCCGCCTGGTGCTCAAGGCGCTCGCGGGCTCGCACGAGGAGCCGTCGGACACGGTGCTCCCGACCCGGCTCGTCGTCCGGGGCACGACCGGAGTCGCGCGGCGCGACGCGGCTCCCGGCGTCCCGCCGTCACCCGGCGCCGCCACCGACAACGGAACCGGCGCCCGCGGAGCCCGCTCCCCCGTCCCCTGACCCGGGCGGGCACCGGCCCGCCCGCCGCCTGCACGACCCACATCTCCCCATCGCACCACCCCGGCGCTCCGCACCCCCGGCCGGAGCCGTCGCGATCCGCTGCACCCGCAGCGCGGACATATCACAGAAAGGCGTGACACCATGCTGCCCTCTCAGCGCCCACGCAGGACCGTACGGAAGGCCGCGGCCGCCACATGCGCCGCAGTCACCGCGCTCACCATGGCGGGCTGCGGTTCCGGCGAGAGCGACGACGCGTCCTCCTCGTCCGGTGAGTACTCCGGACGCGGCCCCATCACCTACGTCGCCGGCAAGGACACCAGCGGCTACGTGCAGGACATGCTGGACGTCTGGAACAAGAAGCACCCGGACGAGAAGGTCACCTTCGTCGAGCTGCCCACGGACGCCGACGCGCAGCGGCAGCAGATGATCCAGAACGCCGAGACCGAGTCCGACGCCTACTCCGTGCTCTCCGTGGACGTGGTGTGGAACGCCGAGTTCGCGGCGAACCGCTGGATCGACGAACTGCCGGCCGACGACTTCCCGACCGACAAGATGCTCGACCCGGTCGTGGAGACGGGCAAGTACCGCGACAAGCTGTACTCCATGCCCATGGCGTCCGACGGCGGCCTGCTCTACTACCGCACGGACCTGTTGGAGAAGGCCGGCATCGAGGAGCCGCCGAGCACCTGGGCGCAGATGAAGAAGGACTGCGCGGAGATCAAGAAGCTGCCCGAGGCCAAGGGGATGAGCTGCTACGCGGGCCAGTTCGAGAAGTACGAGGGCCTCACCGTCAACTTCTCCGAGGCCGTCAACTCCGCGGGCGGCGAGATCGTCACCGACGCCGGCAAGCCCAAGGTCGACAGCCCGGAGGCGGCGAAGGGGCTCGACTTCCTCGTGGAGTCCTTCAAGGAGGGCACCGTCCCGAAGAAGGCCATCACCTTCCAGGAGGAGGACGGCCGCCGGGCGTTCCAGGGCGGTGACCTGATCTTCCACCGCAACTGGCCCTACATCCACAACCTCGCCTCCGCCGACGACGGCTCCAGCAAGGTGGCCGGCAAGTTCGACGTGGCCCCGCTCCCCGGCCTCGACGGCCCCGGCACCTCCAGCCTCGGCGGCCACAACCTGGCGCTGTCCTCGCACGCCAAGAACAAGGCGACGGCCGTCGACTTCATCAAGTACTTCACCAGCCACTCCAGCGCCAAGAAGCGCCTGGACATCGCCTCCATCGCCCCGCCGTACGCCGACCTGTACGACGAGAAGGCCATGATCGAGCAGTCCCCGTACCTGCCGGAGCTGAAGGAGTCCATCCTCAACGCCGAACCGCGCCCGCGCGTCGTGAACTACGGCGAGGCCACCCTCGCCATGCAGGAGCAGGCGTACGCCGCCCTCACCGGCAAGAAGAGCACCGGCGAGGCCCTGGCGGCCCTCCAGAAGGAGCTCGGCAAGCTCACCAGCGCCCGCTGACCCGGCACGTCACGTGACCGCGGCAGGGCCGCTGACGCCACGGAGGAACACCATGCTCGACACCACGACGCGAGGGCCGGACGACGACAGCGTCCGCACCCCGCGCACCACCACGCCGAAGAAGGGCCCCGGCAGGCGCACCAAACGCGCCACCGCCGGGGCGGGGCGACTGGCCACGCTGCTCATCTCCCCGACCCTGCTCGTGCTCGGCGTCGTCATCCTCTATCCGACGATCATGGCGATCCACACCTCCCTCTTCGGGGAGAAGGGGATCGACCCGGAGACCGGGTTCGTCAACGAGACGGAGCCGTTCGTCGGACTGGACAACTACGCCGCGATCCTGGGCAGCCGGGCGGACGAGTTCTGGAACGCCTTCTGGAACACCAGCTACTTCACCGTCACCACGGTGGCGCTGGAGACCGTCATCGGCGTCGGCATGGCGTTGATCATGCATCAGGCCCTGAAGGGACGCGCGCTCATCCGGGCGAGCATCCTCATCCCCTGGGCCATCCCCACGGCCGTCAGCGCCCTGCTGTGGCGCTGGGTCTTCAACACCGACGGCGTCGCCAACGCGATGCTGCCCGGGACCACGCTGTGGACGGCGGACGGCGTGCAGGCGCAGTTCGCCGTCATCATCGCCGAGGTGTGGAAGACCGCACCGTTCGTCGGACTGCTCACCCTGGCCGGCCTCCAGCTCATCCCCCGGGAGGTCTACGAGGCCGCCCGGGTGGACGGCGCCGGCGCGGTGGGCCGCTTCTGGCACATCACGCTGCCGCTGGTGAAGCCCGCCCTGCTGGTCGCGGTGCTGTTCCGCACCCTGGACGCGCTGCGGATGTTCGACCTCCCGTACATCCTGATCGGCGCGCAGAAGGACTCCGTCGAGACCCTCTCCATGCTCGCGCAGGCGGAGGCGTCGAACGTCAACTTCGGTCCCGCGTCGGCGTACGCGGTGCTGCTCTTCGTGTACGTCTTCCTCATCGCGCTGGCCTTCATCCGGCTGCTCGGTGCGGACCTGGTCGGCGGCGAGGACGACACCGGGAGCGGCGGCGGGCGCCGCCGGGGACTGCTGAAGTCACTCGCGGGACGCGGCCGTACCGGCGCGCCGTCCCGCCGGAAGGAGGCGGTGGGCGCATGAGCACCGCAGCGAACCCCGCGGCCGGTCACCGGCCCACCGGACCGTCCGACCCCGCGGCGGCCGGCTCCCGGCCGTCCGGTCGGCCGTCCGCCTCCCGGCCGTCCGGGCCGCGGCCGTCCGGGCCGAAGGGACAGCTCGCCCGCAAGGTGCTGCTGACCCTGGGCGTCGGCGCCGTCATCGTGTACTGCCTGGCGCCGTTCTACTGGATGGTCGTCTCCAGCCTGCGGCGCACCTCCGACATCTTCGAGATGTCGGCGCTGCCGTCGCCGCTGTCCTTCGAGAACTACGGCGCGGTGTTCGGCCCGGACCAGGGCTTCGCCCGCGCGCTGGTGAACAGCCTCGTCGTCGCGGGCACCACCACGGTGTGCGCGCTGGTCCTGGCGATCTTCACCGCCTACGCGGTGGCCCGGCTGAGGTTCCGCTTCAAGAAGACGATCCTCAGCACCATCATCGCGATGTCGATGTTCCCCGTCGTCTCCATCGTCGTGCCGCTGCTGCGGCTGTTCACCGACATCGGCTGGATCAACACCTACCAGGCGATGATCCTGCCCAGCATGTCGTTCGCGCTGCCCCTCGCCGTGTGGAACCTGACGGTCTTCTTCCGGCAGCTCCCGGACGACCTGGAGCAGGCCGCGATGATCGACGGCTGCACCCGCGGGCAGGCGTTCCGCAAGATCATGCTGCCGCTCGCCGCGCCGGGCGTCTTCACCACGGCGATCATCACCTTCATCGCGGCGTGGAACGAGTTCCTGATCGCGCTGTCGATGACGAACAAGGCGGAGCTGCAGACCGCCACCGTGGCCATCTCCAAGTTCACCGGGGCGACGGAGTTCGAGACGCCGTTCGGCAGCCAGATGGCGGCGGGTGTGCTCGTGACCATCCCGCTGGTGATCATGGTGGTGATCTTCCAGCGCCGCATCGTCGCCGGTCTCACCGCCGGCGCGGAGAAGTGACCCCGACCCTGCCCGCCCCGACCCGTCCGAGCCCGACGCGTCCCGCCCGGAGACGTCCCACCGCGACACCTCTGTCCGCCACGACACCCCGACCCCCCACGACCCCCTGTACGACACGCTGTCGAAACGGAGTATTCGTGCACAGCACCACCCCACCGGAGACCACCGACACGCCGTGGTGGCGCACGGCCGTCATCTACCAGGTGTACATCCGCAGCTTCGCCGACGGGAACGGCGACGGCATCGGTGACCTCGCCGGTCTCCGCGCGCGCCTGCCCTACCTGCGTGACCTGGGCGTCGACGCCCTGTGGATCAACCCGTGGTACCCCTCGCCGATGGCCGACGGCGGCTACGACGTCGCCGACTACCGCGGCATCGACCCGTCGTTCGGCACCCTCGCCGAGGCCGAGGAGATGATCGCCGAGGCCCACGCACTCGGCCTGCGCATCATCCTCGACATCGTCCCGAACCACACCTCCGACGAGCACCCCTGGTTCGCCGAGGCGCGGGCCGCCGCACCCGGGTCCGCCGCGCGCGAGCGGTACCTCCTGCGCGACGGCAGGGGACCGGACGGCTCGCAGCCGCCCAACGACTGGCGCAGCGTCTTCGGCGGCCGGGCCTGGACCCGCCTCACCGAGCCCGACGGCACACCGGGCCAGTGGTACCTGCACCTCTTCGACCCCAAGCAGCCCGACCTCAACTGGGACAACCCCCAGGTGCGCGCCGAGTTCGAGGACATCCTGCGCTTCTGGTTCGACCGGGGCGTCGACGGCTTCCGCATCGACGTCGCGCACGGCCTCGCCAAGCACCCGGACCTGCCGGACATCGGCATCGACGACGACGCCGTCTTTGCCCCGATGGACCGGTACGAGGGCCACCCCTTCTGGGACCTGGACCCGGTGCACGACATCTACCGCACCTGGCGGGAGATCGCCGACTCCTACGACGGCGACCGGGCGTTCGTCGCCGAGGCGCACGCACGCCACGACCGGCTGCCGCTCTACCTGCGCCCCGACGAGTTGCACACCGCCTTCAACTTCGACTACCTGAAGGCTCCGTGGGACCCGGAGGAGCTGCGGACGATCATCGACCGCAGCATCGCCTCGCACGCGACGGTGGGGGCACCGGCGACCTGGGTGCTGTCCAACCACGACGTGGTCCGGCACGTCACCCGGTACGGGCGGGAGGAGACCGCCGAGCTGCCCAACGTGCCCGGCGACGCGCCCCCCACGGACCTGGAGCTCGGCACCCGCCGCGCCCGCGCGGCCGCCCTGCTGATGCTCGCGCTGCCCGGCGGCGCGTACGTCTACCAGGGGGAGGAGCTGGGGCTCTGGGAGGTCGAGGACATCCCCGGCGAACTGCTCCAGGACCCCACGTGGGAGCGGTCCGGCCACACCGTGCGCGGCCGTGACGGCTGCCGCGTTCCGCTGCCGTGGTCGGGCGTCTCGCCGCCCTTCGGCAACGGCGGCGAGGACGCCGTGCCGTGGCTGCCGCAGCCCGCCGAGTGGAAGTCGTACACGGCCGCGGCGGAGACCGGGGAACCGGCCTCGATGCTGGAGCTCTACCGCGAGGCGCTGCGGCTGCGCCGCGCCGAGCCCGGCTTCGCCGGCAGCGGCCTCACCTGGCTCGACGCACCCGACGGCGCCCTGCACCTGGAACGCGGCGACGGGCTGCGGTGCGTGGTCAACCTGACCGCCGAGGGCTGTGTCCTGCCGGCCGGTGCGCGCCTGCTGCTGACCTCCACGCCGCTGGACGGTGCGCGCGTCCCGCGCGACACCGCCGCCTGGTACCGCGCCGCGGACTGACCACCCGCGGCCTTCCCCGTACGGCCTCGGCCACCCCTCCGGCCGGGGCCGTACGGCTCCCCCCGCCGGGCAGCCGGGCGCCGTCGCGCCCGGGCGTCGTCGCGCGCGTCAGGGCGCGGACGCGTACAGCGCCTCGACCTTCTCCCGCACCCCCGCGCCCGGCTCGTCGAGCACGCAGCGCCCGCCGAGTTCGACGAGCCCGTCCCCGGCCCGCCGGGTCCGGATGACGGCGCCGTGGCGGCCGTGGACGACTTCGAGATCGCGGTCCAGCTTCAGCGTGAGCAGCATCGACGCGCTGCCGCAGGCCTCGTCCTCGCCCTTGCCGATGCGCGGCGCCCACAGACGCGCGCGCACCCGGCCGGCGGGCTCGTCGAGCCAGGCCCAGACCTGGGTGAAATCCTCACCCGCGGGGAGCCCCGTCAGCGCCTCGATCTCCCGGGCGCTCCCCATCTCGTAGTGGCGCCAGGGCTTCGACCACGCGGCCGGGGCGGTGAGCCACACCGTCCCGCCGTCGTCCCGCCGACAGGCCACCGTGCCGGCCGCGGGGGTCAACTTCTCCACCGGCCTGCCGAGCCGGTGCAGCACCTCGGTGGTCGCCAGCAACGGATGCCCGCCGAACCGGATGGGCGTGCCGTACGAGCCGTGGATGTGCACCCTGCCCTGCTCGTCCGCGACGAACACGACCGCCGGGATGCCGAGTGCGTCGGCCAGCGCCTGCCGCTCCGGCTCGCTCGCCCGCCGGTGCTCCGGCTCGACGACGACCAGTGCGGGATTCCCGTGTGCGCCGTCGGCGTCGACGAACGCGCGGGCGAGCTGACATGCGACCATGCGCCTCACGGTACGCGGGCCCCCGCTCAACGCGGGTCGAGCCAGAGGGGGTTGGTCAGGGCGACCATCGGGCCCGGCACGGGTGAACCCTCCGGCGCGGGGCGCCGCACCTCGGCGCGCACATAGGTGGCGAGGGACGCCGTCGTCCGCCACGTCACCACCCCGGACGCCGGCACCGCCGCGGCGTGCAGCTGTCCCTGGTCCGTCATCAGCCGCACCGCCGCGTCCAGCGGAGCCCCGGAGACCTCCAGCCGCACGGTCACCGCCGCCTCGCCGGCCACCCGCAAACGCCCGCCGATCCCGGCGTGTTCGCCGCGCGGCCCGGTCGCCGACAGCGCGACCGACACCGCCGAGGACTCGGCGACGTAGCTGCGCCCGGCCCGGATGCCCTCCAGCAGCGCCTGCCGTGACAGGTCGTCGGCGAGCACCACGGTCTGGGGCAGGCCGACCTCCTGGCCCTCCCGGTGCGCGTCGCTGTTCCCCATCGCGGGAAGCCATCCGTCCGGGCCGCCGTCGACGAGCGTGTTGTCCCACGCGGCCAGCGACACCTCGTCGTCCACCGTCCAGGGGCCGTTCCACACCTCGACCGCGTCGGCGTCCTCCAAGCCGAACTTCCACTGGCAGCCCACGAAGGGGCAGTGCGGGTGCGCGGGCACGACGAGGCCGCCCGCGCGGTGGATGCGCCGCGCGAACCGCTCGTACGCGTCGTCGCGGGCCCGGTACCGCCAGTCCAGATGCGTCCCCGGGTCGGTGCCGAGGGCGAGGAAGTGGCCGTTGCGGGTGGTGATCTCCTCGCCGCACAGCACCAGCAGCTCGCCGTCCGGGTGCGGGCCCCACAGCCCCTCCCACGCGCCGTGGGCGGAGGGCGTGTTGTGCTCGGTGGTGGTGAGGAAGTCCAGGCCCGCCCGCCGTGCCGCCGCGGCCACGTCGGCGGGGGTGTAGCGACCGTCGGAGTGCACGGTGTGCAGGTGGCAGTCGCCCCGGTACCAGGCGCGCCCGCGCCCGCGTCCCCGCTCCGGGGGGTACACCGGCTCGGGCGTCGTGCCCTCCGGGCCGTACCGCAGGGTGAGCGTCACCTCGTAGTCCAGGCCCTGCGGCGCGACCGTGTACGGGCCGAGGGCGACGTGCCACGTCCCGCGCCGCACCGGGCCGGGCAGGTAGCCGGGCGTCGCCCGTTCCGCGCTGATCGCGAACTCCGTCCGGGCCCCGCCCGACCAGCCGCGGAAGCCCCGCCCGCCGAGCCGGGTGCCGCGCTCGTCGAAGATGCCGATGTCCAGCGCGTTGCCGGGCGTCCCCGGCGGCACGTCCGGCTTGTCGTAGGAGTAGGAGACGGCGATCTCCCGCACCCCGCGCGGCACTTCCACCGGCAGGTACACCCAGTCCGGTGCTCCTGTGGGCAGATGGCCGCGCACCGTCCGGGTCTCCTCGCCGTCTCCCGGCGGGCCGTCTCCCGGCGGGCCGTCCGCGGCGCCGGCCGCGTGCGCGAAGGTCACGGAGTCGAGCGTAAGCATCCCGGCGGCTCCCGCGGCCGCCGACATCCTCAGTACGTCACGCCGTTCCATGCGTCCTCCCAGGCCTTCGAGTGTCGGGCGTCACCGTTGTACGGGCGGACGGCCGGAAGGGAAAGACCTCCCGGCAGGGCGGCGAACACTCCGGAGACGCCGGACGGCGAGATCCGGACACGGGCAGTCGGCGTGGTACGGTCGTTTCGTTGCAGTTGTGGTTCCCATGTACTTTTGTGTGCGCCTGCTGGATCCGGTCCGTCAGGCGCACTTTCTGTTTTTCCGGTGTTCATTCTCCGGCGGGGCGATCACCGCTACGACATGCGGGTCCGCAGGTCGCGGATCCACTGTCCAAAGGAGATCAGTTATGGCTACCGGTACCGTGAAGTGGTTCAACGCCGAAAAGGGCTTCGGCTTCATCGCGCAGGACGGCGGCGGCGCCGACGTCTTCGCCCACTACTCCGCGATCAACGCGCAGGGCTTCCGCGAGCTGACCGAAGGCCAGAAGGTGAACTTCGACGTCACGCAGGGCCCCAAGGGCCCGCAGGCCGAGAACATCACCGTCGCCTGACGACGTCCCGCGGCGTGACGCCGCACGGTGTGGGCCCGTACCCAGGTGCGGGCCCACACCGTTGTCCACGTGCTGCGGAGTCGTCCGGTGGCTCCCCACAGCCCTCTCCCCACGGGCCCGGTCCCGTCCCTTCCGACCGGGCTCCTGCGTCCGGCGCCGCCCACCGGCCCCCCGCCCGGCCCGCCCGCGTGCCCGGCTGCCGGACACCCCGGTCGGCCGCCGTTCCACGGTTCGTTCCTGTGGTCTCCCGCAGCGCGCCTCACGCCTGCCGGAACCTCCTCGACACGTGCCGTCCCGAGGAGGTTCTGCATGAACCGCACCACCACCCCCAGCCGTGCCCGCGACGCCCGGCGCAAGCGGCCCACCGCTCCCGCGCCCCCGCCGGTACGTTCCTTCGCCGAGCTGCCCCTGCCCACCGCGCTGCTCGACGCCCTCGCCCGTGAGGGCGTGACCGTGCCGTTCCCGATCCAGGGAGCCACGCTGCCGAGTTCGCTCGACGGCCAGGACGTCCTCGGGCGCGGCCGTACCGGCTCGGGCAAGACCCTCGCCTTCGGCCTCGCTCTCCTCTCCCGTATCAACGGCCGGAGGGCGGAAGCGCACCGGCCCCTGGCGCTCGTCCTCGTGCCGACCCGGGAGCTCGCCCAGCAGGTCACCGACGCCCTCCTGCCGTACGCGCGTCCGCTGCGGCTGCGGCTGGCCACGGTCGTCGGCGGCGCGTCCGTCAACCGGCAGAGCAACGCGCTGCGCAGCGGGGCGGAGGTCGTCGTGGCCACCCCCGGCCGGCTCAAGGACCTCATCGAGCGCGGCGACTGCCGGCTGGACCAGGTGCGCGTGAGTGTGCTGGACGAGGCCGACCAGATGGCCGACATGGGCTTTCTTCCGCAGGTCACCGCCCTGCTGCGGCAGGTGCCCGCCGACGGCCAGCGGATGCTGTTCTCCGCCACCCTCGACCGCAACGTGGACCGGCTCGTCGAGCGGTTCCTGACCGACCCGGTCGTGCACTCGGTCGACCCCTCGGCGGGGGCCGTCACCACGATGGAGCACCACGTGCTGCACGTCGCCGACGAGCACAAGAACGACGTGGTGCTGCACATCGCCTCCCGCGACGGCCGGGTGCTGATGTTCACCGACACCAAACGGGCCGCCGACCGGACGACCAAACGCCTCCTGGCCGGAGGCGTCCTGGCGGGTGCCCTGCACGGAGGCAAGTCGCAGTCCCAGCGCAACCGGGTGCTGGAGGCGTTCCGGACCGGCCGGGTCACTGCGCTGGTGGCCACCAACGTCGCAGCCCGCGGCATTCACATCGACGGCCTCGACCTCGTGGTGAACATCGATCCGCCGAACGACCACAAGGACTACCTCCATCGCGGCGGACGCACCGCCAGGGCGGGGGAGTCCGGCAGCGTCGTCACCCTCGTCCTGCCGCATCAGCGACGGGAGATGAACCGGCTGCTGTCCGTCGCCCGGGTCACGGCGGGACGCCTCACCGCCCGGCCCGGGGAGGAAGAGCTCGCACGGCTCACCGGTGCCCGTACGCCCTCCGGCGTCGCCGTCGTCGTCACCGCCACGGCCCCGGCCGCACCCGCGAAGGCCCGCCCGCAGCAGGCCGCCGGCGACCGGCCCGGACGCCGTTCCGGTGCGTCCCGCCGCGGCCGCCGACCCCGCGGCGGCTCCCGACGCTCCGGCGGCGGCCGTACGAGCCCGTCCCCGAAGTAGCCGGGTAGGGGGTGCGGGGCCGGCTCAGTCGGAGCCGCGCCCTCGGTTCTTCCGTCGCCGGACGGACACCACCCACCACACCACGAGAGCACACAGGATGCCGACCGAGAGCCAGATCTCCCAGGCCGCCATTCTCCCGCCGTCGCTGTAGTCGCTGCCGGTGCCGCCGGTGCCGCGGTATCCGCCGCGCGAACGGCCGCCCGACGCGGCCGCCCGCACGCCGGTGTCCTGACGGGTGGCGGCGGTGCCCGGCGCAGTCGCGGGGCCCTGCGCGGAGACGCTGCCGTGTGCGGTGGCGGGCGCCGCCGCGTGGGCGGCGGGTGCCGGCACCAGGAAGGCGCCGAGCAGCAGTACCAGAGTGGCGAAACGCATGAATCCCCCGGAGCGCAGGGGCGCTTGACGTCACCGCGCCCCACGACGACGCCTCCACCGTAACCGAGGGGCGACGGGGTGTGTGCGACGCCTCAGCGCGGATGGCACCGACCTGTGCGTAAGGTCGGGGCATGACCACCGGAGCCACGGACGGAGTCACCCCGCCGCCCGCCACCTCGCCGGCCACCGCCGCGACGCCGCCGACCGCCAACGCCATGCGCCGCGCGTTGCGCCGCGCACGGGACGGCGTGGCGCTCGACGTCGCCGAGGCGGCCGTGCTGCTCCAGGCGCGCGGCGAGGACCTGGCCGGGCTGACGGCCGCCGCCCGCCGGGTGCGCGACGCCGGCCTGGAGGCCGCCGGGCGGCCGGGCGTGCTGACGTACTCGCAGAGCGTCTTCATCCCGCTCACCCGGCTGTGCCGCGACCGGTGCCACTACTGCACCTTCGTCACCGTGCCGGGGAAGCTGCGCCGTGCGGGCCACGGCATGTTCCTGTCCCCGGACGAGGTGCTGGACATCGCCCGCAAGGGCGCCGCGATGGGCTGCAAGGAGGCGCTGTTCACCCTCGGGGACCGGCCCGAGGACCGGTGGCCGGAGGCCCGCGAGTGGCTGGAGGCGGAGGGCTACGACGACACCCTCTCCTACGTGCGCGCGATGGCCGTCCGCGTCCTGGAGGAGACCGGCCTGCTGCCGCACCTCAACCCCGGGGTGCTGAGCTGGACGGACTTCCAGCGGCTCAAGCCCGTCGCGCCGTCCATGGGCATGATGCTGGAGACCACCGCCGAACGCCTGTGGAGCGAGCCCGGCGGCCCGCACCACGGCTCCCCGGACAAGGAACCGGCGGTGCGGCTGCGCGTCCTGGAGGACGCCGGCCGCTCCAACGTGCCGTTCACCACCGGCATCCTGCTGGGCATCGGCGAGACGCACGAGGAGCGGGCCGACGCCCTGTTCGCGCTGCGCCGCGTGCAGCGGGCCTACCACGGCATCCAGGAAGTCATCGTGCAGAACTTCCGTGCCAAGCCGGACACCGCGATGCGCGGCATGCCGGACGCGGAACTCGACGACCTGATCGCCACCATCGCTGTCGCCCGGCTGATCCTCGGCCCCGGCGCGCGCCTCCAGGCGCCGCCGAACCTGGTGGACGGCGAGTACGGGCGGGTCGTGGACGCGGGCATCGACGACTGGGGCGGCGTCTCGCCGCTGACCATCGACCACGTCAACCCCGAACGCCCCTGGCCGGAGATCGAGCGGCTGGCCGAGCACGCCCGCGCGTCCGGCTTCGAGCTGCGCGAACGACTCGCCGTGTACCCGGAGTTCGTCCGGCGCGGCGAGCCCTGGCTGGACCCGCGGCTGCTGCCGCACGTCGAGGCGCTGCTCGACCCGGAGACCGGGCTCGCCCGCGAGGACGCCGTCGTCGAGGGACGGCCGTGGCAGGAACCGGAGGACGTGTTCGCCGCGCGCGGCCGTACCGACCTGCACCGCACCATCGACACCGACGGCCGTACCGCGGACCGGCGCGACGACTTCGACGAGGTGTACGGCGACTGGGCCGACCTGCGGGAGCGCGCCGCCCCCGGGATGGCGCCGGAGCGGATCGACGGCGACGTGCGCGCGGCGCTCGCCACCGCCGCGGACGACCCCACCCGGCTCACCGACGACGAGGCCCTGGCCCTGCTGCACGCCGACGGGCCCGCCCTGGACGCGCTGTGCGGCATCGCGGACGCGCTGCGGCGGGACGTCGTCGGTGACGACGTCACCTACGTCGTCACCCGCAACATCAACTTCACCAACGTCTGCTACACCGGCTGCCGCTTCTGCGCCTTCGCGCAACGCCGCACCGACGCCGACGCGTACACCCTCTCCCTCGACCAGGTCGCCGACCGGGCCGCGCAGGCGTGGGACGTGGGCGCGGTCGAGGTGTGCATGCAGGGCGGCATCCACCCGGACCTGCCGGGGACGGCCTACTTCGACATCGCGAGGGCGGTCCGGGAACGCGTCCCCGGCATGCACGTGCACGCCTTCTCCCCGATGGAGGTGGTCAACGGCGCCACGCGTACCGGGATGTCGATCCGCGACTGGCTCACCGCCGCCAAGGAGGCCGGTCTGGGCTCGATCCCGGGAACGGCCGCGGAGATCCTCGACGACGAGGTCCGCTGGATTCTCACCAAGGGCAAGCTGCCGACCGCGACCTGGCTGGAGGTGATCGGGACCGCCCACGAGGTGGGCCTGCGCTCCTCCTCCACCATGATGTACGGCCACGTCGACCAGCCCCGCCACTGGCTGGGCCACCTGCGTCTGCTGGCCCGCACGCAGGAACGCACCGGCGGGTTCACCGAGTTCGTGACGCTGCCGTTCATCCACACCAACGCGCCGGTGTACCTGGCCGGGATCGCCCGGCCCGGCCCCACCCGGCGCGACAACCGGGCCGTCACCGCCATGGCCCGCCTGCTGCTCCACCCGCACATCCCGAACATCCAGACCAGCTGGGTCAAGCTCGGCACCGAGGGCGCCGCCGAGATGCTGCGGTCCGGGGCGAACGACCTCGGCGGCACGCTGATGGAGGAGACCATCTCGCGGATGGCCGGGTCGTCCTACGGCTCGTACCGCTCGGTGCGGGACCTGGAGGCGATCGCGGAGGCCGCCGGGCGTCCCGCCCGCCCGCGCACCACGCTGTACGGGGAGGTGCCGGAGGAACGCCTGCGCGCCGCGCGCGAGGCCGACGGACACCTCCCGGAGCTGCTGCCGGTGGTGGACTGAGCGTGCACCGGGCCGCTGCGGCGGCCCGTGCGACTCGGTGCGCCCCCGGCGCACGCCGCGGCCGCCGGACGTGGGACCCGGCCGCCGCGCACGGCTACAGTGCTGACCGGGGACGTGGGGCGAACCGGAGGAGGGCGCGCGCGTGACGACCGGCACCACGGCCATATGGGGCCGCGCCGAGCAGCAGGACTTCCGCAGCCGCGTCCGCGGCTGCCTCCTCGGCGGCGCGATCGGCGACGCCCTCGGCGCGGGCATCGAGTTCGACTCCCTCGCCGCCATCCGCGAGCAGCACGGCTCCGCCGGCGTCACCGACTACGTGCCCGCGTACGGCCGCCGCGGCGCGGTCACCGACGACACGCAGATGACCCTTTTCACCGTCGACGGCCTGATCCGCGCCCACGTCCGCCGCGACACCGGCGCCTGGCACCCGCCGACCGACGTGCACGCCGCGTACCGCCGCTGGGCGGCCACGCAGCGCGACTGGGGGCCGGACGAGCGGAAGAAGGACGACGGCTGGCTCGCCCGCGAGGAGTGGCTGTACGCGCAGCGCGCTCCGGGGAACGCCTGCCTGAGCGGCCTTGCCGACGACCGCATGGGCACCGTCGACGCGCCGAAGAACCCCCAGTCCAAGGGCTGCGGGACGGTGATGCGGTCTGCGCCGTTCGGACTGCTCGTCGGATGGGAGCCGCAGCTCGTCTTCCAGCTCGCCGTCGAGTGCGCGGCCCAGACGCACGGTCACCCCACCGGCTACCTCGCGGCCGGCGCGACGGCCGCCATCGTGCACGCCCTCGCCCGCGGCGAGTCGCTGGACCACGCCGTGCAGCGCGCCCTGGCGCAACTCGCGACCAGACCCGGTCACGAGGAGACCACCGACGCCCTCAAACGCGCCCTGGGAGCCGTCCGCCAGGGCCTGCCGGGCCCCGAACGCGTCGAGTCCCTGGGCGAGGGCTGGGTCGCGGAGGAAGCGCTGGCGATGGCCGTGTACTGCGCCCTGGTCGCCGAGGACGTCCGGCACGGACTGCTGCTCGCGGTCAACCACGGCGGAGACAGCGATTCCACCGGCGCCGTCTGCGGCAACCTGCTGGGCGCCCTCCACGGCGAGACGGCCCTCCCCCCGGCCTGGGTCGCCGAACTCGAGGGGCGGGCGACGATCCTCGAACTCGCCGACGACTTCGCCATGGAGATGACGCAGGGCCCGGCGCTCCACTCGCCGGGCGCTTCGTCCCCGGCCTGGCTCGCCCGCTACCCCCGCGCCTGAGCGGCGCCCCGAGGCCCGGCCGTTCACCGGGCCCGCAGGCTCACCGGGTCAGTGGGCTCACCGGGTCAGTGGCGCCGCGGGGCACACCCGAAGCCGTCCAGGAAGGCGGCCCACGTCTCGGCGGAGAAGGCGACCACCGGCCCTCGGAGGGCCTTCGAGTCCCGCACCTGCACGGGTTCCGGGCCGCCGGCCCGCACCTCGACGCAGTCGCCGTTGACCGCCGAATACGACGACTTGGTCCATGTCGTCAGGTCTGCGCGTCGACGAGTCATGTCACTCCGATCATTGGGGACGCGGGGAGAGCCCCGGGAAGCCCCGTCCGGGGCACTACCGGGGCCGACGCTACGCCGCGCCACCGCCCCCGACCGGAAGCGTTCACTCGTTCGAGTGACTCGAGTCCCGGAGTGCTCCGTCGGCGGCTTCCGGTCTCTACGCTGCGCTCCTGCGGGCGCCCTCCCGTTCGCTCAGGAGGCGTACTCGTCCCGCAGACGTTCGATGAACTCCCGGGACTGTTCGGCGTTCAGGGCCTTCGCCCGGAGGTGTTCGTACATCACGCTGTAGTGCTGCACGTCGTTCGGCTTCTCGAGGTAGAGATCGCTCGTCACCCCCTCGAGGTAGACCACGCTCGCGTCCAGGGTGTCCTGGAACTCCAGGATGGAGAACTTGCCGTACATCCCCGGATGGGCGCCGACCTCGTTCGGCAGCACCTGCAGCGTGATGTGCGCCTCCCGGCTCAGGCGGACCAGGTGGTCGAGCTGGTCGGCCATCACGGCGCGGCTGCCGACCACGCGCCGCAGCAGCGCCTCGTCGATCACCGCCCAGAAGCGCAGGGCCTCGTTCGGATCGCTGAGGCGGTCCTGTCTCTTCAGCCGGACCTGCACCCGCTTGTCCACCTCTGCGGCGGTCGCCTCCGGCCACATGCCGGAGATCACCGCCTGGGCGTAGTCCCGGGTCTGCATGAGCCCGGGCACGATGAGCGACTCGTACACCCGCAGGGACGCCGCGTCGGTCTCCAGGCCGATGTACACGCTGTACGGGATGTCGCCGAAGGCGTGCCACCAACCCTGCTGGCGGGACTCCTTGGCCATCTGCATGAGGGAGTCGACGATCCGGCGGTCCTCGACCTCGTACACGCCGCACAGGTCGCGCACGTCGCGCTGGCTGATACTGCGGCGGCCGTTCTCCAGCCGGCTGATCTTCGACTGGGAGACCAGCAGCCGGTCCGCGACCTCCTCCGCCGTCATGCCCCGGAGTTCGCGCAGCCTGCGCAGCTCCTGGCCCAACCGGCGGCGCCGTACGGTGGGATTGACCTGGGACGCCACAGCGACTGCACCTCCGCGGGTAAGTACGACTACTCACCAGAAGAGTGCCACCACTGTCCGCGTCCGCGCTGGGAAACGGCGACACAGGGTGCGCCGGTGTACGGCACCGGGTGACGGGCGGCCGCCGCCTGGGCGGCCGCCCGTCACCCGCCGGTCGTGGGTCGTGCGGCGTCGGTGTCGGTGTCGCTCAGCGGGCGCCGACGCGGGACATGCGGGACACCGCCGGCGTCCGTCGCGCCTGGTCCGGCACCGTGCGCCCCGCAGCGGGCCGCGGAGCGCGCTGAGCGGGCGGCTGCGCCGCCGTACGCGCGCCGGTGCCGCGCCCGCCCGAGCCGCCTCCGCCGCCGCCCTGGCGGCGCGGGGCTGCGGCTGCGCCGTTCTGCACGTCCATCACGGCGTGCGCGACGAGGCCGCCCATCGGGTCGTGCCGGATCAGGTCCCTCAGCCGGGAGCGGCAGGACCGCCCCTCGTTGCCGGGGTAGAGGTGCTTGCCCAGCCCGACGGCGTGCGCCAGCGCGGCCAGCGCGGCGGTACGCGGGTCCGGCGGTACGCCGGTCCGTATCGCGGCATCGAGACGGGTCCGTATCTCACGGCTGATGGCCGTGTCGGTCGCCTGATAGCGCGTCGTCGGGAGCACCCCGCACATCTGGCCGTTGACGGCATGGACCATGCCGCAGCGCTCCAGGTGCGTGAGGTACGTCTGGCGCAGCCCGAGCCTGGGCCCGCCGATCCAGTGCACGGCCCGGACCGGGCTGCCGCGCCTGCGCAGCAGCTCCAGTGCGGAGTCCAGCGTCGGATCTCCTGTCGGCCGTGGTAGGACCACGGCGATACGGTCCCCGTCTGGGGCTATCCGGCCCGCCAGTGCCAGCTCGACGAGCTGTGCTCCGGCCAGGCCGAGGTCGAGCGACTGCGGCTGTGCAGTGGTACCCGTGGTCGGGTCCAGTGCCAGCAGCAGAAGCTCCTCCGGAATAGTTCTGCGGCTCCTGCCCATCCATGCCTCCCCGCGTGGATGAATGACAGGGTGACCCCTCTCACAATCATCTGTCGAGAGTGCCTGACCGGAATGTGAGGGAACCAGTAGGTATGTCGTTCTCGTCATCCCGGGTGGAAGGCGAGTGGGTCCTCGACGGGGCGTCACCGGCGGGGAACGGTCCGCGACGGTGGGGCCGGTCCGGGGCGGAGTGCCGGATCTCCGGAGAGCGATTCCGGAACCGGATCACTGTTTAACTGGTAGACCGGCGGCGAGAGTGAAGGCGACAGGAGGCATCGGTGGCGGGCGAGTCCCCCGACAAGTCGGAGCGGGAGAGGTCGTCGGGGGAGACGACGGAGGACACCGGTTCGGTTCCCGCGGCGCGACGACAAGACCCCCGTGAGGCGTACGCGGCTGCCGCGGACACCGCCACGGCGGGGGAGCCGGAGGCTGCAGCGGACGCCCCCGAGGGGGCGGACGGCGCGGCGGAACCGGAGAGCGGGGCGGCACCGGAGAGCGCGGCCGCATCGGACGGCGCGGAGCGCGACGGGCCGGGGTCCGGGGACTCGCGGCAGGAGGCGGACGCCGCCGAGCCGGTGAACGACGCGCCCGCGGACGACTCCGGTGACGCGCGGCTGCGCGCGGCGGTCGCCGCGTGGGTCTCCTCGGCCGACGACGACCAGAGCGGTCGGGACGACCAGGACGACCCGGACGCCGGGCCGGGTACGCCCAGCAGCGACGCTCCCGCGGATACGGGCTCCGGCGCGGAAGCACCGGCGGACGACTCCCCGTCAGGGGGCCGCCGCGAGGACGAGCCCGTTGACGGCGCGAGCAGCGACCTGCCGGTACGGCCGCGCGGTGCCGCGACCGAGCCCGGGACGGACTCCGCGGCGAAGCCCGCACCGGACACCGCCACCACGATGTTCGGCGTGCGCCCGGACGTGCTCGAACCGACCGACGAGACATCCGCGGCTGCCAGGGCGGAGCGGATGACTGCGGCGTTCTTCGGTTCGTCCCGCAAGCCAGGTGAGTCGTCCGGCGGCGGGGAGCACTCCGGCGAGAAGGACTCCGTAGCCGAAGAGACCTCCGCAGAGGGCGTCGTGCCCGACTCCGCTGCCGACTCCCCTCTCGACACCTCTGCCGCCGTCGCGCCTGACGAGACGCCGGACGAGACGCCGGACGAGGCGCGTGACGCGACCGGGGAGGCGCCCGCGGCTCCCGACGAGCCGGCGAGCGCACCGGAGGAGCGTGACGACGACGGAGACGCGGGCGACGCCCCGGCGGACGACGAGGAGTCGCCGCGCGACGACACCCCGGCGGCCACCCCGGCGGACACGGCGACGGACACGGCGACGGACACGGCGACGGACTCGGCAACGGATCCCGACCCGGACCTCGACGCGCCCGACGCGGAAGGCGAGGAGCTGCCGGGGAAGGACCGGAGGACCACCGCCTTCGGCGCCGTCGCTGCTTCGGCGGCGAAGACCGACGAGGAGAAGCCGGGCGGACCGGCCGCGCAGCGGGACCACGCGACGACGGCCCTCCGTCTTCCCCGGGAGGACGGGGACGAGGACACCCCGTCCGGAGGGAAGACGGCGGCGGTGACACCGGCGGTGACACCGGCGGAGAAGCCGGCGGAGAAGCCGGCGGACAAGCCGGCGGACAAGGGCGGGGACGAAGACAAGGGCAGGGACGAGGACGCCTCCGACGGCGACAACGGCGGCCCCGGCGAGGGCGGGAGCCGGTTCGTCCCGCTGCGCTCCACCGACGCGCCGCGCACGCCCGACGGAGCCGGAACGCGGCGCCCGCTGCCGGACGCGCAGACCAGCAGCACCGGCACGCCCGCCTCCGTCATCACCGGCGTCGGCGGCGAACAGGAACGCACCAAGCAGCAGCCGGTGCCCGAGCCGCCGCCGCTGGAACTGCTCGCGCAGCTCACCAACACGCCCCCGCCGCCGGAGACTCCGCTGCGCACCGCCGTGCGCCGGGTCAAGATCTGGACGCCGCTGGTGCTCCTGCTGGCGATCGTGTTCGTGATCGTGCAGGCCGTGCGCCCTCTGCCGGAACCGACGCTGACGCTGACCGAGCAGGCCACGTACACCTTCGACGGCGGCGAGCCGTCGCTGCCGTGGCCGACCGAGGGCCAGGCGCACGTGGAGGTCTCCGGGCTCGGTGTGCTCGGCTCGTACGGCGAGCAGAAGGCGGTGCCGATCGGCAGCGTGGCGAAGACCATGACGGCCTACCTCGTGCTGCAGAAGTCCCCGCTGAAGGAGGGCGCGGACGGGCCGAAGATCACCATCGACCAGAAGGCCGAGGACGACGGCAAGCGCGGCGCGGGCAACGGCGACGAGTCCGTGCTGCCCAGCGTCGAGAAGGGCGACAAGATCACCCAGCGGGACGCGCTGTCCGCGTTGATGATCCCCTCCGCGAACAACATCGCCCGTCTGCTGGCCCGTTGGCACAGCGGTTCCGAAGCGGCGTTCGTCGAGAAGATGAACGAGACCGCCGAGGAACTGGGCATGGAGAACACCACCTACACCGATCCCAGCGGCCTGGAGGAGACCACCGTCAGCACCGCGAAGGATCAGGTGCAGCTGGGCAAGAAGGCCATGGAGATCCCGGCACTGGTGGAGATCACCAGGCAGCCGTTCTGGAAGGACCCGTTCTCCGGCGAGCGGATGCGCAACTGGAACACGGTGGTGTCGAGCGCCGGCGCGATCGGCATCAAGACGGGCACCACCACGGTCGCGGGCGGCAACCTGCTCTTCGCCGGTTACGAGGAGATCGGCGACACGCGGCAACTGGTCGTCGGCGCCGTGCTCGGGCAGCACAAGCCGCCCATCATCGACACCGCCAACGCCGTCAGCGACAAGCTGCTGACCGCGGCGGAGGGGACGCTGACCTCGGAGAAGGTCGTGCAGAAGGGCGACGTCGTCGGCTACGTGGACGACGGCCTCGGCGGCCGTACGCCGGTCGTGGCCACGGACGACGTCGCGGCGGTCGGCTGGGGCGGTGTGGAGGTCGACCTCGCGCTGGAGCCCCTGAAGGACATGCCGCACACCGCCCCCACCGGGAAGCGGGTCGGCACGCTGACCGTGGGCGGCGGCCCCGGACAGGTCGAGGTGCCGGTGGCGCTCGAGCAGGACCTGCCCGAACCCGCCTTCGGGGACAAGCTGACGCGCATCCTGTGACGCGCCGGCGGTGACGATCCGTCCGGGGCAGGGCCGGCGCACGCGGCGCCGGTAGCCTGCCCCGGACGCAGAAGCCACGTGGGGGAGACGACAGATGACCACCCTGGGGCCCCCACCACGCACGCGGGAGGCCGAGGCCGAGGACGGCCGGGCCGCGCGTGACGGCGAGGCCGCCGGGCGGATACCCGGCGGCCGTACGGCGCTGCTGCCGCTCCCGCGCCGGCCGCGCGCGGACACGACGTCCGCCGCACGCGCGGCCGTCGCGGCGCCGCCCGCGACCGTCGCCGGGCGGGTGGCGCGGTGGCTGCGGCACCCCGTGGGCGCGGCCCTGCTCTTCGGCTCGGTGCTGCACCTGCTCTGGCTGTGGCTGATCGCGAACGGCGGTGGCGACCTGGCCGCGCAGGACGCGTGGGCCGAGTTCGTCGGACAGCACCCGCTGTCCGCGTACAACCTGGCCTGGTACGGCGGGATGCACCCCGTCTCGTACAGCGTGATCTCGCCGTACCTGATGGCCGTGGTCGGTGTGCGTCCCACGCTGATCGCCTCCGGTGTGCTGTCCGGCGGCCTGCTGGCGTGGCTGCTGATGCGGTCACGCGCGGTGCGCCATCCTCTGGTCCCGGCGCTGTGGGGGGCCTTCGCGTTCGCCTGCAACGCGGCGTCGGGCCGCGTGACGTACGCGCTGGGCACGCTTTTCGCGCTCGGCGCGGTGGCCGTGGTGTGGGCCTGGCCGGCGCGCTGGCGGGACCGGCGTGCGCTGCGCGGCGGGCTGGCGCTGGTGCTGTCGGCGCTGGCGACGGGAGGCAGCCCGGTCGCGGGCCTCTTCCTCGAAGTGGTCGCCGGCGCGCTGCTCCTGCGCGGACGGTGGCGTCCCGCGCTCGCCCTCGGCCTGCCGCTGCCGCTGGTGGTGGGCGTCAGCGCCCTGCTGTTCCCGTTCACGGGCGTGCAGCCCATGCCGTGGGTGTCGGTGGCCTTCCCGCTGGTCACGACGGCGGCCGTACGGCTGCTGGCGCCGCGGGAGTGGCGCACGGTGCGGCGCGGCGCGGAGATCTACTTCGTCGGCATCCTGCTCACCTGGGCGATTCCGTCCCAGGTCGGCTCCAACGTGGAACGGCTCGCGCAGATCTTCGGGGGCGTGGTGCTGCTGGCGCTGCTGCCCCGGTTCCGCACCGGCCGGCCCGCGGTGCGCGGGCGCCGGTTCACCGCGCTGGTCTGCGCGTTCGTGGTGACCGCCGGGTTCCAGATCGGCAAGCCCGTCTGGGACGTCGTGCACACCCGGCCGGAGGCCGCCTGGGCGCACAGCCTCGCGCCGCTGCTGCACCAGCTCCAGCAGGTCGACGCGGACCGGGGCCGCGTGGAGGTGGTGCCGGTGCGCAGCCACCGGGAGGCCTCCGCGCTCGCCCCCTACGTGAACCTGGCGCGCGGCTGGAACCGGCAGGCCGACGCGGAACGGAACCCGCTCTTCTACGAGGAGGGCGCGTTCTCGGCGGACGGCTACCACGACTGGCTGCGGCGCTGGGCCGTCCGCTACGTGGTGCTGCCGCTCTCCGACACCCCGGACGTGGCGGCGCGCGAGGAGGCGCGGCTGGTCCGCTCCGACCCGGCCTTCCTCGAGCCGGTCTGGCAGGACGAGAACTGGCAGCTCTACCGCGTCACCGACCCGCTGCCGCTCGCCTCGCCGCCGGCGACGTCCGCGGAGGCGGGCGCGGGCGAGGTCACGCTGACGGTGCGCGAGCCGGGGCCCGTGCTCGTCCGCATCCCCTGGTCGCCCTGGCTCGGGCTGGTCAACCGGGACGGCGACCGCATCGCGCCGCCGGGCGGCTTCGGCCGCAACGTCAACGGCTGTCTGCGTCCGGCGGATCCGCGGCCCGTGCAGCCGCCCCCGGAGGCGGCGGCGCCCGGCGCGTACGCGCCGGGGCCGGGGTCCGTGCCCGACCGGAAGGCCGCCGGGGACGCGTCGCCCCCGGAGGACGGCGACGCCCTCGGCGTCCTCGCCTCCGGCGAGTACGACGAGCGGCGCACCGACCACTGGACGGTGCTGGAGGCGCCGCGGGCCGGCACGTACCGGGTCGCCGCGCCGTACCGCCTGCCACGCGGCACGCCGTGTCCCGCCTCGTCCGCCGACGCCCCGCGCGACTGAGCCCTCGCCGGCGCCCCCTTCCGCGCTCGGCCCGCACGTCGTTGCGGACGACGCGGTTCAGGGACGCAGCGCGGCGAGGACGGTGTCGATGGTGTCCGCGTCGTCCGGGCGCTTGTCCTCGCGGTAGCGCACGACGCGTGCGAACCGCAGCGTGACGCCCGCCGGGTAGCGCGAGGAGCGCTGCACCCCGTCGTAGGCGATCTCCACCACCAGTTCGGGCCGTACCAGGACGCCCCACGGCTCCTCGCTGACGGTCAGCTCCCGCAGGCGCGTGGTCTGCCACGCCAGCAGCGCGTCGGTGAGGCCCTTGAAGGTCTTGCCCAGCATGGTGAAGGTGCCGTCGGCGCGCCGGGCGCCGAGGTGGAGGTTGGAGAGCCTGCCGGTGCGCCGCCCGTGACCCCACTCGGCGCCGAGGACGACCAGGTCCAGGGTGTGCACGGGTTTCACCTTCAGCCAGGAGGCGCCGCGCCGGCCCGCGCTGTACGCCGAGTCCAGCGCCTTGAGGACGACGCCCTCCTGTCCGCGTGCCAGCGCCTCCTCCGCGAACGCCCGGGCGTGCGCCTGCCCGGACTCCGCGGCGGCGTCCTCGACCGCCGTCCGGCGCACCCGCAGTGCCTCGGGGACGACGCGCGCCAGCTCCGCGTGCCGTTCGCGGACGGGCAGGTCCAGCAGCGAGCGGTCGTCCAGGGAGAGCAGGTCGAAGAAGGCGACCGAGACGGGGAGGGAAGCCTGCGCCCCGGCGACGTCGAGCCGTGACCCGACGCGCCCGGAGGTCTCCTGGAAGGGCCGGGGGCGGCCGTCGGCGTCGCGCGCGACGACCTCGCCGTCCAGCACGGCGCGGGTGACCGGCAAGTCCGCGGCGGCGGCGACGACCTCGGGCAGCCGGTCGGTGATCTCGTCGAGCGTCCGCGTCCAGACCCGCACGACGGGACCCTGCCGGCCCTCGGGGCGCACGCGCACCGGGTGGGCGGGTTCCCGGGGGTCCTCGCCCTCGTGGTCGATGTGGACCTGGACCCGGATGCCGTCGAGTTTCTCCTCGACGGCGCTGGGGCCGAGCCGGTCGAGCGCCTCGTCCACGTCCTTGGCGCTCTGCGCCAGCATGGGCTGGACGGGGCGGCCGACCTCCAGCCGGAAGCCGGCCAGCGCGGCCGGGCCGCCTTCCAGCAGGGCCCGGGCCACGGAGCCGAGCGACCCGCCGAGCATCACCGCGCGGCGCACCTCGGCGGCGTCGGCGCCGACGGCGACGGCGAGTGCCTCGACGGCGAAGGCGTCCAGCGCACCCTGCCGCAGTTCTCCGCCGATGAGGCGGACCAGGAAGTCCTGCTCGGTGGCGGTGGCGCGGCCCAGCAGTTCGCCGAGGAGCCGGCGGCGTTCGTGCTGGGCGCCCTTGCCGGAGACCAGGGCGATGCGGTCCAGCGTGCGGTTGACCTCGCCCAGGGTGAGGGTCGGGGTCCCGGCGGGGGCGGGGCGGTCGACGAGGGTGCGCCAGCCGATGCCCGTGCGGCGCTGGGGGAGGCGTCCGGCGAGGTAGGTGATGGTGACCGGGGCCTCGGCGGGGTCGGCGGTGCGGAACAGCTCGGCGAGCAGCGCGACCTTCTCCGTCCGGGCGGAGGTGGCCGCGACGGCGAGCGAGGTACGGGCGATGTCGGCCAGGAGCATGCGGTCATCCTCGCCCAGCCGTCGCCCCGAGGCGTGGTACGGCGCGCGCGGTCCTGTGCGCGCCTGCCGGCTGTCCGGGGCGACGGAGCCCGGGTGTCAGACGGGGCCGGCCTGGCTCCACGCACGCCGCGGGGCGCCCCTGACGCGGCCGGAGGGGGCCCGTACGGGGTGCGGAGGGGCGCGTTGCACAGACGTGTGCGCCGGTCAAGAGGGCCCGTGCGTTGTGCACTTGACGTGGCGTCAACGCCGGGCCGCGTGCAAAGCTGAGGAGCGCGACCGTCCGACTACGGACAGCGTGCGGTCATCCCGTGCGCGCGCAAGCCTGGCTGAAGGGTGTGAGGTCTGACATGCGGCAGGAGAACCGCACGGTCTTGTCCGAGGTGGACGTCAACGTGCCGAGTGTGGCGCGGATGTACGACTACTACCTTGGCGGCAAGGACAACTACGCGGTGGACCGTGCCGCCGTGGCCGAGCTGGACAAGGTGGTGCCCAGCACCAAACCGCTCGCGATCAACAACCGCCGCTTCCTGCAGCGCGTGGTGCGCGTGCTCGCCGAGGACTACGGCGTCCGCCAGTTCCTGGACCACGGTTCAGGTCTGCCCACGCAGGACAACGTGCACCAGGTCGCGCAGGGCATCGACCCGAAGTCCCGCGTGGTCTACGTGGACGACGACCCGATCGTGCTCGCGCACGGGCGGGCGCTGCTCCAGGAGGACGACCGCACGGTCGTCATCCAGGCGGACATGCGCCGCACCGACCAGATCTTCGCGAACGAGGAGGTCCAGCGGCTGATCGACCTCTCCCAGCCGGTCGCCGCGCTCTTCGTCTCGGTGATGCACTGCATCCCCGACCCGGGGCCGGAGGAACTGGTGAAGCAGATCACCGAACGGCTGCCGTCGGGGAGCTTCGTGGTGATCAACCAGCTGGTCAGCGAGAACAAGGAGACCCGCGACTTCGTCACGAACTTCATGGACGAGTCCACCCAGGGCCACTGGGGGCGGGTGCGCGAGCCGCACGAGGTCGAGCGGTACTTCGACGGCCTGGAGGTCCTCGAGCCCGGGCTGGGCCGGATCAACCACTGGCGGCAGGAGTCGGAGCTGGCCCTCAAGGAGCCGGACACCGGCGACTGGTACGAGTTCGGCGGCGTCGCACGGGTCCCGTGAGCGGGTTCTGAGGGCACGCGCCGCAGACGCAGGTGCCCGGCCCCCACGTGGGGGCCGGGCACCTGCGTCTTCCGTCAGAACTCCTCGCGCAGCTCTCTGAGGAACGCGGTGCTCCTGGTCGGTGTCTCGGCCGTCGCGCAGAGCCGGTCCATGACCACCATGTAGTTCTCCACCTCGTCCTGCTTGTCCAGGTAGAGGGCCGTGGTGAGCTGTTCCAGGTAGACCACGTCGGGCAGGTCGGGCTCGAGGAAGCGGAGTATGGTCACCGGCCCGCCCGCCGCGGAGAGCCCGCCGATGCTGAACGGCGCTATCTGCAGCGTGATGTTGCGCCGGGACCCCATCTTCAACAGGTACTCGATCTGGTCCCGCATCACCTCGGGCTCGCTGCCCAGCGGGCGCCGCAGCGCCGCCTCGTCGACGACCGCCCACAGCTTCGGGCCGAACTCGCTGTCCAGGGCGTTCTGACGCTCCATGCGCAGCCGCACGCGCCGCTCGATGTCGGCCTCGCTCGCGCGGGGGTGGCCGAGCCGGGTGACGGCGCGGGCGTACTCGGGTGTCTGCAGCAGGCCCGGCACGAACTGCACCTCGTAGGTGCGGATGACGGACGCGGCCTCCTCCAGGCCGATCAGCTGCTCGAACCAGGAGGGCAGCACGTCGCTGTACTTGTTCCACCAGCCGGGGACGCTGGCCTGGCGGGCGAGGGCGAGGAAGTTCTCGACCTCCTCGGCGTCGTGCACGCCGTACAGCGCCAGCAGGTCGGCGACGTCCCGGTCCTTGTAGCCGGTGCGGCCGAGTTCGAGCCGGCTGATCTTCGCGTGCGAGCCGCGGATCGCGTCCCCGGCCGCTTCCCGGCTGATGCCGGCGGCCTCGCGCAGCCGGCGCAGCTGCGTGCCGAGCACGATGCGCAGGATCGTCGGCCCGCCCCGCGGGTGGTCGAGGATGCGCCTGATCGACGAACGGCTCTCCGGTTCCGGCTGTGCTGCCATCTCCCTGCCCCTGCTCCCCTGGGTAGTCGTCAGGATGCTCAGTGTCCCACTGTCAAGGCCCGGCGTACAGCCGAACACTGGCCAGGCGCACGTACCGACGGCACGCGCCCGCGCCCGGTGTGGTGGGCGCGGGCGCGAAGGGTGTCGTTCGGCGACTGCTCCGCTGGTCGGGCGGAAGGCCGGTCTCGGACGGCCGGTCGTCCCAGTGGGGTGGGGGTAGGTCGGGGTGTGGGGGTGGTGGTCGGTCTGGTGGCCGGCGCGGTCAGGCGCCGGCGTCGAGCAGGTCGTCGAAGTCGCCGTCCTTGGCGCCCTGGATGAAGGCGGTGATCTCGGCCGGCGTGTAGAGGAGTGCCGGGCCCGCGGGGAAGCGGGAGTTGCGTACGGCCACTCCGCCGTCGGCGAGTTCGGCGAGCTCGACGCAGTTGCCGCTGGGGTTGCTGCGGCGGCTCTTGCGCCAGGTGACGTCACGGAGTCGGGGGTCCTGCATCGCGTGGTCGATGTGCATGGGCATCACCATGCCATCAGGCGAGTGTTCTTGCACCTGTTCTTACAGATGTCCTTGCGGGTGTTCTTGCATCTGTCCTTACGGCCGTTCTTGCAGATGTGCTTGCAGCTCCGTCTCCGGAGGCGGATGATGGAGGCGACCTGTCCGAACCTGTGTCAGCTCGTTTCCAGGTACCGATGACGGCAGTGGAGTTCGTGATGACGCCACCCCCTCTCTGCACCGAGACCGACGCACCGCACTGCGAGTGGGACGACCCGCTCACGCGGCTGCTCCTGCTGCTGGAGATCGCCGACGAGCCGTCCTGGCTGCGGGACGTGGCCGCGGCCCGCGCCGACCGGGAGGTGACCCCGAGGAGCCCTTCCCACGGCCGTGCAGGCGGTCACTGACAGGGGTCCCGACCGGTCAATCCCGGAAAGCTTTGTGCAGGGTGGCGCAACACTGCGAAGCTTGGGCGGTCGGCCGCCCACAAGGCGGCGTTCGTCGATCCGCCGGAGTCACCCTTGGCCGAGCCCTCCCGCATCCACCTCGGTCGGTTGTTGTCGTGGTTGCCGTATGCCGCGATGGCCGCCGTGGCCGTCGTCGACCTCACGGCCGGGCCGGGAGTCGGCTTCCTGCCGCTGATCGCGCTCGGCCCCGCGTTCGCCGGTCTCGCCGGCAGCATGCGGCGCACGGGTGCCATCAGCGTGCTCGCGATGGGCCTGTGCCTCACACTCAGCCTGTACAACGGGCAGTTCGGGGAACGGCGCGGTTCGACGGCGCTGCTCGGCGTCGCCGGGGTCTCGGCCGCCGGCCTGCTCGCCACGGCGGGACGGAAGCGCCGTGAGGCGGAACTGGCCAGCGTCCGCAGCATCGCAGAGGTGGCGCAGCGGGTGCTGCTGCGGCCGGTGCCGCTCAGCGTCGGCCCGCTGCGCATCGCCGTCTCCTACACCTCGGCGGTCGCCGAGGCCCGCATCGGAGGCGATCTGTACGAGGTGGTGACCTCGCCGCGCGGGGTGCGCGTGATCGTCGGGGACGTGCAGGGCAAGGGGCTGGAGGCGGTGGAGACCGCGGCCGTGGTGCTCGGTGCCTTCCGGGAGGCGGCCTACGACGAGGTGGACCTGGTGACCGTCGGCGCCCGCCTGGAGCGTGCCCTGGGCCGGCACCTGTCCGACGAGAAGTTCGTGACCGCCGTGCTGGCCGAACTCTCCGACGACACCGCCACGTTGCTCGACTTCGGTCACCCGCCGCCGTTGCTCGTGCGGCACGACGGGGGCGTCGAGTACGTCGAGGTGCCCGACCCTGCGCCGCCGCTCGGCCTGGGTTCGCTGGCGAAGGAGGAACCGCAGCCGTACGCCCAGCCCTTCGCCCCCGGTGACCAGTTGCTCTTCTACACCGACGGCGTCACCGAGGCGCGAGATCCGGACAACCGCTTCTACCCGCTCGCGGAACGCACCGGACTGCTCAAGGATCCCAACCCGCAGACCGCGCTGGACGCGATACGCGAGGACCTGGTGGCGCACGTGGAGCGCCCGTTGCGGGACGACGCGGCGATGCTGCTGCTCCGCCACCGCACCCGGTGAGATGTGTGCTCCCCGCGTCCGTGACGTGGGGGACGGGGGAGGGCCCGGTGATCGTTCCGGGCAGGCGATACCGAAGCGATACGTGCTGTGATCTGGACGTCACGGTGCGAGTGGGGAAGACTCCCTGCCGCGTCGGGCGTTCACGTTCGCCGTCCGGCATGTGAACGGCCGAAACCGAGCGAGGGCGGTACGGGCAGTGCAGCGACGACGGAAGATCGGCCTGGTCGCGGCCGGGCTGGCGACCAGCCTGCTGGCGACGCTCACCGGCTGCGGTGGCGAGAACCCACTCGGCGGCGAGGTCAGCCTCAAGCTGATGGCGGTCGAGCACGGGGACCGTTCCGGCAACAGCTCCCAGCGCTTCTGGGACAAGCTGATCGGCGAGTTCCGGTTCGAGCACCCCGACATCGACGTGGACGTCGACCTCTACGAGCGCGACGCCATCGACGCCGAGGTGCGCGAGAGGGTGGCGGAGGGCCGGACCCCCGACCTCGCCCAGACCAGCGCCTCGTTCGCCGGCTACGCCCGGCGCGACCTGCTCTACAACGCCCGCGAGGTGCTCTCCACCCACACCCAGGCGTCCATCACGGCGTCCCTGGTCCAGGCGGGCTCGGTCGGCCACGTCCAGTACGGGTTCCCGTTCTCGGCCAGCACCCGAGCGCTCTTCTACAACAAGGACCTCTTCGAGCAGGCAGGCGTCGAGGAGCCGCCCCGCACCTGGGAGGAACTGCTGCGGACGGCTCGTTCCCTGAAGGCGGTCGGGGTGAAGACGCCGTACGGTCTCCCGCTGGGGGAGGAGGAGGCGCAGGCCGAGGCGCTCAACTGGATGCTCGGCAACAGCGGCGGTTATCTCAGCGACGCCGGTTCGTACGACATCGACTCCCCGCAGAACATCGCCACGTTCGAGTTCCTCCGCGACGAACTGGTCGGCCCGGGGCTGACCAACGAGAACCCCGCCACCACCGACCGCCAGGAGGTGTACGCGGCGTTCCTCGAGGGCGAGGTGGCGATGCTCAACGGCCATCCCGGACTGATGCAGCTCGCGCTGGAGAACGGCATCCGCTTCGGTACCTCCCCGCTGCCCGGCCGCACTGCTCCCGCGCGGACCACCACCGGTGTCGCCGACTGGACGATGGCGTTCAAGGAGAACGGTCACGCGGAGGAGATCCGCGCCTTCCTCGACTTCGTCTACCAGGAGCGGTACGTGGTCGAGTACGCCGGCACCCACACCATGCTGCCGGTGACCACCGAGGCCGCGTACACGATGCGGGAGGACGCGGCGCACAAGCCGCTCTGGCCCTTCATCGAGTCGCTGGACGTCGCCCGCTTCTACCCGCTCGGCAAGTCGTCCTGGGGACCGGCCTCGCGGCGGCTGAACGCCACCATCGGCAGCGCGGTCCTGGGGGACGGCGTGCCGCGCACGGTACTGGGGCGGGTGCAGAGCGACGCGGTCGCCGCCGAGGCGGAGGCGGAGACCGAGGCGGCGCCCTGACGCCCGGCGCACCGGACAGGTGAAGACCCCGGACTCCCTGAGGAGTCCGGGGTCTTCGAGGTGTCAGAGGTCCCGGGCGGACGGGTCGGGTTACGCGGCGCGCGTCACCGAGCCCTGCGTGGCACTCATCCAGGCCCGCCGGAGGCGGGCGAGTTCCGCGAGGTCGGCCGGCGTCCACACCCGACGGCCCGCGACGAACTCGCGGATCGCCGTGTTGGCGTCCGCGGCGGCCGTCGAGCCGGAAGGCGTTGGTGTAGACGAAGTGGACATGTGTGCAAGGTTAGGGGAGACGACCGACAATCTCACCCGGTGCGTTCGTACCGGAACGGCCCGGATGCGCCGGCGTGCGCCCCGCCGGGCAGGGGTGCAGATCGGTCCTTCCGGCCTCATGGGGCGGAAAACCGCAGCTCAGGCGCGGCACTCCCGATGCGAGCCGGTGGCATGTGCCCCCGGCCCCTGCCGTCACGGAGCGCCGTCGTACGCCCCCGCTCCGTGGCGCATCTCACGTGCCCGGAGCGTTTCCCGCCCCGTGTCGGGGGGTTGAGCCGTGTGGCCGGGGTCTCATCGGTGTCTCGATGCCGTCGTCGGACTTCACCCCGGGTGCATGTGCCATGCGAACATGGCAGACGCGCCTGACGGGCCGGCGCGTTCCGGCGGCCACCGACGGATGACGGAGTGAACGTGGACACCTCACACACCGTGCGTGACCTGACCGTGAGCGGCGGCGGCTCGGCGAGCCGCCCGGTGGAGCTGTGGCGGCCCGGTCCCACGGTTCCGAGAATGGCGCTCGGCGCCCGCCTGCGCGTACTGCGCGAGGAGAGCGGGCTGACCCACACCGAGGCGGGCGCCGCGATCGGGGTGTCACGGTCGAAGATCAGCCGTCTCGAACACGGCCGCACCGGGAGCAAGCAGCGCGACGTGGAGGCCCTGCTGGCGCTCTACGGCGTGGTCGGCGAGGCGGAGCGCAGCGTGGTGCGCACCCTGGCGGAGCAGGCCAACACCCCCGGCTGGTGGCACCGTTACCTCGACCTCCTGCCCTCCTGGCTGCACGACTACCTCGGTGCCGAGCAGGCTGCGGACGTGATCCGCGGCTACGAGGTGCAGTTCGTGCCCGGCCTGCTCCAGACCCCGGCGTACGCGCGGGAGGTCGTACGGCTCGGGCACCCGGACGCGCCCAAGGACGTACTGGACCGGCACGTGGAGTTCCGGATGCGCCGGCAGGAGGTGCTCGACCGGCCGACTCCGCCGCACCTGTGGGTCGTGGTGGACGAGGCGGTGCTGCGCCGCCCCCTCGGTTCGCGGGCCGTGATGCGCGACCAGCTCGACCACCTCGCCCGGATGGCGCGGCGCCCGCACATCACCGTCCAGCTCCTGCCGTTCGCCTGCGGCGGCCATCCGGCCCTGTGCGGCTCGGTGACGATGCTGCGGCTGCCCGGCGGTCAACTCCCCGACATGGTCTACCTGGAGCAGCTGACGAGCGCCGTGTACCCGGACAAGCCCGCGGACGTGCACCATTACTGGGACGTGCTCAACCGCCTGGTGGTCCAGGCCGAGCGGGCCTCCCGCACCCCCGAGCTGCTGCGCGCCCTCCGCGACGACCTCTGAGCCGGGCCTCCGCCCCGCCCTCCGCCACGACTGCCGGGGCGGCGCGGCCGTCGTGGGGGCCGGGTCTTCCGCCCCGCCCCCGGGGCGGGCATCGTGGGAGCCGGTACGCACCCCCGTGAGGAAGGCCGCACGCCCCATGTCCCCGGAACGCTTCCTGCAGCCGGAGCCCGCCGACGCCGCCGGCCAGGCCCCGGCCTGGCTGTCCGACGCCGTCCTCTACCAGATCTATCCGCAGAGCTTCGCCGACTCCGACGGCGACGGGATCGGCGACTTCGCGGGCATCACCGAGCGCCTGGACCACCTCGCCTGGCTCGGCGTGAACACCGTCTGGCTCAACCCCTGCTTCGCCTCGCCGTTCCGCGACGGCGGCTACGACGTGTCCGACTACCTCACCGTCGCGCCCCGCTACGGCACCGTCGACGACCTCGCCAAGCTCGTCGACGCCGCACGGCGGCGGGGTATCCGGGTGCTGCTCGACCTGGTCGCCGGGCACACCTCCGACCAGCACCCCTGGTTCCGGCACGCGCTGGAGGACCCGGCGGACCACCGTTACGTGTGGACCGAGAGCGACCCGGCGCCGGCGGGCTTCGCCCCCTCGCCGGGCCCGCGGCCCGGCGCGTACCTGCCCAACTTCTTCGTCTCCCAGCCCGCGCTCAACTTCGGCTACGCGCGCACGCACCCGGACGAGCCGTGGCGCCAGCCCGTCGACGCGGAGGGGCCACGCGCGAACCGCGCCGCGCTGCGCGAGATCATGGACCACTGGCTGGGCCTGGGACTCTCCGGGTTCCGCGTCGACATGGCCTCCTCCCTGGTGAAGGACGACCCGGAGCACCGGGAGACCGTGAAGCTGTGGCAGGAACTGCGCGGGTGGCTGGACCGTGCCCACCCGCACGCGGTGATCCTCAGCGAATGGGGCGATCCGTCGGTCTCGGTCCCGGCGGGCTTCCACGGCGACTTCTTCCTCCAGTTCGGCGGCCCGTCCAACGGGCTGCCCATGCGATCGCTGTGGAGCAACGGCGGCGGCACCGTCGACACCGCCTGGGACCCGCTGAGCTGCTACTTCCACGCCGACGGCGAAGGCTCCCCGGACCGGTTCACCCACGCCTGGGAGGACGCGGCCGCCGCCATCGGCGGCGCGGGACACATCGTGCTGCCGACCTCCAACCACGACTTCTCCCGGCTCGCGACCTCGCCGCGCACCCGCGAGGAGCTGCCGGTGGCGTTCGCCTTCCAGATGACGTGGCCGACGCTGCCCGCGATCTACTACGGCGACGAGATCGGCATGCGGTACGTGCCGGGGCTGCCCGACCACGAGGGAAGCGTCCTCGGCCCGCGGTACAACCGGGCGGGCTCCCGTACGCCCATGCAGTGGGACGACGGGGACAACGCCGGCTTCTCCACGGCGCCGGCGGACGACCTGTACCTGCCGCTCGACCCGGACCCGGACCGCCCCACGGTCGCCGGGCAGCGCGCGGACGAGGACTCGCTGCTGCACCTGGTGCGCCGGCTGATCGCGCTGCGCCGGTCCACGCCGGAGCTGGGGCCCTCGGGGGCCGTGCGGGTGCTGAACACCGGCTATCCGCTGGTGTACCTGCGCGGGGAGCGCTACCTCGTGGTGGTCAACCCCCGCCGCGAGCCGGTCCGGATGCCGCTGCCCTGCATGCTGCCGCCGGGCACGACCCCGGCCGCGCTGGAGGCCTCCGGCGCGGCCGTCACCCCCACCACCCTCACCGCGGAGTCCTTCGCCTTCGGTGTCTTCGACCTGGGCGCCGGCACCGGCGTCTGACCGACGCGCACGGCGACGGGCAGCCGACGCACGGCCGGCTGCCCGTCGCCGTCAACGGCGCTTGCCCTTCCGCTTTCCGGAGCCGTACGACGACCAGGCGCCGCGATGCAGGTGGCAGCGTGAGGCGCCCTTCATCGCCGGGTTCCGGCAGTTCCGTCCGTCCTTCGTCCACGCCCTGCACTTCGACTGCGCACCCATACCGACCGCCCTTCTCGTGACCACGACAGGTGTCACATCGTGGGCGCCGGACCCGCTGTGGGGGAGGGCGCAGACCGTGCCGTCGGGGGCGCACCCGGCGCGCGAGCGGCGCCGGACGCGCCCCCGACGGGCGGCCGACCCGTCAGGAGAAGGTGGCGTTCCAGGTGTCCGGGCCGACGATGCCGTCGACGGTCAGACCCTTGCGGCCCTGCAGCGTGCGGCAGGCGCTCTCGGAGGCCGGCCCGTACTGGGAGTCGACGCCCAGGCTGAAGCCGTGGGCGCTGTTCATCTTCGACTGCCAGGTCGCGACGCTCGGGTGGTTGAAGATCGGCGGCTGGGTGAAGTACACGCCCGGCCAGGACGGCGTGCCGCCGCCTCCGCCCGGGTTGAGCGTGCCGTCCAGCACCAGCGGATAGAGGTTGCCGGGGCAGGCGGTGGCCTTGTGGTCCTGGTGGCCGTTGACCGCGCCGGCCGCGCCGCCCTGGTTCCGCAGCCGCGTGATGGCGTGGTGGAAGGCGTCGATCAGACCGCTGGTGATGCTGTCGTAGTTCGACGAGCTGCCCCCGACGAGGCCGCAGACCGCGTACCAGTTCTGGTTGCCGGGAGTGGTGCCGTTGGCGGCGGTGCGGACGTTCTCGCCGCGGCCCTCGAAGACGTAGCCGTGCACGCAGACGAGGTGGCTGTAGGCGATGTCCGACCAGCCGTTGCCGTCCATGTGGTGGTTCTGGTGCCCGCGCACCTGGCCCGCGCACGAACTGTGGCTGGACGCGGCGACCTTGCTGCCGCCCACGTGGTGGACGGTGACGCCGCCGTTCTGGGGGGTGATGTTGCCGCTGGTGCTGCGCGGGGGGCGCGCGCCCCACTGGGCGCGGGTGACGAAGGTGGCCATCAGCGGGTGCTCCGTCCGTGCATTTCGCAGTCGACGCTGGCGTTCAGGGGCTCGGCGTGGGCGCTGCGCCGGTCACCGGAGGCGTAGACCGCCGCCGGGTGGTCGGGGCGGTTCACGACGGGCAGTTCACCTCTGCCGGCCACGGCGTGTGCGGGGCTGGAACAGATGACGGGGACGGCGGCGGCGCCGCCCAGCGCTGCGGCGGCGGCGAGAAAGCCCCGCCGGGTGGGTCGGGTGGTCAACGTGCCTCCTGGGGTGTGGGGGTGCGTACTCACGAGTACTGCGTGAAGAGGCGTTTGTCATGAGCACGGACACCCCTAGGGTGGGGGTAGGGGTTTTTTGCGTATCCGTAGTTCGGCCCACCCGTATAGGTACGCCGCGCATCCGGTCGTACGTTCTCCGTGATCCGCCTCACACCCTGCGGTTCGGGGTGCGAGGTCTGGCGGTTCACCGCGACGGCTGGGAGGCCGGCGTGGAGGTGACCGTTCCCCCACACAAGGAGATTTGACATGCTCGGAACAGTCCGAAGAGTCGCAGGCGCCGCCCTCGCCGCGGCCATGGTGTTCATGCTCCCGGTGACCGCCAACGCGGCCGAGCCCACGGACACCCCGCCCGCCTACTCGGCGACCCTGCTCGGCGAGGAGGGCAACCTCGTCGGCGACACCCACGGGGACCACTCCGACGCCCCGGCGCCGGCCGCCGAAGGCCGCGCCGCCTTCCAGGTCCCGGCCTGGAGCTACCACATCACCGCCTCCTGCAGCGGCTACGAGAGCGCCATCCGCCAGGGCGCCAACTACTGGGGCAGCGGCACCGAGACCTCGTCCAGCGGCACCCCGGTCGAGTGCACCGGCGGCTACATCTCCGGCTGCGGCGGCGGCAACGTGGTCGGCTGCAACTGGGGCCAGGGCCAGCGCATCGCCCTCTCCACCATGGTGAACGACTTCGCCCTGCTCGCCGCGCACGAGTTCGGGCACAACTGGTACGGCCACTCGGCCTCCGGCTGCGCCGACTGGTCCAGCCCCTCGGCGGTGATGCGCACGACCATGTGCTGACCGGTCACCGACCGGAGAGCGCCGGACCCCCCACCGGCATTCGGCACGACGAACGGGCCGGCCGCAGCAGCGGCCGGCCCGTCCGCGTGCCCGGGGACGCCAGCGTCCGGACACCGCCCGTGTGCACGCACCGCGGGGTCACGGCGCCGCTTCCGCGCCTCCACCGGCCACCCGGTGGTGCTCGGCCAGCGCCTGCCGTGAATCGACGCCCAACTTCCGTATCGCACGGGCCACGTGGTGCTCCACGGTGCGCGGCGAGAGATGCAGCGTCGCCGCGATCTCCCGGTTCGTCAGCCCGGTCGCGGCCAGTTCCGCCACCTCCGCCTCACGCGGCGACATGCGCTCCGCGTACGCCGGCCGCCCCGGCCGTCTGCGCTGCGCGGCCGGCTGGTGCGCCCGCAGCACGGCCCGTACCCGCGCCGCGTCCCACGCCGCGCCGAGCCCGGTCAGCAGCTCCACGCACCGGGTCAGTTCCCCGCCCGCCGCCTCCGCCTGCGGACGGTTCCGCCACGCGGCGCACCGCCCGGCGCCCTCGGCGGTGAGGGCCTCGGCGTAGGGATGGGGCAGGCGGGCGAAGGCGGCGCTCGACTCCCGGTACAGGCGGGCGGCCTCCGCCCACGCACCGTGGCCCGGCTCCCGCCCGGCGGCTCCGGCCTCCCCGGCGGAGTACCCGGCGGTGTACCCGGTGGCGTGGCCGACGTCGTGCCCGGCGGCGTGCCCGGCGACCGTCACCGCGTGCGCCACGGCGGCGCCCTCCGCGTCCGCTTCCGCGACCACGGCCCGGCACCAGAGCAGCGCCGCCTCCGCCCACGGCGCGTCCCGCCCGTCCAGGCCCGCCGCGAACTCCGCCACCATCGCCCGCGCCGGCTCCCGGCGCCCCGCTCTCACCTGCGCCTCGACCGCCCAGGGCGCGAACCCCGCGGCCCACACCCACACCCCCTTGCGCCGCAGCCAGTCCCAGGACGTCGTCGCCGCCGCGGACGCGGCCTCCGTCCGCTGCCGCGCCGTCAGCAGCCGGATGCGCGCACCCGCCGCCGTCGCCGCCACCGGCGCCTCGAACACCTCGGACGCGGGCGGGTCGTCGTCCGGCAGCCAGTTCTCCGCCGTGGACCAGTCGCCCTTGGCCAGCGCGAGCAGGGCGAGCACCACCCGTGCGTCGTTGGCGATGCCGTCCTCCGCGACCAGCCCGGTGCAGCGTTCGGCCAGACCCGCCCAGCGCCCCGTGAGCCAGTCGCGGACCAGCCCGGTACCGCGTCCGACGCGCTCCAGGAACGGCGCCCCGCTGTTCCGGGCCAACGCGACGCCCTCGTCGAGCAGTTCGTCGGCCCGCCGGTAGTGGCCCAGGTAGACCGCGCCGTTGGCCGTGTTGCACAGCCCGCGCGCCACCTGCTGCCGGGAGGCCCGGTCGGTGGCGTCCCGGGGAAGCCGGGCCACCAGCGGCCAGGCGGCCGGATCGCCCGCGTTCATCAGCACCGTCGCCCGGCACGCGTCCACCGCCGTCACGGCGCCGTCGTCCGCCGACGCGGCGGCCGCCTCCTCGGCGCGCCGCAGCCAGCCGAGGTTCTCCTCCAGTGAAGCGCCGGGGAAGAACGGATTGGCCAGCGCCGCCATCGCACGTGCCGCCAGCGCCGGACGTTCCGTCAACTCCTCTGCCGCACGACGGAGTTCGACGCGACCCTCATCGAAGCGCCGCTTCCGGTTGTGCAGCAGCAGCCCCAGCTCCAGCCGTATCTCTCCCCGGACGGCCCTCGGCAGCGCCGCGTCCTCCACGATGCCGCGCAGCGCCTGGGCGGTGCCCTCCGACTGCACCCCGAGCATCGCGCCCCGGGCGAGGGTCAGCGCCAGCCGGCCACGCCGCTCCGCGGGGACGCCCTTCTCCGCCAGCGCCTGCTCCAGCAGGGCCAGTGCCGCCGTGTCCTCCCGGACCGCCGCCTCTCCCTCGGCGAGGCGTTCGGCCGCGCGCAGCCAGTCCTCCGTACGACCGCCTCCGCGCCAGTGGCGGGCGACCGCCGCCCACGGCGCGGGCTCGCGGGCCGCCAGCAGCGCCGCCGCCCGGTGATGCAGCCGCTCCCGCACCGGGCCGGGCAGCACCCGGTACACCGCCGAGGCGGCCAGCGGCACGGCGAAGCCGTACCGTCCCTGGCCCGTCTCGTGCAGGGCGGCGCACCCGAGCGCGGCGACCAGCGCCCGGTGTCCCTCCTCGTCACCGAGCCCCGCGACGGCCGTCAGGTCCTGCGCCCCGGCCGGCTCGCCCAGTACCGCGGCCGCCCAGACCACGGGACGGTGCGGCGTGTCCAGCGTGTCGAGCTGCTCGAGCACCGCCTCCGCGAGCCGCACGGGCACGCCCGCCCCGTCCACGTCCTCGGCGGTGAAGTGGTCGCGTACGTCCGCGTGGTCGCGGTCCTCGTCGGCGTCGCGCAGCATCCGCAACAGATCCACCAGCACCTGCGCCACCCCGGCGGAGTCGCGCAGCAGCCGGTTCACGAACTCCTCCGGGCACCGTTCCGCGCCCAGCGCGTCCCCGGCCAGCGCCCGGACCTGCGCCTCGTCCAGCGGCGGCGGCACGTACCGCAGCACCGACAGCCGCGCCGGATAGTCCGCGGCACCACCCAGCGGCAGACCGCGCCGGGGCAGCTGTTCGGGCCGGTAGGTGAGCACGGCGGCGAACCGCGGCGGCGGTTCGCGCAGCAGCCCGCGCAGCAACCGCAGGGAGTCGTCGTCGGCGTGCTGCACGTCCTCCACGACCAGCAGCAGCGGACGCACCGAGGCCAGCGCGGCCTCCAGCGCCAGGCAGGCGGTCGCCGCCCGGTGCTCCGCGGCGGGCGGCTCGGCCACGGCCAGCGCACCGGACGACCGGTAACGGACGGCCAGCCGCGGCACCGTGCGCCCCTGGGGCAGCTCCAGCAGCGCCTCGACCAGGTGGCTCTTGCCCGTCCCCGCGGCCCCCTCGACCAGCAGCAGGGCCGGACTCCCGGCGCCCCCGTCGTCGGCCAGCGCCTCGGTCAGCGCCCGCTCCCACGCCCGCTCGCACATGAGAGCGCTCCTCGCTGTCGTCGGTGGGCACGCCCGGTGCCGTCGCCGCCGCTGGTCCCGATGCCACGCTGCCTATCACGCGCGGGCCCGCGCGGACCAGACGTCGTACCAGGTCACCGTGCTTTCCCCCAGGGGCGACGGACGTATCACGCGGTTCCGCTGGCGGGCCCCGCGCGGCGCCCTTACGTTGTGCGGCATGCAGAGACGCAGACCCCTCCTACGCCTGGCGGCGACGCTCCTGGCAGCCGTGACGGCCGCGAGCCTCACGGCCTGCGGCACGAACGGCGCGGACCCGCAGGCGGAGGGCGATCCGGACGCGTCCGCGACGGCCGCGGCCTCCCCGACCCCGAAGCCGCCCGAGCGGATCTGCGCGGAACTCGTCGGCTACTGGGCCAAGAGGGAACTGAGCGGGGACGGCGGCTACGGCGACTACCAGTCGCGCGGGCTGTCGGACAGCCAGAACAACATCCTGCTCGAGGTCGTCGCCGAGGCGAAGGCGGAGCGGAAGAAGAACGGCGCCGCCGCGGCGGAGAAGTTCGCCGCACGGGAGGCGAAGCGGCGCTGCGTCGTCCTCTACGAGAACGGCGGCCCCACCGGCTCCTCCAACGGCTGGCCCGCGTAGCGCCCTCCGGCGGCGTCCGGCGCACGAAAGGGGCCCGCGCGTGGCGCGGACCCCTTTGCTGCGCCGAGACCCAGCCGGCCGCCCCGGACAGGCCTACGTGCGGGCGCGTGCCGCCGCCGTCCTGCCGGCCAGCAGCGACCCCAGCGCCGCCACCGAGGCGGCGGCCAGGACCGCGGTGTAGCTGAACTCCGCGAGGATGCCGCCCAGCAGCCCGGCCACGCCGACGCCGATGTCGAAGAACGACGTGACCGCCCCCAGCGCGGCACCGCGCTCGTTCTCCGGGGCGGCGTCGATGGTGATGAGGGCCAGCGCCGGGTACAGCAGCGTGAAGCCGCCGCCCGCGATCAGCGCACCCAGCGCCGCGACCCACAGCGAGGGCGCGAACGCGATCAGGGCCAGGCCCGCCGCTTCCACGACGGCCGAGATCAGCACCACCCGCAACGCGCCCACCCGGTCCGGGATGCGCCCGGCGAGCACGCGGACCGTGACGTACGCGGCGCCGAACGCGGACACCAGGACCGAACCGTCGGCGATGTCGCGGGCGGTCATCGCCAGCGCCCCGAAGCTCACCAGCACGCCGTAGCCGAACGAGCCGCACAGCAGGGAGACGCCGGGCAGCACTGCGGCGCGCGGCAGCAGCTTCGCGGACACCTGCGCGCCGCGTGCGATGCGGTCGGTCAGGAGGCACACCACGGCGAACGCGACCGCGGGCAGCACGGCCACCGCGATCCACACCGCCGTGAACGAACCGGCCCGGTAGACCACTTCGCCGAGGATCGGGCCGACGGCGAACCCGGTCCACATGGCGAGGCCGTAGAAGCCGACGATCTGGGCGCGCCGGTCCTGCGGGGCGAGGCCGACCGTCCACAGCGAGCCCGCCATGAACAGCAGGGCCTCGCCGAGACCCAGCAGGAACCTGCCGGTCCACAGTCCGGTCAGCCCCAGCGGCAGCGCGTACACGCCCGCGACGGTCGTGATGACCAGCGCGCCGAGCATCATGACCTTGCGGCAGCCGTACTGCTGCGCGAGCCGGCCGGCGTACGGGCGGACCAGCAGCGCCGTCACGCCGGAGACGGCGAAGGTGACGCCCACCTCGAAGGCGGAGCCGCCGAGTTCGCCGGTGACCAGCCGGGGGACGACCGGGATCACCATGCCGACGGCGGTGAACGTGCACAGCAGTGCGCAGACCAGTCCGACGAAGGTGCCCACCCAGGGCTGCTTCGGGCCCGGCTGCGCGGCGGAGCCCGTACCCGCCGCGCCTGCCGCCGCGCCCGTGCTCTTCGCGGTGTCAGCCATGTCGGACGCCCCCCTCCGGCACGACGTGGAAGAAGTGGGTGGGCAGCTGGACCGCGACGCCCTCGTACACCTCGGCGCACACGGCGGTGCCGGGGCGGTCGAAGGTGCCGGCCGGGGGCTGGGCCACCTTCATCACGGACCGGCCGGACTCCAGCAGCCGGGCGGCCATGGAGAAGTCGCCGACCAGCGCGCAGCCGGGTGCGACGTGCCGGTTGCGGCAGATCTTGACCTTCTCGCGCGCGAGGTCGTCGAGCACGCTGCCGGAGCCGACCAGTTGCCCGTAGTAGTCGGCCGGGTTGACGATCACGGCGTGTCCGGTGCCGCCGGTCTGCTCGATCTCGTCGAACGCGGCGAGCAGCCCGGAGACGTACGAGCCGCGGTAGGGCAGTTCGGCCACGTCGGGGTGGTCCACCACGTCCAGGGTGAGGGCGCGGTTCTCGGCGGTGCCGAGCCGCACCATCAGGCGCCGGTCGATGAACTGGACCAGGCTCTCGGGGTGTTCGGCCAGACCGTCGGGTATCTGCACCCAGCCGGTGATGGGCCGCAGCCGGTACTCGGCGAGGTCGAAGCGGAACGCTGCCTCGCGCAGCGCCGCCGCGGTCCCGGGCTGGTACGGGCGGGTCTCGAACCAGCCGCGGACGGTGTCCCCGGCGACCCGCTGGTGCTTGAAGAGGTTGCGGGTGGTCAGGCGCGGCCGGTCCTCGACGGGCTGGAAGGCGTCGCTGAGCGTGTAGTCGAACCACACCTCAGCCTCCGGGCCGTGGTCGAGGTAGGCGCGGGCGAACCGTTCGCCCGGCGACAGGGCGGTCGCCTTCGGGTCGGTCTCCTGCACGGTGGTCATGTGCGTCGTCCTCACGGTCGTCTCAGGTGGTGGTCAGGGCGTGCTCGACGAGCCGCTCGTAGTAGGGCAGGTGGTGGGCGTGGAAGGCGCGCAGCCGCGGGTCGTCGTGCACGGAGGCCGCGAACTCCTTGACCGGGGCGCGGAAGCCGGAGCTGGCGATGGCGTCGAGGTGCCAGCGGCGGTTCTGTTCCCACTCGGGGCGTTCGCCGGGCTGCCAGTGCATCGCCTCCGGCCGGAACGGCAGTCCGACGTGCGCGCAGTACGCCCGTACGACCGCCGGCGGGTCGGCGAGCAGCGACTCGGCGGTGAACACCAGGGGGCGTTCACCGGTCGTCTTCCACAGGTGGGTGAAGAGCCGCCACTGGTGTTCGTAGCCGATCTCCGCGCAGGCCAGTGAGGGCTTGACGGCGTGGTGCGAGGCGATGGTGCGGGCGGGGTCGCGGACGATGAAGGTGTGCCGGAAGGCGGCCACGTCCTCGGGGTGGTCGAAGAGGTGGGCGTACCGGTACTCCAGGGTGTCCTTGAAGAAAACCGGCCCGTGCGCGCCGAGTTCGGCCAGACGCCGGTACAGCTCGCCGGGCGCCCGCACGGTCGTCGGACCCGCGCCGCCGGGCGGCGCGGGCAGCCGCGTCTCGCCGTGGTCGGTGAGCAGGACCATCGGCTCGTGGACGACCGTGACGTCGCCGCGTTCCATCATCATCCGGACGAACGCGGTGGACACGGCACGCGGGTGCGCCCAGAGAGCGATGACGGTCACATCGACCACGCTGTCGGCTGCCGGTCCCAGCGGTGCGCGCGCAGTTCCTCCCGCAGCGCCGGGTCGAGCGGACGCCCGTCCGAGACGCCGAGGTTGGCGGTGACGTGCGCGGAGCGGCGCATGCCGGGGATGACGGTGGAGACGGCCGGGTGGTCGAGGATGAAGCGCAGCGACAGCTCCGGGAGGCTCATGCCCTCGGGCAGCAGCTTGGCCAGCGCCTCCGCGCGGTCCACGGTCGGGCCGAGGTTCTCCGGGCCGAAGTAGACCGCGCGCCAGTCGTCCTCGGGGAAGACGGTGTCGCGGGAGAGCCTTCCGGTGAGGCCGCCCTCGTCGAAGGGGACGCGGGCGATGATGCCGATGTCGTCGCGCTGCGCCCGGGCGAGCAGTTCGTCCTCGGGGGCCTGGTCGAAGAGGTTGTAGATGACCTGCACGACGTCGACCAGGCCGGTGTCGATCGCGCGCAGGACGTTGGCCGGCTCCCAGCGGTTGACGCTGATCCCGAAGCCGTCGATCAGGCCGTCGGCCTTGAGTTCGGACACGACGCGCTGCCAGCGCTCGTCGTCGGCCCAGCGGTCCTCCCACACGTGGAACTGGAGCAGGTCGATGCGCTCGACGCCCAGGTTCTCCAGGCTCTTGTGGACGTACTCGCGGATGTGGCCGGGCGGGAAGACGTCGTCCAGCGTGTCACCCGGGCGCGGCGGCCACTCGCGGTTGAGCGGCGGCACCTTGGTGGCGATGCGCAGCCGCTCGCCGGGGTGGCGGCGCAGCAGGTCGCCGAGCATCCGCTCGCTGACGCCGCGGCCGTAGACCCAGGCGGTGTCGAAGAACGTGCAGCCCTGTTCCACGGCCTGGTCCAGGCAGGCGGGCGCGGTGTCGTAGTCCCAGCCGGTGAAGCCGCCGGGGCCGCCGCCGATGCCCCACATGCCATAGCCGATCTCGCTGACCTGCCAGCCGAGCCGGCCCATCGTCCTCTGTCGCACGGTCGTTCCTTTCGAGCGGTGGCGTGGCCTCCGGAGGTTCCGGAGGCCGGTGTTTCAGGAGTGGAGGGAAGGGAGTTCGGTGAGGGTACGCACGTAGGCCGCGACCGCCGCGGCCTGCGGCTGCGCACGGAGGCCCCGGGCGTCGCCGGCGCCGTTCCGGGCGGCATCGCCGCGCAAGCCGTGCCGGGCGGCGAGGGCGTCGGCGGCGGCGCTGGTGAACAGCGCGGGGTTGTCCACCAGAAGGCCGGTCAGCAGTCGTTCCGCCTCCGCGTCCGTCGGGGAGCCGGTGGTGTCCTCGCCGGCCAGGTGGCGCCGGGCCGTGAGTATGCCGTGCAGGAGCGGGAGGGGGGAGCCGGGCTCGTCCTCGTCGTCCGCCGCCGCCTCGGCGACCGCGGCGAGGAACGCGCCGGGCGGCACGCTGCGGGCGGGCGCCCCCTCCGCCACCGGCAGCCCGGCGAAGTCCAGGCTCTCGCGCCGGAGGACGTGCAGCGCGCCCGGGCCGGTGCCGGGGTCCTCGCCGAGCGCGGCGATCAGCGTCGCGGCGACCTCGTCCACCGGTGAGTAGTCGGAGCGCATGGGCACCCCGGGCCGCAGCCCGAGGCGGCGGAACGCGGCCAGCAGCAGGTGGGTGAGCGCCTTGGCGTTGGGCGCGCCGTTGTCCGCGGCCGGCATCACCTCGCCCAGCCGGTACACGCGAGCCGGCAGTCCTGCCGCACGCGCGGCCAGCACCAGGCGTTCGGCCACCCATTTGGACCGGCTGTAGCCGCCGGCCGGGCGCAGGGCCGCCGCCGGGTCGAAGTCCTCGGGCAGCGGGGCGCCCTGCCGGGCCGCGTGCCGGTCGAGGACGCCGAGCGTGGAGACGTGGTGGAAGGCCTTGCGGCGCCCGGTGAGGGCGAACCGCAGCGCCTCCACCGTGCCCAGGACGTTGGCGGGGCGGTGCGCGCGGTAGTCGAAGAGGAAGTTCACCAGGGCTCCGACGTGCAGCACGGTGGCGCACTCCGCGGCGTGCGCCTCCCACTCCGCGGTGCGCCAGCCGAAGCGAGGCTCACCCAGGTCGCCCGCCCGCACCTGCAGACGGTGCGCGAACTCCTCGTCCCAGAGGTCGAGTTCGCGCAGCGTGCGGATCAGCCGGTGCCGGGCGGCGGCGTCGTCGGGGGCGCGTACGACGGCCAGCGCGCGGGCGTCGGTGGCGCTCAGCAGGCGGTGCACGGCGCGGGAGCCGACGAACCCGCAGGCGCCGGTGACCAGCACCGTTCCGGGTCCGGCAGGGGACGCGGGCGCGGTGAGCGCGGCCGCCGCCGTGCGTGCCGCGGCGTCGGCGAGGCCGGGCGGCAGCACCGCGTCCCGTTCCATCAGGGCGTGGTCGTCGGCTCCCGGCCCGGCCACCGCGCGGGCACGTTCGGCGAGCGCGTCGGCCAGCGCCTGCGGGGTGCGGTGGGCGTACAGATCGGCCACACCGGCCTGGAGCGCGAGGAGTTCGCGGATCCGCATCACCACCCCGAGTGCGGCCAGCGAGTCGCCGCCGCGGGCCACGAAGTCCTCGTGCACGCCGAAGCCGGGAAGGTCCAGGGCCCGGCCCATCAGGTGGGCGATCCGCTCGGCGGGCGGCACGTCCGCACCCTCCGCCAGGTCCACGTCCCGTACCGACGGGAGGGCGCCGGGGCCGTCGTCCAGCTTCTCCTCCACCAGTGTCCGCAGCGCCGCGAGATCCACCTTGCCGTTGTCGGTCAGCGGCAGCGTCTGCAGCACCAGGCAGTGGTGCGGCACGTGGATGCGGGGGAGCGAGGCGACGAGGTGCGCGCGCAGCGCGTCCGTGGTCGTGCCGTCCTCGCCGGCGACGGCCACGGCGAGCCGGGTGCGGCCGTCGCGGCGCAGGACCAGGGCCTTGGCCTGGATGACGCCGGGGCAGCCCTCGGCGCAGGTCTCGACCTCGCCCAGCTCGACGCGGACGCCTGCCACCTTGGCCTGCCGGTCGCGGCGCCCGGCGAAGCGGAGCAGCCCGTCGCCGGTGAACCGGCCGAGGTCGCCGGTCCGGTACAGCCGCGGCCCCGGCATGTCCTCCAGGGGGTTGTGCACGAACGCCTCGGCGGTGCGGGCCGGGTCGCCCAGGTAGCCGGCGCCGAGACACGCGCCGCCGATGACGATCTCGCCGATGGCGCCGGCCGGGACCGGGCGGAGGTCCTCGTCGACCACGGCGGCGTAGCAGTTGTCGATCGGCGTGCCGAGCGGGATGCGGTCGCCGTCGGCGTCGGTCACCCGGTGGAAGACCATGCCGATGGACGCCTCCGAGGGACCGTAGCCGTTGGTGATCTCCAGGCCGGGGAGCAGGGCGCGCAGGCGGTGCACGGCGTGCGGGATGATCTCCTCGCCGCCCACGACAAGGTGCCGCAGCGAGGCGACGCGCCGCAGCTGCGCGGGATCGGCGTCGAGGAGGGCGACCAGCATGCCGAGCGTCGCCGGGACGAAGTCGGTGACCGTGACCTGCTCGGAGCCGACGGCCTGCACGATGTGCTCCAGGTCCAGGAACTCGCCCTGGTCCGGGATGGCGGTACGGCCGCCGGTGGTCAGCGGCCACAGCAGCTGCCAGATCGCCGAGTCGAAGGTGTGGCGGCTGTTCTGCAGCACCACCTCCTCGCCGGTGGCCGAGAAGTAGGCGGACATGAAGCGGAAGCGGTTCGCGAGCCCGCCGTGCACGTTCAGCGCGCACTTCGGGGTGCCCGTCGAGCCGGAGGTGAACACCCCGTAGGCGGGCAGGTCGGCCGGCAGCGGGACCTCCGGGCGGCGCGGCGTGGGCCGGATCGCGTCCACCGACACCGGCCGGGCGTCGCGTCCGCCGCAGGTCTCGGGCCCGGCGGTGAGCACCGTGCGCGGTTCGAGGGCGGTGAAGATCGTCCGCAGCCGTTCCTCCGGCCATGCCGGGTCGCAGAGCAGGAACGCGGCACCCAGTTTCATCACCGCGACCATGCAGACGGGCAGTTCGAGGCTGTTGCCGAGCACGAGAGGCACCGCGTCGCCGCGGCGCACCCCCGCCGCACGGAGTTCGGCGGCGAGTCCATTGGCCAGGTCGTCGAAGCTCCGGTAGGTCAGGCTGCGGGTCACCGGGCCGAGGTGCGTGACGGCGCGCCGCTCGGGCGTGCGCCGGGCCTGGTCCTCGATCAGGGTGACGACGGACGCGTACGGTCCGTGGTCGACGTGGCGGCCCGCGACGCGGGGAGCGGTGTGGGTGGCGTCCATCCGTCATCTCTCTTGCCAGAGGGGGAACCGAGGGGCGTGCGTGCTGCTGCGGTGGCGCGACGGTCAGCGGACGGGCGCCGCCAGGGACCGGCCGGGCGCGAGCGCGGGGGTCAGCGGAGCCGTCGTGGCCGGCGGGGCGTGCCCGGCGGCCAGCGCGGCGAGCAGTGCGCCGACGGCCGGTGCGGTCTGGATGCCGTAGCCGCCGAGTCCCGCGAGCCAGAAGAACCCGGGTGCGGCGGGGTCCTCGCCGATCACCGGGGTGTCGTCGGCGACGGACGTGCGCAGTCCGGCCCAGGCGTGGCCGACCCCGCGGATGCGCAGGTCCACGGCGGCGTGGAACCGTTCGACGGCGACCGCCACGTCCAGGTCGTCGGCGCGCACCCGCCGCGCCGGGTCCGGTACGGGGGTGCTGTCGCACGGCGAGAGCAGCAGGCCGCCCGCCTCGGGCTTGGCGTAGAAGGTGTCGGCGACGTCGGTGACCATCGGCCAGGCGGACGGCCCGGTATCGCCGGGCGGATCGGGGAGCGTCACCAGCGCGGCCGTGCGACGGGTGCTGCGCAGGCCCGCGGGCGCCACGCCCGCCGTCTGCGCGACCCGGTCCGCCCAGGCCCCGGCCGCGTTCACCAGGACGGGAGCGGCGTACACGGCCTCGTGCGGCCCGCCGGTGCGCACGTGCCAGAGCCCGCCGACGCGTGTCGACTCCCGTACGGGCGCCCGCGTCACGACGCGGCCGCCGCCCGCCCGCAGGCCGCGCAGGAAGAGCTGGTGGGCGGCGTCCACGTCGATGTCGCAGGCACCGGGCTTGTACAGCACCCGGTCGAACGCGTCCCGCCGCAGGACCGGGCAGAGCCGCTGCGCCTCGTCGGGTGTCAGTTCCACCACCGGGCGTTCGGCCAGTGCGCCCGCCGCGTGGGCCTGTGCGAACGCGTCGGCCGTGTCCGGCGATCCGAGCGCGAGGACCCCGCGGGGGCGCAGCAGCGGCGTGGTGTCCGTGCCGTGGGAGGCGTAGAACGCGCGGGAGGCCGTGGTCAGGGTGCGGACCGCCGGGCCGCCGAAGTACTCGGAGTACAGCGCCGCCGAGCGTCCTGTTGCGTGCATGCCAACCGAGGCTTCGGCCTCCAGCAGGGTGACCCGCCCGGAGGCGCTCAGGAAATAGGCGGCCGCCGCCCCGGCGATGCCGCCCCCGACGACCAGGAAGTCGCTGCTGTCACTCACGCCGGCCACCCGGTTCCACCCGTCGCCCAGGCCAACTCCACCTGGGTGCCTGTCAATTGAGCCTGTCAATTGAGCGGGGAGTGTAGGAGAGATGTTCGGGTGTGGCATAGATCTCGCACGCGAGTCCCGGGTTTCTACCGGACGCTCCCGGAAGGGCCCGCGCCCGGGCCCTTCCGTGTGCTGTGCTGACCGGCTCTCCCCGACCTGCCCGGCACGCTCGGCCCTCCCGGGTGCGACGCCGCCCCGCCGGTTGGTCTCCGGGCGTGGAGACGACGCACCGGCCCGCCGCGCGGGTCCTCTGCCTGGACGCGGCCGACGACCTGCTCCTGCTGCGCTGGTGCGACCCGTACGACGGCCGCCTGCTCCGGGAGCCGCCCGGCGGAGGCGTCGAGCCCGGCGACCGGGGCCCATCGGTGCCACGACACCGTCGCCTCGTAACTGGCGGGCAGCCGTACCTTCCGGTGCCGCGCCGTCCTTGGCCATGACGCGCCGGGCGCGCGATGCCCCGGTCACCGGTGGGCCGGCCGGCGGTTGCCGCGCGTTGGTCGTCACTGCGCCTGATCGGAACGGTTCGCTGTAGTCGGGCGGGGACGGGCCGGTGCACGGCAGGGTTGACAAGGAAAGGAGGCCACATGATCTCGGCACTCAACCGGCTGACCGACCTCGTGGAGGATCAGCTCGCCGAGGAGTTCGACATCCACGAACTGGCAGCAGAGCTCGGCACAACCGAGTACCACCTGCGCCGGATGTTTTCCTCGCTGGCGGGCATGCCGCTGTCGGAATACGTGCGCCGGCGGCGCATGACCGTCGCCGCCGGTGACGTCGTGCGATGCGAGGACGATCTGCTGACCATCGCCGTCCGGCACGGCTACGGATCGACCGAGGCGTTCGGCCGCGCGTTCCGCGCCGTCCACGGCGCCACCCTCAGCGACGTACGCCGAGACGGAGGCCCCTTGCGTACCCAGCCCAAGCTCAGGTTCCACCTGACCGTCGAAGGGAGCATCCCCATGGACACCCGCCTCGTCGACCACCCCGCGTTCCGCCTGATCGGACACGCGGCCCGCGTCCCGCTCATCCACGAAGGCGTCAACCCGCACATTCAGGAGCACATCGCCGCCTTGCCGCCCACCGAGCACGCCCGGCTCAAGTCCCTCAGCGAGACCGAACCTGCCGGCCTGCTCCAAATCAGCGACGGTCTGGAGCCAGATGCCACGGAAGGAAGCGAGCTGACCTATCTGCACGGCGTGGCCGTCCACCAGAGCACCCCAGCCCCCGAGGACCTCCATGCCATCGAGCTACCCGCGGGCAAGTGGGCGGTCTTCCGCACCGACGGCCCCCACCCGCAGGCCCTGCAGGCAGCCTGGGCCGCGACCGCCACCGAGTGGTTCCCCTCCAACCCGTGGCGCCTGCGCCCCGGCCCCTCGATTGTTGCGACCCTGGATCGCACCCAGGACTTCAGCACCGCCACGTGTGAGCTGTGGCTCCCGGTCGAGCCGGCCTGACACAGGGGATCGCCATCGGGCCCGGCGCTCCATCGGCGGAGCGCCGGTTCCCACCGGTGCTGGCTGCGATCACGCCGGTACCCATGGCGGAACGGAGGGCACCTGCTCGGGATTCCAACCCGGCGTAAGCCCCAATCGGGCTGGTCAACGAATCCCGTCGGTTGCCCGATCTGCGTCACGAATCCGTCGGTCACTCTGCCAACGGGCGCCAAGTCCCCCCGGTTCCCCGCGATTCCACTCCGAGAATCCGCGAACCCGTCGGCTTGCCACTGGAACGGCCGGCATCACGTCGGCGTGGAGGACTTCTTCCTCGCCCGCTACGCCACCCGGCAGCCGCCGCTCGACCGGACCGGCCTGCTCCCGGACGAACGGGCGAGCCTCCAGGGGCACGCCCGGGTGCCGTGGCGGGACCTGGGCTCCCTGCCCGGTCCCGTCGAGCCACCCGGCCTCGTGGACGTCCTTCGCGCCCTCGCACCGGACGGGCCCTGGAGCACCTGACCGACCGTCGGGACCGGCGGCCGGCGTTCGGTCGGACGCCGTCGGTCGACGCCGTCGGTCACACGCCGTCGGTCACACCCCCGTCGGTCGGCCGGCCGGCGGGCCCGGCCATCTCGCGGGCCGCCGCCAGCGCCAGGTGCCACGGATACTCCTGAGGACGCGCCTCGCCGGGAGCCTTCGGCACGAAGCCGCCCTTCCCGCCGTAGAGCATCCGCACGCCCGCCCCGCGCAGGGTCTCGACGCTGCGCCCGAACTGCGGGTGCGTCGCGTACGCCGCGTTGACGCACGGCAGCACCGCCAGCGGCCACCGCTTGCCGACCGCCTCGGCGACGTACGCGGCCACGAAGTCCGGGGTGAGGCCGAGCGCGTAGGTGTTGACGCCGTTCAGCGTCGCCGGCGCCACCACGGCCACGTCCGCGTCCGGCCACAGCGCCGTCTCGTCCGGGCGGCGCAGCGCGCTGCGCACCGGACGTCCCGTCAGTTCGGCCAGTCCGTCGACCTCGTCCGCCAGCCAGTCCCGCGCCGTCGGCGTCAGCCCGAGGCACACGTCCCACCCGGTGCGCTGTGCCTCCCGCACCACGTCCGCCACACCCAGCACGGGCGGAGCCGCACACCCCAGCAGATACAGCACCTTCGCGTCCATCGGCCCACCCCACCACACCCGAGCAGCGCGCCGAGAACCGTCATGAAAAGCTGACGAACTATGAGTGACTCTCCGCACGTACCCGGTGACGCGGACGACAGAATGCTGCTCGCCCAGTTACGCCTCGACCCCTCCCACGACGACGCGTGGCGTCTCCTCACCGCCACCGCCCGGGACTTCGCCGCCCAGCCACAGGCGGACGGTGACACCTGCTGGGTGCAGAGCACCCGCGGCTCCGACGGCGTCGTGACCGTCGGCTACCCCGAGTACAGCGCCCGCGTGCAGCGCGCCTGCCGGGCCCTCTCCGACGTCGGCGCCGTCACCCCGGCCTACTCCTGGATGCAGCGACGTCCTCCCGCCCTCCCCGACGACGGCACGCCCCCCGGCGCGGCCGACGCCGTCCGCCTCGCCACCACGATCATCCGCGGCGAACGCTTCTGCGACGGCACCATCGGGCAGGCCGTCGAACGCGGCACCCTCCAGGCCGTCCTCACCTCCCTGGCCGCCTGGTACGACGCCCGCCGGTCCGGGTAGGCCACCCGCACGCAGCCGCGGGCGCGGCGGCCCGCCGTCCGGGTCGTGGCAAGTGTCACGCCTTCACCGCTTCCCGCACGGGGGCGCCGCCGGACCCTGGTGAGTCCGGCGGACGCCCCCTAGCCTGCTGCGGCACTCGTCAACCCCCCAACGGGAAGGGCCCCTTCGCATGCGATCCGGCAGATCCGTCCCCCTCGGCGCCACCGTGCTCACCGTGCTGACCGCGTTCCTCCTCGCCCTGCTGCCCGCCACCCGTGCCGACGCCCTCCCGGCCTGGCCGTCCGTCAGCCAGGGCGCCTCCGGCACGGACACCCGGACCGCGCAGTACCTGCTGCGCCACCACGGCCACGGCATCGCCGCCGACGGCCAGTTCGGCCCCAACACCCGGTCGGCCGTCGTCGGCTTCCAGAACGCGCGCGGGCTCACCGCCGACGGCGTGATCGGCTCACAGACCTGGCCGCACCTGATCGTCTCCGTGCGGCAGGGCGCCTCCGGCGACGCGGTGCGCGCCGCCCAGACCCAGCTCAACGCGTACGGCCACGGCATCGCCGTGGACGGCCAGTTCGGCCCGGCCACCGACGCCGCCGTCCGCGCGTACCAGAGCGCCCACGGCCTCGCCGCCGACGGCCTCGTCGGCCCGCAGACCTGGCAGAGCCTCATCGGCGGCGGCGACGGCGGGGGCGACCCGTCCGGCTACGCCCTCCCGCTCGACCGCAGCGCCGCCGGCCGCGCCGACTACGCCGCCTCGCACTGGAACGGCAACCCGGCCGTCGACCTGATCGTGAACTACGTCCCGACGTACGCGATCCGCGGCGGCGTCGTCGACCACTACGACTCCTCGTCCTGCGGCATCGGCATCCGCCTCCTCCAGTCGGACGGCTCCCGCTTCGTCTACTGCCACCTCTCCGCCCGCTCCGTCGGCGACGGTGCCCAGGTCTCCGCCGGGGCCCGGCTCGGCACCACCGGCGACACCGGCAACTCGGGCGCCCCCCACCTGCACGTCGAGATCCGCACCGCGGACGGCGTCGCCCGCTGCCCGCAGACCTACCTCACCGCCATCTACGACGGCCACACCCCGCCGGGGCTCTACACCCTCCCCACCTCCGGCTGCACCGCCTGACCCGCACGACCCGACGGAAAGGGGGTGGGTGGACGCGCGTCCTGCGCGTCCGCCCACCCCCTCGGGTGTCAGCCGTTCCCGGCAGCCGGAAGGGCTACGGGGCGACGACCTTCTCGATCCGCACGCTGCCCGCGCCCGTCGTGGTGCCACGCGCGTTGACCAGCTGCACCTCACCGAAGAAGGTGCGGCCCTCGGGTGCCTCGCCGGCCACCACGACCTCCGCGTCGACGGTGGCGGACTCGCCGTTGCCGAGAGCGACGGCCCGGCTCTCGTCGACCTTCACCTCGCCCAGTGCGGAGGAGAAGTACACGTCGCGGTAGTCGAACGCGGTGCTGCCGGCCGGCACGGCGTACCCGTCCACGGTGATCGTGTACGTGCCCGCCTCCGGACTCAGCAGCGTCACGGACTCCTCCGAATCGCCGTCGGCGTCCGAACCGACGACCTCACCGTCGAGGGAGACGCTCAGGTCCAGGTCGGCGCCGGTGTCGGAGGTGGAACCGATCACGACGTCCACGCGCGAGACGCCCTCGCCGATGACGAGAGTCCTCTCCTGGGACTCGCCATCGGAGATGGTCGGACGCTCCTGCCGGGCGGACCCCAGCTCGCCGCCTCGCAGCGAGCCGTCGACGGCCCCGAACTCGTTCGTGACCTCCCACTCGACCGGAGCAGGTGTCCCCACCTCGGCCTCGGGAAGCGTCTGCACCGCAGGGTCGAAGGTGGTGCCCAGCGCCGTCGCGGTCAGGGTGAACGGGTTGTTCAGCCGCGGCGAGGTGCGCCGTGCCTCGACCTCGAACTCCCAGACGCCCGGCAGCGGTTCCTCGTAGGAGCGCAGGTCGGGCCGGCAGGTGTTGTCCGGGTTGTCGTAGTTGTTGTAGCAGTAGACCGTCGACGTCGGATCGGCCGGCAGACCGTAGGGGTTGATCGCGACCCAACGGGTCTGGCTGTTCTTCCGCAGGCCGCTCATCGCGACCTCGAGCGTCTTCGCGCCCTCGGGCACGGTCACGAAGTACGACTTCGTGCCGTTGCGCTGCACCGACCCGCGCTCCTGCACGGCGTAGGCCGGGGTGACCTGGTCCTCCGCCGCGACGACGGTCGCGAGGATGTGCTTGTCGACGCCCTCGGTGCGCTCGTCGTCCAGGGTGAGGGCGGCGCTGTGGATGCCCGCCCGCTTCGCCTTCGCGCGGAGCTTCACGGAGACCGGCTCGTTCAGCGGCAGTGCGATCTCGTCGTCGCCGACCAGCCGGAACGTGCCGTCGTCGTTGCTCAGGTCGATCTCGTGTTCCACCGGCCGGACAGGACCGCTGGTGCGGGTGATGTCGACGGTGTAGGTGCGGCGTTCGCCGACGGCGAGACCGCCCTCGCGGTCGTAGAGGCCGCTGCCGAAGCCCGGCTCCTTCAGGAAGCCGGACAGCGCCGTGTCCACCGGCGCCTTGACCGTGTACGCGTGAGCCGTGGCGCCGCGCCTGATGGACTTCCAGGCATCCTCGACGTCGATGAGGCCCGCACCCTGCTCGTACGCCTGCCGGCCCTTGATGGTGTCCGCCGTGCTGGTGAGAGCGGTGCGCAGGCTGAGGGGGCTCAGCTCCATGCCGCGCCGCTTCGCCGCCGAGAGCAGCAGCGCCGAGGCGCCTGCCGCCTGCGGGGAGGCCATCGACGTGCCCTGGAACATGCCGTAGCCGGGCGGCAGGTCGTAGCCCGCCTCGGGGACCGGCTGGCCGGGCTGCCAGCTCGGCACGGTGTTGACGGAGGCGCCCGGAGCGGCGATCACCGGGGTGAAGCCACCGTCCTCACGCGGTCCGCGGGAGGAGAAGGGCATCATGTCGTACTTCGTCTTCACCCTGGAGCCGTAGTTGGCGGCCCACGTCTCCTTCGAGACGGACGCACCGACGCTGAGCACCTTGTCCGCGAGCGAGGGGTCGCCGATGGTGTTTGCGCCCGGACCGCTGTTCCCCGCGGAGATCACCAGCTGCACGTCGTAGGTGTCGATGAGCCGGGTGTAGAGCTCGGCGCGTGCGTTGTTGCCGTCGTTCAGCGCGGGCAGACCGCCGATCGACATGTTCACGATGTCGACGCCGCGCTCGGTGACCAGATCGATCATGCCCTCGGTCAGTGCGACGCTCGTGCAGCCGCCACTCCACGAGCAGGCGCGCGAGGAGACGATCTTCGCGCCGGGGGCCGCGCCGTCCATCTCGCCGCCGAACAGGCCGTTGGCCGCCGTGATACCGGCGACGTGGGTGCCGTGCGCGGACTCCACGACGCCGATGTTGACGAAGTCGGCCTTCTTGCCGACCCAGTCGCCCCCGTAGGGGTCCATCGGGACGTCCTTGCGGATCTCCACGACGAACGGGATGCGCTCGGCGATCTCCGTGTTCGGGTCGTCCTCGCCGAACCAGCCGATCTGGAAGCCGTCCTTGTACGGCTTCATCGCCTTCTGGTCGCCGAAGTTCCCGTCGTCGTCGAGGTCGACGCGCACCGTGCCGGTCGCGGGCTCGTACAACACGCCCCAGCGGTCCGTGGTGTCACCGTCCCGGTTGAGGTCACCGGCCATGTCGCCGCCGGTGGTCACCGACTCCGAGAAGCGGCTGACCTGGTACGACCCGGCGGGCGCGGACCACGTGCGGTCCGCGTACTCGAACGTCGGGCCGGAGACCGAGGTGACCATCGGGCGCCAGGTCCCGTCACCGTCGACGATCGGGTCGGTCGCGGTCACCCAGTCGACGATCTTCCGCTCGCCCGTGGTCGTCTTCTGCAGCGCCGGGTGGCCGAGGTCGACGCCCGAGTCGAGAACGCCGATGGTGACGCCGCGTCCGTCCGCCTTGGGGTGGTCCTCGACGAAGTCGACGGCGCCGGTCTCGGCGGCGGGCTGGTACGGGTTGTCGGCGGGGGTGTCCTCGCCCGGGCCGGGCTGGGAACCCCGCTTGCCGTTGTTCGCGCCCTTGGCGCGGTCGGCCTCCGGCGCCGGATCGGGCAGCGGGATCTCCTGAAGCAGGTCGATTCCCACCACGTCCGACAGCTTCTTCGCCCGGTCGATCGCGCCCTCCGCCCGGCCGGTGGGCACGGTGGCACGGACGTACCCGAGCTTGTCGTCGACGCGGCCCACGGAGCCGCCCTTGACGGAGTCCAGCTGGCCGGCGACCTTCTCGGTGGCACCAGGCCGGGTGGCGAGCATCATGGTGACGTTCTTGTCGCCATCGGCCACAGCTTCGGCGAGGAGCTCGGCATCCTGCGAACCGAGCTTGTCGTCTGCCGACTTGGCCGGAGTAGCGGGAACGGGATCACCGTCCGCTGCGACGACGGCAGCCGGGCTGGTCGCGGCGATGGCCACCACCAGCCCGGCTGCCAGAGCCAGACGCGCCGTGCGTCTCACCCCCGAAGAGGCGGGCGCGGGTATCCAGAAGGAAGGCATAGGCATCCTCAGTTCAGAACTTCCCTGTCCGGCGAACCGGAGCCGGATCGCTCGCACTTTCGTCCATAGGACGTATGTGGGGGAAGAAGGCGCCCATACCGTAATGGGGTCGTAACCCGGTGCTGGGGCGTCCAACGCCTGTTCGGCGCCGACCCATTCGGTGACGAGGCTCGGCTGCGTGCAGGCCCCGGCCCGTCCGGATCAAACGGATGGCCGGGGGCGCCCGTGACGCGGCAGGATGCTCCGCATGACGTTGCCCACCCCGAAGCTGCACACCTCCCGGCTGCTGCTGCGGCCGTTCACCGACGCCGACGCGGCGCCGCTCTATGCCCTGCACAGCAACGCCCGCGTGCTGCGTTACTGGGACTCGCCGCCGTGGACCGAACCGGCCCGCGCCCAGCGCTTCCTCGCGACCTGCCGGACGATCGAAGAGGAAGGCACGGGCGCGCGCCTGGCCGTCGACCGCGCCTCCGACGGCGCGTTCATCGGCTGGTGCGGCCTGTTCGACTGGAACCCGGACTTCCGCAGCGCGTCCCTGGGTTACCTCTTCGACGCGGCCGCGTGGGGCCACGGATACGCCACGGAGACCGCCCGGGCCGTCCTGCAGTGGGCGTTCGACGCCCTGGACCTGAACCGCGTGCAGGCCGAGACCGACACCCGCAACGTGGCGTCCGCCCGGGTCCTGGAGAAGCTCGGCTTCGTCCGCGAAGGCACCCTCCGCGAGGACTGCGTCGTCAACGGCGAGGTCTCGGACTCCTGGGTCTTCGGCCTCCTCCGCCGCGAATGGCACCCGACGGCCACGCCGACGGTCGGCCGCTAGGCTTTTCATCCGCGTCTTGCAAGGCTTGTCATACTTCCTGAATGGAGAGGCAAGCCGTGGAGGCGGCACGGCGTTGGCTGGCTGACCAGGGCGTCCGCCAGGTGCACGACGGGTGGGTGAGCGACGAGAGCCCGGACGTGCTCCTCACCGGCAACCACGTGGCACACACCTGGGCCGGCGAGGTGTTCGCCGGAGATCTGGAAGCCGCCGACCAGGTGCGGTTGGCCTTCGGGCTGCTGGACCTCCTCGACGACTACTGGGTCACGTGCGAAATTCGCCTCGCCAACGAACATGCGGAGCGTCCCCTGCCCGCCGACGTGCTGTGGGACGGCTACCGTCAGCGGCTGGAGGCGGACCGGAACGTCGAGGCCGTCACCTACTCGCTGTGGGTGGACTGGTTCGAGGACCCCACCACGTCCGCGGCGGCCTTCGCCGAGGTCCTCGGTAGCGACATCGACCGAGTGGTGGCAGAACGCTCGGAAGCCCTGCTCCGCCGAGCCCGTCGTGTCCTGGAGTGTTCAGGCCCGGTGCGCTGGAAGGTGAAGGAGCCGACGTACCGCGCCGCCGTGGAGCTTCCCGCCCTGCATGCAGCCCTCTTCCGCGCTCTTCGGGCCGGCTTCCACGACGTCTACGGCGACCTGGACCCGGCCGCCGCCCTGGCCCTCCTGGACCAGCTGGCTCTCCCCGCGAACACCCGGCATCGCGCCGCGCTGCGCCACGTACTTGCCGCCGGGCATCAGAACCACTACCGCAGCCCCGGCGCCTGGGACGACGCGGTGCGCTCCTGCTCCTGAGCCGCGGGGCCGGGGCCCCGCAGACGAAGCCGGCAGCCCGTCCACTGACCGTGGGCGGGCAGACCGCCGGGCTGCTCGTCGTTCTCCCGCAGGGACCGCCCATCGAGCGCAACCACCACGCCGGACCGCGTGGCGCCGTGTGCCACACGCCGAGCGGGGCGAGCATGTGCGGGCCCAGTCCCCTCCCCGCACCGAGGCGATGCGATGTCCGATCATGTCCGCCCCGCAGCAGGTCCGACGGGGACCCTTCTGCATCAACGGCCTGAGCGGTGGCTGTTCCGCGGCGTCTACGGACTCGTGCTGGCCAGCGCCATGGTGGCCGCGCTGGACGCGACGGGCGACAAGGCCGACCCCGGCCCGGACGCGCTGTGGATCCTGCTCAGCGCCCTGGCCTCGGGAGCAGCCCACGGCTTCGCCCACGTCATCGCCCAGCGTGCCTCCGCCGACGAGGCAGCCACCCTCAGCCGACTGTGGTCGGTCCTGGCCGAATGGCCTCTGGTCGCCGCAGCCCTGCCGACGGTGGCGTTCCTGCTCGCCGCGCTGGCCGGATGGTGGCCGGAGAACACAGCCGTCGACGCGGCCCTGCTGTTCAACACCGCGGCCCTGCTGGCCCTGGGAACCGCGGCAGCCCGCATCGCCGGCCGCAGCTGGCCGTACTCCTGCCGCGCAGGCAGCCTGGACATGCTGCTCGGCGTAGTGATCATCTCCGCATACGCCCTGCTCGAATAGCCGATCCCCTGCCGAAGACGGCTCCCGCGCTGCCCCACACGACGCGAAGACACCGTCCAGCGCTGGTGCCACTCAGCCGGTCGGGTGCCGCATGCCTGATGCTGCCGGGCTCCTCCGACAGGGCAGCACAGAAGCTCAGAGAGCCGCTGGTCGCCGCATCGGGAGGGGCACCCCGACCGGCGCTGTGTCGGCCTCACTCAGAGCAAGATGACGATGAGCGCGGCCGTCGGCGGAAGGTGCCCAAAGCGCTGAGTTGCCAGTAGGCCCGAACGGCAAGCGAGGTGCGGCGCGCCAGGGGGCGGTTGGTCGCCCAGCAGACCACCAGGTACAGGCCGACGACGGGGCCGGCAACCAGCAGCCAGCCCGCCATGCCGTCGTTCGATCAACGCGGCCATCTCCCGATCACCCTGAACCGCTTTGAGAGCAGGCGTACCGCGTAGCCCTCGCTTGGCTGACCGCGTCCATTGATGTCAGAGCTGGACGTCGAACGCCCCGGAGCTTGATCGCTCCGGGGCGTTTCCGCTGGTGCCCCCGGCAGGATTCGAACCTGCGACACCCGCTTTAGGAGTTTTCCCTGGGTGAGACTCTGACCTGCTGAAATGTTGGCCGTAGAGTGCCTGGCCTGGGAAAACTCCCCTCCGTAGTTCTCAGGTGATCGCGATACTTCTCGTCCCCATGTGTGCTGGATCCGTTCCAGCGCTCGCCGCAACCTCAAACGATGATGCCGCCCTACGGCAGGAGAACCCCCGACTCGCTCGGCCGCTACTCGGTGTCTTTCTCCTCCGCCATACTGTCGAGGAGCCGACGAGCGAGAACGGCGAGCGTCTCTCCGTCCTGGGTCGCCCAGCGGGCGGTGCCCTGGTTCGAGACAGGTCGTCCTTCCCATTCGGCTAGCTCCCACATCCGGGCGATGAGTCCGCTGGGCGAGTACGCGATGCCGTCAGCGGCCCAAACGATCGGACGTGCCCGGTTGGTGTTGGTCCACTTCGCGAGCCCTCGGCGCGGGTTCGCGTCAAGCCATGCGGCCAGCGCTTCCTTCTCGGGTTGCAGGTACAGAGCCAGGTGCAGGGGCGCCCCTTCCTCCAGCACACCGCGGTCGACGATGACATGCACCGCGTTGGGCCTGCGGCGCTTGCGCGGCTTGTTCTCCTGCCGCCGGTACTTTGCGGCGGCGTCCGCGGACGTGCCGCCTTCGAGGCTTGTCAGGACTGCGGTCACGAGGTCGGCGGTCTGCCCAGGGTCGGCACACGCGCGCTGGAGGCCCGTGCGGGTCCCCACCTCCTCGTCCAGGACCTGCACAAGTACCGGGACGATACGCTTGACCAGGTCGGCCACCTGCTCCTTGGCCGCGGCGAGCCATGCGAGCGACTGGTCCGGCTCACCCATCCCGGCGTCCTGGGCGAGCAGCTGTCGGAAAACCAGGTGTGTGATGAGGAACGAGCCATCGTCGATGACGGCGGCCGCGCGCCCCGCGTACTGTTCCCGTTCCGTACGCAGAGCCGTTCGCACCGCCCGCAGGACGTTCACTGCGTTCCAAATCTCGTACACGTTGGGAACGGAGCGGAAGAGGGGGTCGTAAATTCCGCTGCTGCCCCGCTCCCACAGCACATCGGTGGAGCTGGACGCGACCAGCCGGGCTGCGAACCGGCTGGCGATGTGGGCACAGGCCAGTGCGCATGCAGCCTCCACGACGGAGCAGCCCTCGTCGTCCTGCGGTTCGAGTTCGCTGCGCCGCACGCTGTACACCAGGCCGAGCTCGGCGCGGAACTCTTCGATGAGCACCGCCTGGACGGGGTCGAGGGCGATGCGGTCGCGGTCGGTGATGTGGTTCTGCCGGTTGGTGGCCTGAGTGGTGCGGTTGGCGAACTCGGCGTCACCACCCGTGACGATGAAACGGACCGTGACCTGGGCGAGTTCGGCGTCCTCGGTTTGCTGGGCGGCCTCGATGACGGAGCGTACGGTCTGTGCGCCGTTCACCACGCTGGCACCGTGGGCGGTGAGGCGGACAAAGGAGCGCTCGGGAAACTTCTGCGACCCGGGCACCGCTTCCAGAGAGTCGCACAAGACCGTGACGCCGTTGTTGAAGTACCAGAAGTGGGAAGGCTCGTCGGTGAGTGTCTCCACTAGTTCCTTGTTGATGGGAGTCAGCCCCAGCGGGTTACGGATATTGCGGGCGAACAGTTCGTTGCCGTGCTTGGCCCAGCTCGCGACCTCTTCAGCCTGGATGACACCCTCGTACGAGAGATAGGGCGAGGGCACGTTGAACCAGGGGCGAAGTGTAGCCTCCAGCTTGACAGGTTCGCTCCGCTGATCCTCCATGACCAGAGCATGAATCTCCGGAGCGTGTAGGAACTTGTGGTCGACGTAGTCGCCGTGGGAGTTGAACTCCCTCTCGCCGTTCTTGATGACCTGCTTCACGCCAGGCGAAGGCGGCTTGGTTCCCATCAGGGCGATTACTTGCGTGATTCGCGTGGTTTTCTCGCTGATCATTTCGTGTGCCCGCTTGGCGAGTATCTGACCGCGAGGGTTGAACTGAGCCGCTTCTCCAGAGTCTATGAGGGTTAGCCCCGCGAAAAGCCTGTGCACTGCGATCTCGTCCGCCTTGGCCGTCCCCTCCGGGCTCCACTTGGCTTGCACGAGGTAGATGTGTGGTGCGGCCTCATCGATGGCGACGGCGTCGATCCCCTGGTCCTGGCCGCCGTCGATGACGCAGTCGGCGGCCTGCTCGGGGGTCCATCCCGTCATGATGCGCACTGCGTGCGCCGCCAAAGCGCGGGAGCGGAATGCAGGCTTTGCCTTTTCCAGCGGCCGATTGCCGAAGTCGCTCACATCGATCAGGCCTGTGTATGTCTCGTCGAAGGCACGCTGGGTCTGGCGGACCGGTGCGGGGACGACGGGCTGCTGGGAAGTGGCGTTCATGATCTTCCTGTCCGCATGACTGTGGGCGGCGGTGGGGTGACGACGCGGGAGCCTCAGTCGAGGGAGTCCAGTACCACTTGGAAGCTCTTCCGCGCGTCGCCGAGGTGGTCCACGATTGACCGCGCGATATCGCGCGGGTCACCGAAGTCGTCCGGCGCGTCTATGAGGTTGGCCTTAAGGTCGAGGCGGGCATCTGGGCTGTTCAGAATCTTCCGCACGGCGTCGCGGTCGTAGCGCTTGAAGCGTCGCGATTCCGTACGGCCGGAAAACTCCTCCTCTCCAGCCCGGTACGCGTCCAGGAACTCCGCAAAGTCGTCCTCAGTCAGCGGGTTCTCCGTGTTCGTGTGGTGGCGGTCACGGGCGTCGTACACCCACAGCTCATCGGTGGCCGGCTCGCCGGTCGGGCGGGGGACGGACTTGATGAAGAAGAGAACGTTCGACTTGGAACCGGTGTCGTGGAACATGCCGGTCGGCAGTCGCAGCAGGGTGTGCACGTCGCAGTTCCTCAGTAGTGCCCTCCGGATGGTGGCGGCCGCACCGCTATGGAACAGCACGCCGTCGGAGACGAAGACGGCTGCTCTGGCCCCCCGGGGCAGAGTTATGGCTAGGTGCTGGAGGAAATTGGCCGGGAGCGTGGCGTTCTGCGCCCAGAAGTCGTCCCGTTGCTCGGTGTTCGTCTCGACGCTCTTGAACGGCGGGTTGCAGATGGCGACGGTTGCGGCCACGTCCCGCTCGTACCGGCGCACCGCGCGCTCCTTCGCCTTGAGCGAGTCGGCGCGCAGAATCGGCGGTACGTCGTGGAACTGTCGGCCGGTGTTAAGTAGCACGTTCATCGTCGCCAGGCGGCACATCTGTACGTCGATGTCGGCACCGGCGATGGTGGAGGCGTCGACGCGCTCCCCGTGCGCGGCCATCTCACGGTGAGCAGCGATGAGACTGGTGCCGACCCCCACGGCTGCATCGATCACCCGGTCCCGGGGGGTGATCGCAAGCGCCTTAGCTATGACGGCGAGCAGGTGGGGCGGTGTGAGGAACTGGCCCGTCTCCCGCTTGGCCCGGATGTCGTCGCGGCAGTCGGCGATCAACAAGGAGAAGGCGGCACCGAGTTCGTCCCGGTGCACGTCCGACCAGTGGTACGGATCGAACTCTTCGACGATCAGCCGTCCGAGTTCCGCCATCCGGTCCACAGGCCAGGGCCGGGAGTCCTGGAAGACGACGCTTGCGATGGCCCGGCGGGGGTCCTGTGGGTTCGGCCTACCGAGTTCTGCCATGAGCCCGGCAAGGGCACGGTGCAGTTCCTCGCCGCTGGCGAGCACGAGATGCGACCAGTGGTCCGCAGGGGCGATCGGCGGACTGGCGAACATGCCTGTCCGCTGGGCGCGTTCATGGTCGAGCTTGAGAAAGAGCAGATACGCGATGTGCTCGGTGAACTCCAGCCGTGTGAGCGCCTTGGCACTGGTCTTCAGCTCGTAGAACCGCTGCCAGCGTCCGAAGATCTCCTCAGCCTTCCAGCGCCTCTCCGGCCCTCTGACCCCGATGCTGTCGCGCTCCGTCGCCATGCCCCACCCGTTCTCGTACGTCCCGACCCGAGTGATGCGCCGACGGGCCGTCTCCTGCGCAGGCAGACGCCAGCCGTGGCGACGAAGGCTCTGAGAGCACATCGGACCGGGAACACATCGGACCGGCCGATCGGGCCGCAGGCGATCAACTCTCTTCCATCGTAGGCACAACTTCACGCCCGATGCGACGAGATGGGTATTCGGTGACAGTGGATCCGGTCAGACTCCGGACTCTCGCTCAGCTGGAACCCCACGGTGCACCTGCTTGCTGACCGGTATGCCCGCGACTCGCTACCCCCCCGGGGCGAGCAGACCGATCAGGGACAGCCCCCGCTCGGACTCCGCCTCGGGATCGTCCAGCCGTACGCCGCTGAGCACGGACAACGTCAGCCGGTACGGGTCGTGCTGCCGGTCCCGGACACCACGCTTCGCTTGGCCGCCGCTCCCCGCGCGGCTTCCACAGCGACTACTTGTCGTCGTCTGAAGGCGGCGCGTCCTTCTTCAAGGCTCGGGCAACGGCCGTGAACTCGGCCAGCGCAACTTCGAGTTCGTCGACGATCTCTTGGGCAATCGCATCCGGCGACGTGTACTCCGCGGTCGCGGCGGCGGCCGACTTGCGCACCGTGAGGTCCAGGTTGACCTTGTCTCGGGCAATCAGCTCGTCGTAGTCGTAAGCGCGGAAGCGGTCGCTCGGGACGCGCTTGGTGAAGTCCGTGTCGCTGGAGTGGTACGCGGCGACGAACTCGTCCAGGTGCTGGCGGCCCAACTGGCGCTGCTTGAGCGTGAAGCGCTGGTCCGTGCGAAAGTCGTAAACCCAGAGCTTGCGGGTGCCGGGGCGGCCTCCGGTGCGCTGGCCCGTCTTCTCGAAGAACAGGACGTTGGCCTTCACTCCGTTGGCGTAGAAGATGCCGGTGGGCAGGCGCAGGAGGGTGTGGACGTCGCAGAGATTGAGAAGGTTCCTGCGAATGGTCTCGCCGGCGCCGCCTTCGAAGAGCACATTGTCGGGGAGAACGAGGGCAGCTCGACCGTTAGTTTTCAGCAGGTTGTAGATGTGCTGGACGAAGTTGAGCTGCTTGTTGGTGGTCGGTGCCCAGAAGTCGGTACGGAAGGTGTACGACTCGCCGGTCACCGAACCGACCCCGAAGGGCGGGTTGGCGAGCACGATGTCGTAGTGCCGCTTCGGAGGGCGGGCCAGGGAGTCCTGGATGGTGATGAGCGGTTTGGCCTCGGAGCTTCCAATGCCGTGCAGTAGCATGTTCATCAGGGCGAGTCGACCGGTCTCGCGAACGAGTTCGTATCCCGTGATCGCGCCGCTCTGGAGGGCGCGGCCCTTGTCGCCGTAGAGTTCGTCCTCATAGGTTTGGACGAGGTGAGCGTGCGCCGAGATGAGGAAGCCGCCGGTGCCGCAGGCCGGGTCGGTAATCGTCTCGCCGGGCTTCGGCCGGACGCAGTCGACCATTGCGTCGATGAGGGGCCGAGGCGTGAAGTACTGGCCCGCGCCGGTCTTGCGGTCCTCGGCGCCGCGCTGGAGAAGGCCTTCGTAGGCGTCGCCCTTGAGGTCTTGGTTCTCTGTAGTCCAGGTATAAGGGTTAATCAGGTCCTTGATGAGACGTTCGAGAACGGCAGGTTCCTGGATCTTGTTCTGCGCCTTGGTGAAAACCTCGCCGAGCATGGTGCCGACACGCTGACCGAGGTCTTTGAGGATGAACTCGTAGTGGTCGAGAAGCGCTTCGGCGGACCGGGTCATCAGGCTTTGCCAGTCCCGACCCTCGGGTACGAGAGGCTTTTCGGAGGTGTTCCGCCGGAAGACGGCCGGACGGTTGGCGCGCTCGTCAGCCATCTTCAAGAAGAGTAGGTACGTGAGTTGCTCGACGTAGTCGAGGGTGGAGACGCCGGAGTGGCGGAGCAGTTCGCAGTATGACCAGAGGCGGTTGACGAGGGTGGAGGTCGAGGCCGGGGCGGCGGGAGTGGCCTTAGCCCTGACTTCGGTCGTGTGGGGGATGGCTTCACCGGGTGCCGACGAGGTCACCACATCAGCGGAGCTCGCTGGGGACGGCTTTTCGGTGTTGCTGCTCATGATCGTGCTCACAGGGGGAGTGCTTCCTGGGTGCCGGGGGGAACCGGTCGGCCGGAGGTCTGGGCAGCAGCCGGGGGCGTCGTACGCGGCGTGCGCTTGCGCCTGGCCGACTTGGCGTCGACGGCTCGCTGGGCGCGGATCCGGTCAAGGAGAACAGAGGCGGGCTCGTCGTCGGGGTTCTGGGGCACCAGGCATCCGGTGAAGGCGGCGTGGAGGAGGGCATTGCGCAAGTTCATGCCTTGCTCGTGCACCCCCTGGGTCACCTGCTGAGCGGCTTCGGCCTTCGCCAAGCGCCTTTCTATGGACTTGACCAGGTCTGCCTGTACGGATTCTGGTGGAAGGGGGACAGGCATCAGCTTGATTCTTCGGAGGCTGATGGAAGCGAGGTTCACTGTCTGCTTCCCATTGCGGTCACACCAGTTCTTGCCAAATGCGTTGGCATGCCAGGCGAGCAACCGAGGGTCCAGCACATGCCCCGTCACGCGTGCGCGAAAGACGTGGTTCTGATGAATGCAGTTTTTGATTTGCCCTTCCCAGATCCAGCCACGCCCCAGTTTGTCTCGGTCTCCACCTTCGTTGAGAAGGACGTCTCCGGTTTCAAGTTTCAGTGATTGGGCTTTCTTAGGGGGAACCCTGATCTTTTCAACTCGATCAAGTACGATGCGCCCGCGCTGTACATTCGCAACCCGAAGGTACGGAACTTCGATATACTCAGGATCGCTCTGCTTCTTGCTATCTTTCGTGACTCCCCCGACCACATCTGCGATCTCGCCGAGACGCGCCCACCGCCATCCAATCGGAAGATCTGGAAGCTCTCCGTCATCGACATCTGCAGGTTCGAGTGGGCAAGGGAACCGCTCAACTCCATCCAGACCACCGAATGCGCCAACTCCGGTGATCTGGTTCTTAAGGATCGTGGAGGCAACCAGGGCAGCCTTCACCGCGGTCTCTCCCGCCTCAACATGTGCCAACTGATCGTCCAACTTTGCGACGATGCGGTGCTGTTCGGTGATGGGCGGGACCACGATCACCGTATCCAGCAGGGCTTTTCGGGACACGCTCGCCTGATTCACATGGTTGTTCAGGATCGACTTGAAGTATCCAGTTGCCCACATGTGGTGCAATTGTGCAGCCAGGAACTTTCCTTCCAGCCCTTCAGGGCCGCGCAGCCGAGTCATATGGTTCGAGAAAGCGAGCGGCTCGGCGGAACCCACCCATGCCGTTTTCCCAACCAGCGCTGGACTGTTGGTGTTGTTGAAAAGGACGTCGCCCAGTTCCACGCGCCGGTCAGAGTCATCGACGACGTAACGAGCATCAAGGGTGTCCAACACTCCATTGCGAGTGATGTTCATCGGACGAAGATGAAGGATTCCGACGCCATCACGGTTGTGCTTGCCGCTGGCAAACCCCGGTTGCACCTCAACGCCCAATTCGCCAAGGGTCGCCCGTACCCACCCCGACGGCAGCTCGCCGGTGACATTTCCCTCGAAATCCGAACCCTCCAGCTCTGGCCCCACACCCGAGTCGGTCGTCACGCGCTCAGCTCCCTGTCCAGCTCAGTAATGATGTGTTCCGCGCAAGTCCCCCCGAATTCCGCAATGAACCCATCCGTGCCGTTGCGCGAGGAGAAAGGGGCGTAATCGAGGTCAGCGGTATCGAAGCGTACACGCTCGGCCGTCGCCGCTGCGATGCGGTCGAGCCACCAGCGCTGCCGTTCGGTGAAGTCGATGCCCATCTGTTCCTGGCGAGCGATCCAGGCCTGGTAGCGCTCGCGTACCAGTTCCCCGTACGGGCGTGGTGCCGGCGCGCCCCGCTCGGCGCCGCCCGCGAGTTCGTAGCGGAGCAGGGCCAGCAGATCGGAGGCCGTGTGTTTGCGACGGGCCTCGTCGATGACCGCCTCGCCGACGGTCTCGTACGCCTTCCAGAGTCTATCCGGGGTCCAGACCCGCGGCGGCCGGGCGATGCTGCGGGCCACGTCGTTGAGCCTCTTCATCGCAACGCCCGGCGGTATGTCGGAGCCTGCGCTGAACGCGATAGACATCGCCGCTATCTCGTCGCGGTTATCGGCGATGTACCGGCGCCAGTCACGGACCGTTTCCGCCGCGGTGTCCTCGTTGTCGCCGACCGCCCCCGCGTGGAGCAGCTCGTCCGTGCCGTTCTCGTCGTAGAGGATGTCCTTCGCGCGCCGCATCTCCAGCAGGCGGGCGCGCAGCGGCGGCTGGGCGGCGAGCGGCTGAATGGCGTGCTCGATGAGGTCGCGTACCGCGCGCTCGGGGTCGTGGCCGGCATGCTCGGCGGCCTCTCGGGCTTCCAGTTGCCGGTCCGCCGAGACGGCGTCGACCATCTTGTGAACGATCTTCGTCAGTTCGAGCCCGCCACTCAGCCGCTGGATCTCGGCGCGTTCCTCCTCCGTCATCTGGATGTCGAGTTTGGCGAGGCGGGAAGCGAGAGTGGAGACCTCTTCTTCCTCGATGGTGTTCGCGGCGGTTCTGCGGAGCAGCTTTTCCAAGCTGATTTGTTTGTCGGTGTGGCGTTCCAGCGGTGCGGCGTCGACCTTCGGCTTCTTTGTCACGCCGACCGCGTCGACGATCACGAAGCGGGTCTTGGGGCCGACGCCTGGGGTGACCTTCTCGAAGTCTGTGAGGGACAAGGTCCGGGCGCCGCGGCCCTTCATCTGCTCGAAGTAGGCCCAGCTCTTGACGTCCCTGAGGAAGAGCAGGCACTCGAGCGGTTTCACGTCCGTGCCCGTGGCGATCATGTCGACCGTGACGGCGATACGTAGATCCGGAAGGTTGCGGAAGGCCGCGAGGCGCTCGGCGGCGTTGCGTGCCGCGCTCGTGATCTTCGCGCAGAAGTCATTGCCCTTCCCGAAGACGTCGCGGATGACCTCGACGATCTCCTCTGCGTGGTTGTCGTTCTTGGCGAAGACGAGTGTCTTGGGCACGTACATCTCGTCCCACCGCAGGGCCCTCGTGCCCGTGTCGCGTTTGCCTCGCTCTGGGAAGATTTCCGTGAATAGTCGATCGTGGAAAGTCTGGACGACCGTACGCAGCTGGTCCTTGCTGATGACTCCGACACCGACCTGGTTGGCGCCGTACTCGATGTCTTCGTCGATGTCTTCGTATCGCTGGCGGCGCGTGCGGCGGTCACGGACGGGGATGGTGCCCTGCGCGATGACACCGCCCTCGGCGGTTATCCGTGTCTCGATCTCGTAGACGGAGAAGTCGACGTTGACGCGGTCGGCCACCGCCTCCTGATACGAATACTCGCTGACTAGGTTGCCGTTGAAGTAGCCGAAGGTTTGGGCGACGGGGGTGGCGGTAAGGCCGACGATGGGGGCGTCGAAGTATTCGAGGACGGAGCGCCACTTGCCGTAGATGGAACGGTGGCACTCGTCGACGACGATCAGGTCGAAGGCTTCCGGGGGGATGTCCGCGTTGTAGCCGACCTCGATTCCGCCCGGCACATCGACGTCGTAGGCGATGTCCCCGTCCCCCCGTTCGGTGCCCGGCAGGCTCGTGCCGGTGAGCTCCATGTAGAGGCGCTGGACGGTGGAGATAACTACCTTGGAGGAGGCAAACATGCCCTCGGCACCGAGGCGTTGGACGTTGTAGAGGTCGGCGAACTTGCGGTCGGTGTCCGGGGTCTTGAAGTTCTCGAACTCGGCGAAGGCTTGCACACCGAGGTTGTTGCGGTCGACGAGGAAAAGGACGCGCTCGGCACGCGCGTGCTTGAGCATCCGGTACGAGAACGTCACCGCCGTGAAGGTCTTGCCCGCACCGGTGGCCATCTGCACGAGGGAGCGGGACTGCCCCATCCCCTGCTGGCCCTTGCCGAGCGCCACCGAGTTCTCCACGCCCCGCACCGCCTCGATCTGCGCCGGGCGCAGTGGGCGTTCGTCGAGTTCGGGCATACGCCAGCGCAGTCGGGCCCGGTAACTGGGTGCCTGCTCGTCCTCCTCGGCTTGGCGGACCCACCGGGCCAGTGTGCGCGGCTGGTGGAAGGAGAAAATGCGGCGGGTGCGGGAGTCCGGGTCGAGCACGGACCGGAAGCGGGTCTCGCCGCCGTCGCTCACGTACCGGAACGGAAGCGGGGTGCGCCAAGCACTGAGGCGCTGCTGGGCATCGGTTAGGTGGTCGGCGTAATCGTCGGCCTGTGCTTCGGCGGCGGACAGATCTGCGCCCTCTCGCTTGGCCTCGATGACACCGACGAGCTTGCGGTCGACGTAGAGGGCGTAGTCGGCGCGGCCCCGGGCGGTGGTGACCTCGCGGACGGCTACGCCGTTGCCCCGCCGGTCGCCCTGGACGTGGAGGTTGAGGTCCGCGCCGCCGTCTTGGACGTCCCAGCCAGCTGCCGCGAGCATGGCGTCGAGTCGCTTGCGGACCTGCACTTCGGTGAGGGGTTCGCGGGACGCCTGCTCGGCGTTGTCGAGGAGACGGGCACGCTCGGCGACGGCGGCCGACGTGGCGGCCCCGTCGGTGCTATCGGCGCGCCGGCGACTGAGCTGCGTCGCCTCCGCGGCGGCCTGATACTCCTTGAGCTGGTCCTGCATGGCCGTGACCGCGCGAGCCAGTTCCTCCCGCTCGGCGTGGGCCTGGGCGAGCTCGCGCTCGACGGCGGTCCGGGCGGCCTGCTCGGCTTGGGCCTGGGACGCCCGGTCGCGGTAGCTGAGGCGGGCCTCTTCCAGATCCCTGCGGGCCCGGGCGACGTCCTGGAGCAGGCGCTCGTTCTCAGTGGCCGGGGTGTGGTCGGGGCTGGGCGGCACGAACGGCAGCTGCTCGCGTGAGCCTGTGAGGAGCCGGTGGTACCAGGTCCCGAGGCGGAAGCAGGTACGCAAGGCGCGGAAGGCGTCGTCGGCGCTGTCGAGTCCCGAATGGTTCGCCTCGTTGCCGAGGGTGCGCACCTCATGGAAGGCGGTGCCCACGTCGCCGTGGAGGTACCCCTCCCTGTCCAGCGCCCGCAGCCGGTCGAACTGCGTATTGCTTTCCGTCCGGACCCGGCCCCGGCTGACCAGGTCGGCCGCCATGGCCTCAGCGAATTGGCGGGACTTGATGAGCGACGTGTTCGGGTCACTGAAGACATGACTCTCGGCAGCGGTCCCGTACGCGACGAGCAGCGGAAGGTGCGGCAGCAGAAATCCGAAGTTGCGAGACTGCCCGGCCAGGCGTACGAGCCGGGGGTCTGATGCCTGGGACGCCCCGCCTGCGCGGCTCATGGGTGGTACCGCCTCTCTGAAAGCGAAAGGTCGACGCTGCTTGTGCAGGATGATCGCCCATCGAGCCTAACCGGCAGTCGGGCTTCTGCGTCGGTCCTTCGGCAGTACAGCTCAAGCTGGCGCGGCCTGACTCATGCCACCATCGAGTCGCCACGCGCCAGCGCCTCCGCCCCGAAGCGCCGCCGGTGGATTGACGTTGCATCTGGGGAGAGCATCGAGAGGTAGGGCAGCTCATTGCCCAGGTGTGCTGCCGTGCTCCAAGTAGGCGACGTGGCTCTTCGCCCTGGCATTGATGCCAGCGGTGATTCGGCGTGCGAGTCGCGGGATGGTCAGTTCTGGCAGCGCTTCGGCCTGGTGGAAGCCGAAGCCACGAAGCTCTTCCGCCTGGAGCTGGATCCGTTCCCGGTCGCCGGCGCTCAGGGTGCCGCCGTTGAAGAGGAAGAGGACCTTGTCGCCCTCTCCGGGGTTCGGTGCCCAGTCCACGACGAGTAGCCGACTGATCGGGGGCGTGATGCCCAGTTCCTCGCGGACTTCGCGCACGCATGCCTGAAGCGGCGACTCGCCGCGTTCCACGTACCCGCCGGGGATGTCGAGGTAGTTCTTGTAAGTAGGCTCGACGAGTAGGACTCGGTCGGCGTCGTCGAAGAAGAGTGCGCCTGCCGCCATGCGTGGGTGGGCCATGTTGGCTTCGTGCTCGTTGTCGCTCACACCATGGACCCTAGCCACTTCAGACGATGCGGAGCCTGCGGGCCAGGTCCGCGACGGGCTGGGATGGCCGTCCACGGGTGCCGCGTACCCAGCCGATGACCAGCTCGCGGCTCATGTAGTGGTGGCGGACCTGTTCAGGGGCGTCTCGCTCGGCTTCCAGCAGTATCGCCAGGGCTTCGTCGGTGCGGTTCCAGGCGCTCAGTGCGCGAGCGACTTCCAGGCCGTGTCGTACGCGGCGTTCGACCGGCAGTCCACTGGCGTCGATCTGTTGCCCGAGGTCGGCAGCGACCTGAAGGTCGCCGAGTTCGCCGGCTGTGGCCACGCGGTGGATGGCTACATTGGTGGGGCCGAAGGCAGTCCACATGTGGTTGGCGTCGGTTCGGAGTCGCCGCGCGGCTTGGTCGGCCTCCTGGAGGAAGTCCCGTGTCGTTGCCCGGTCCTCAGCCCGTGCTGCTGCCATGGCTCCGGCGAGGAAGAGCGTGCCGTACACCGACAGGTGGCCGGGAGACGCCTTGCCCATGTCGTCCTGCATGGCTTCAGCCGCGTCGGTCACAAGCTGCACTGCCGCTGTGAAGCGGCCGGTGGTCAGCAGGCAGTGCGTCACGGATCGAAAGAGCGATCCTGTGACGACGCTCTGCCCGCTCTGCTGCGCTGCTGCCAGGCCGCGGTCTGCGGCGATCCATGCCAGTTCCGCTTCCCCGACCTTCCCCAGCACCATGGATGCCCCTTGGTAGGCGAGGGCGAGTAGGGCGTGGGCTTCCTCCCGTTCGTGTCCGGAGTACGTGCGTGCGGCGACGAGTGCGTCGGCCAGGAGCAAGGGGAGGCGTCGTGTCGCGAAGCCGTATCGCGATGCTTGGTAGGCGTCGAGTACTTCCGCGACGTTGGCCCGTAGCTCCGGCAGGGCGGGCGGCTCACCATCGGGCGGGGCCCCGAGGAGAGGAGTGAGCTGCCTGTAGTCCATGAGCGCCTCGCGGAGCGCGGGAACCGTGCGGTGGCCGCTGTCTCTGGACCACTCCATGAGGGCCGGTTCGGCGAGGAGATCACCGAGAGACACATCGAGCGCATCGGCCAGCGCCGTGATGACAGACAGGCGGTCGAGGTCGATCCGGTTGTTCTCCGCTTTGCTCAGCCAGTCGGTTGTGCGGCCGACGAGGCCGGCCAGTACCTCCTGAGAGAGGCCGCGTCGGCGCCGGTACCAGGCGACCCGCTCGCCGATGGACAGGTTCTCCGTCATCCCTCGCATGTTCCGAGCATCACCTCACGGTCCGGAAGGACCCCGGAAGGATTTTCCGGGGTGCCGTGGAGAGCTCTGCCTACTGTCGCAGCAGACCGAGAAACGCCGCCCGGCGATGACGTGAAACTCCCCTCGCTGCCGGGCGGTCCAGGTGGACTCTTCCCCAACCAAGGCGCGGGGATTGGGCCATCGCTTACGGCAAGGATCGCTGGAGGTCCGATGATGGACAGCGCCGCACACCACTCCCAGGCACCGGCTGCCCCGCCCGCCGGCCTGCGTCGCACGAGTGTCGATGCGTCCAGTACGGCACCGACCCCCGATTGGTTGAGGGCCGGGGCTCTCGTCCTGGACACCTGCACGGGACGCCGCGGTGAGGTGCAGGAATGGCCTTATCGCGCCTCGGCAGCACCCGTCCGGGCGTGGCTGCGGCCCGTAGGCGGAGGGCTGGAGTGGACGCCGCGTGTCGTTGACCTCCGTCCCGTCGACTCGGGCCAGCGATCGTGAAGCCGCTCGCGTTGTGGGGACGCTTCGAGTGGGCGGTCGGCACGTGCTTCCGCTGCGACCGGATCCGTACGGAGGTCGCGCCGATCGGCACGATCAGCTCGAACGGTGTCGAGGTCGCGATCCGAGCATGCCGAGCGTGTGTGTTCCACCTAGAGCAGCTGCACTGGTGCCTGGCGATGCGGCAAGAGGACAGCCGAGAAGGCTCCACCGATGTGACAAGACCCCGGCCCGGTCCCGTGTGGTCCCCCGACACCGGGACCGGGCCGGCCCTGGGGAAGCAGCGTGCCGGGCCTCGCTCCCCGCACGACGCAGGCCCCGCGCCTCCTGACACCCGGCGGGCTCCGCGGTGGCCGGGTGCCGGTGTCCGGCCTGCGGGGCGGCATCGGCGGCGGTAGGGCTGCCAAGGGGCAGAACGCTCTTTCGGCGCGGGTAACCTCAGGCGGGACGTGCTGAGTACTCGTCATAATCCATTCGCGCAAGCGGAAAGGGAGCCGATGGCTCAGGAACAGGACCCCACGGTGGAGCGCACACTCGTTCTGCTCAAGCCCGACGCGGTGGTACGCGGCTTCGCCGGGAAGATCATCGCTCGCTTCGAAGATGCGGCGCTGAAGATCGTCGGCGTGAAGATGAAGCAGATGGACGAGGAGTTCACCCGCCGCCACTACTTCGATCTCGAGGAGCGGCTGGGGGCACAGGTCTACAACCTCACGGCCTCCTTCATGCAGCAGGGCCCGGTGATCGCCTTCGTGCTGGAGGGCTACGACGCGATCGCCACCGTCCGCAAGATCGTTGGCAGCACCTACCCCAACGAGGCGCCCTCGGGCACGATCCGCGGGGACTTCTCCCACTACGGCAAGACCGCCAGCAAGGCTGCGGGCAAGGCCGTGGCCAACCTCGTCCACGCCTCCGGCAACAAGGAGGAGGCCGACCAAGAGGTGGTCCTGTGGTTCGACAAGGACGAGCTGTACGACTACCGCACGCTCGCCGAGATCTTCACCTACTGACTGGAGCTGACGTCACCCATGGGACGTCCACGCGTTGATCACCATTGGGGTACCACGACCTTAGGAAGGGCAGCATGACCAACTCGACCCGCGTCGCCTCCGCCGAAGAGCTGGAGTCCGTCTTCCAGCAGGAGCTCTCCACGAACCGTTGGGCAGCCGCCGAGAGTGCCTACGCGCTGGCTGTGCGGCACCGCGAGGCCGGTGACTGGGACAAGTCCCGTGAGTGGGTCCACCAGTGCCTGCGGCTGCTGGAGGGCTTCCCCAGCGACACCGAGGAGCAGGTGGCCACCACCCGCGTCTCGGTCGGCGGTGTGGCCCTCCCGAACTACCTGCACGAAGGCGTCGTGCGGGACCGCTTCGGCGAGAACCTCTGACGCCCGCCACCGTGCACACCAGCACGTAGTCGGGACGGTGCGGTCCACGCGCCGACGGGCCGTGCCGTCCCATCCGCCGACAACGTCACACAGCCATCTGACACCAACCGGGCCCCACCCTGACGGGTCTCGGGCGGATCACCCATGCCTTTTCGAAGGGAGAACAGACCATGGCCACGGAGATCGAGATGAGGGCCCGATTCGACCAGGGCGCCCACGACCGGCTCGTTGCACGTCTGGAACGAGACGGTGAGGACCTCGGGCGCGACGACAAGCACATCTACTTCTACGTCCTGCCCGACAAGCTGCTGAAGGTCACGGACAACACCGCCGCCGGCACGGCGAAGATCTCGCTCAAGAACAGCAAGATCGGCCAGGGCGCTGCCTTCCCCGAGACCGACATCGCGATCGCGCGGGAAGACGTCCCCGCAGCCGTACGCGTGTTCAACGCCCTCGGCTTCGACGGACAGATGCACGAGGCGTTCAACCGCCGCCACAACTTCCGCTTCCAGGGCGTCGACATCGCGGTCAAGTGGAGCGAGGCGTGGGGGCACCACGCCGAGTTCGAGGTGCTGCTCGACGACGACGCCAGTCAGGCCGCGCAGGAGGAGGCCGCTGGGCGCATCCAGACCGTTGCCTCCGAGCTCGGGATCGACCTGATGAGCGAGCAGGAGCTCGCCGAATTCACCGCAGCCTTCGAGGCAGCCGAGCAGGAGCGCAAGGCCGCCGCGACCGACCCCACGCCGACCGCTTGAGGCACTCGTCGTACGCCACCGAGGGGAGGCCAGATGAGCACGAACCCGCCGGCCGAATGCCTGGTCGAGCTGGCAGCACGTAAGCAGCTCCCGCACCACCAGTACACCGACCCCGCCACCGTGGAGTGGATCAAGGCCCACCGACCCGACTTCCCGGAAGCCCCACAGCCTCGGCTCCATGCCGCCTCGCAGCGGTTACTCGGGCGCGCGGCGATTCCCCGCGCCTGGCTGGCCGAGCCCCGGCTTTGGCACTCGCTGCACGGAGTCCGGCACGCGATACGCACCGCGGCCCTGGCGGCGATGCTGGCCGAAGCCACCGGTATGGGCGAGGCCGAGACCGCGGTGTTGGTCCTGGCTGCTTCCGTGCACGACTGCCGGCGCCTGCACGACAAGGACGATCCTGGGCACGGCCACCGAGCAGCCACCTGGCTGACCGAGAACTCGGAGGGCGTCTGGGACCACTTCCACCTCCGGACGACTCCACAGGCTGTGGAGCAGGCGGCGACCGCCGTGCGCCTCCACGAGACGCCGTACACCGCCTTCACTGCAGCCGACCGTGCCGACCACTCCCGGGCCGAGCACATCAGCGACCTGCTGAAAGCCGCTGACGCACTCGACCGCTACCGGCTGCCGAAGCTGAGCTGGTGGCCGGACGCCACCCACATCCGGGTCTCCGCCTTCAACGAGCTGCGGGCGACCGCCTTCGATCTCGTGGTACGCAGCGAAACGGCCCACCTCGCGGGCGCCGACAGCGCGGACGCCGTCCTGGAGGCGCTGGAACTACACCGGGTGGTGCGCTGATGGACTTTCTCGACAGCTACCACCTATGGGCCGACGCCCACGCCTTCTACGAGTCCACGCTGGTCCCCGGCCCGGACCCCCACGGCGACCACCTGTCCGCGAAGGACGCGGCCTGGCAAAGCCGTCTCCTGGAGGAAACCCCCAACGGTCGGCTCCTGCGTCAGAATGCCCTCTTCGACGCGCTCAGCGGCGACCGCACACTACACCTGCTGCACGTCACGCACGCCCTGGAGCACATCAACGAACAGGGCGCCCTCTACCCCTCAGGAGGCTGCCTGGTCGGCAGCATCTACTGCGCGCCCCTCACCCCGAGCGGTGACGGCCTGCGGATGCACAACCTCGCCTCCTACGTGCTCCACAAGGAGGCGCCCGCGTTCGTCGGCAAGCTCGGACGGGACGGGAGGACCCCGACACCGCTGATCTTCGAGATCAGCGTCCACCGCCACGCCTACCGTGGGCTGGCCGGCATCGACTACCTGCGTCTCGGCACGATCCACCTGCAGATCTACACCCACTTGGAGTACCTGCTCTCCAAGACCGAACGGCACCACCTACGCGAGGCCGTCGTCAGTCGCGTAAAGAACTCCACAGCCTTCCTCGCGCTCGCCACGGCGATCACGTTCCACGGCGCGCCGGTGGCGGCCGACCAGTTCCTGCGGCTGCTGGACGAAGCGATCCCCCGCCTGCCCATCCTCGGATACATCTACTTCGAGGCCCTGGCGGAGTACCTGATGCTGCACTCGACAAGCGACCGGACCAGGCAGCTCGCCGAACTCGGCGAGTTCAACAACTGGCTGTACAAGGAGATGCTCTTCGCCTCCTTCCCCCAGATGGCCGGCAAGTTCGACCTCGCCAAGTTCCGGCCCGCACCGGACGAACTGGACGCCCTCCTCGCCCAGATCGATCCCACCGTCGACGCGACCCACGCTCGCCGCTACCTCGCGGAACGGATCAGCCACCTGGTCGCCTCCCGCCTCTTCACTCCGGGCCAGGTTCCGGAAGCCTGGCACCACACCCGCTGGGAGTTCGACAGCCTCGCAGCCCAGCTCGGCCCCCTCCTGGGCCACCTCATCCACCGCGAGCTGCGCACCTTCGGCCGCTATCCCGACTTCTACTTCTACTTCGACCAGCACAAGGCGCTCCAGGCGTGGAACTACTGGAACCACATGGACATCGCCACACCGTTCAACGGGACATTCCCCAAGGGTGAAATCGGCATCAACCCGGCTTACCCCGATCTCGACTACCGCATCTGGCGAGCAGAGCCCGACGGCAAGGGCCTTCTCCACCCGGCCGAGCAGCTCGACCTCACCATCGCGCCGCGGCTGGTGGACATCAAGTACACCCTGATGCGCAACAGCCAGTGGGCACAGCCCACCGTCCCCGCCTGAACATCGAACCTCCCCGGCGCGACCACTCCCTACCCGGCCCTGCCCTCATCCCCTCGCGACCGAGCTGCCACGGCACCGCAGACCGTCCTTCACTACCACGAGGAGCCATACGAATGGTCCCGCACCGCACGCTGCCCTCTCCCGACAGTCTCGCCGAACAGATCAACGCCCTCCTCGAAGACCCGGCAACCACCCACGGACTCAGCCGCGCCCTGCGCGCTACCGCCAAGGAAATCGAACTGAACCGCTACCACCGGGCAAGTTCGAAGGCATGGCCCGACGGCCGGATCGACACAACCCCCACTGAGGTTCAGATCGGAGGAGGCGGCCACCACATCGAGGGCTTCTTCAACATCGACGCCGTGCCGCCTGCCGATCTCCTGTGGGACGTCCGCGAAGGCATCCCGCTCCACGACGACACAGTCCAGTTCCTGTTTTCCGAGCACTTCCTGGAGCACATCGACTACCCCCGCTCCGCCAAGCACTACGTGCGCGAAGCCCACCGCGTGCTTGCCACCGGCGGCCGGATCGTCACAGGCGTCCCAGACGCGGCGTACGCGCTGAACAAGTACCCGGCTGGTGTCGAGCAGGCGGACGAGGTGGTCGAGCGGTGGTACGCCAAGCGCGACTGTCTCGGCGACATCAACACCTACCTGGACCTGATCAACTACGTCTTCCGCGACCAGGACGACGACCCCACGTACACGCCACACCACTGGGCCTACGATCACGAGAAGCTGACACAACTGTTCACCGAAGCCGGCTTCCGGTCCGTCGAGCCCTGGCCGTTCGATCCGGCCATCGCCAACCCCAAGCGGCAGTGGGGCAGCGTGTACGTCGTCGCCACCAAATGAAGCGGCAACCCAACCGCCTACAGTAGGGTCGCTACCCGATAGCGAGCAGACCTTGTAAGCCCGACCGTGAGGTCTTGGGGGCTACCAGCGTTCGCGGTCCAGCACGGTGATGCCCTCCACTTTCAGCACCGCCTCCCACCGCTCGGCCAGCGCCCCCGCCCAGGATCGGTCGACGCCTTGCGCGTACCGCAGCAGGCCGTCGACGTGACGGATGAAGCCGCCGAGCGAACTGTAGCGGGCATGCTCCACGTGCGCGGTAAGCCCGAAGGTGGCGGCACCCCGAACGTGGGTTTCTAGCCGTTGCCGCGCTGGCACGGGCATCCGCAGCCTGTCACCATCCACGAGCAGTCCTAGAACAACTTTTCGGGCGCCGGGCGGGATGACGCGAGTCTTCTTGCGGTGCACCCTGAAGTGCGCCCGGTGCACCACCTTGGTGATGTCTGCAATGCAGCGGTTCACTGTGACGCGGCTCAGCTGGCGCAGCGTCGAAAATGTCATGTCGTCCGCGTAGCGGGTGTAGGCGAGGTCGTACCGGTCTGCCACCTCCCACAACCGGTCGTCCAACTCGCGGGCGGCTAGGTTCGCGATAGCCCCGCTCGTCGGGGCACCCTGTGGCAGGAAGCCGGGAGCCCACCCGGGATAGGAGTCGATGGTCGGGTACTTGAACCTAGTGATGGCCCTCGTCTCCCCGCCAGGGAGTCTGGTGCAGACGCGTGCGATCTCGAAAGAGATCAGCTTGTTGTAGCCCACAGTCCGCAGGACGCGGTATACCGCCCGCTCGTCGACAGAGTGGAAGAAGTCGTGGAGGTCGAACTTCAGGAGCCAGGTGGCGCCCAGGTGCCGTTTCGCGCATAGGACAGCTGAGCGTCCCGGCTGGTATGCGTAACTGGCCCGATGTGGGCGGACGCGCTCAAAAACATTGGAGAGCAGCCACCGCTGGAGGTCCATCAGCACTGGACTCGGCGAGGCGATGGTCCGGACCTTTCCCGGCGTGCGCTTTGGTCGTGAGAACACGGTATAGGGGTCGAGCTGTCGCTGCACGATCCTTCGCAGGTATAGGTACTCCGCGCCTGTCAGGTGCGCCAGATGCCGCAGAGTCAGTATCGGTGTGACCGAGTAGCCTTCGGCTCGCCGGATCTGCGTGAGGGCTTCGTCCAAGACCTGTGGATCGATTCGGTGGCCCAAGCCGTGTCTTCGATAGACGTTGGGGGAGTCGATAACAGCCTACCTTTGGTGTATCCCGCTAGGGCCTTGGAACGGGCCACCAGGCCCACGTAGGCACCGGGCGCGTCTCAAGTCCCATGCGGTCGCCAGTTTGCTCACAGCCGTAGCTCATAGCTACAGCCTGACCCACAAACGAGTGGGTCGCTGCCTCGACGAGAACCTCGCCGATATCTCTAGGCGTCACCGACTCCCCTTCAGTCGGCGAGGATAGTAGGGCTCGGTGCTGCCCTGCAACACGCCAACGACCCTCCGGGGCCTAGCCTTTGCGCTACGCAGCTCTTGCCAACCAGCGTCCGTGAGTCGCGTCTGCTCGTCCAGCAGACCCAGGCGCCATGCCCGTAGAGTGATCTCCCTGGCAGCCGGGACAGAGATGCCCAGGACTGCTGCGAGCTGCGCCGGGCTGCGCCGCCCTCCAGCGATATGAGCGAGGATGTCGATGATCCGTGCCAGTTCCGGTCGGTCCATCTTGTGGAGCTGGCTCGCCGCAGCCAGACGCGGCTGCCGGACCGCGCGGAGCCGGCTCTGCCGGTCAAATTCCGGCCGGTAGTCCGCCAGCGACTGCATCAGCTCCTGCGGAGCAGTTCGATGACGGAAGAACGGCACCCATTTGCCGTACGGGGAACGACCTTTAGTCTGATGCACGACCATTGGAAGGTTGTTCGGGATGGTGTGCTCGAACACCACGAGGCCTTCGCTGTCGCTCCACCCGCGGGCGCCACCCACTGAATGTGCGTAGGTGTTGCACAACAGCCTGATGCGGTTGCGCTCGGCCGGTTCCCAGTCGGCAGACGGGAAGTCCATGCCGCAATGGAGAACGTGCACGCCGTCGTAGTAGGGGCTCGCGTCCAGGCGCTTGAGGGCGGTCGTCGACGCGGCGAACAACACCAGGTGTAGCTGCACGAGTTTGAGAGAGCGCCAACTGCGGATTGTTGGGTTGCGCAGCCAGGTCCGCGCGTACTTTAGTGCTTCGTCGCCTGATCCGGCGTAGTCGGACACGAACACCAGGCGCCGAACCCGCCGGTCCTTCAGTAGCTCTAAGGACGACGTCTGGCGTGACACCACGGTGTTGTCGAACGCTCGCTCCGTCGCACGTATGATGTTCTGCACGATCAATTCGCTGCCCCCCGTACTGGGGACCAGCGGCTCTAGGCAGCCAGTGAACATGGTCCCGCTCGCATCGGAGGAGTGGACGCTATAAAGCGCAGCGGGTCGTTGCGCTGGTGTTGCGTGTGTGATTACCGCGTGCAGGTGTTCCGTCAGACCCTGCCGGAACTTCGTCGACGAGAAGAAGTGCAGGCTGTCGATTAGCTGCTGCGCGGTGGGGGCGTCGCCGGGCCTGAAGTTGGACAGCCACGCTACGCCTTGTGACGTCTGACTGGGCCTGCGCCCCTGCCTTTCAGGGCCCGGCGGATGTGTCATCAAGCCCCCGTTCCCGGTCGTCTGGCTGGGCAGAGCATCTTATCGTCCTCAGGGGTCTACTGGCGTCGCCGACGGCGCTCGTCAGGTGTGTTCGCGGGCGCAGCGGCACTTCGTGCCACAGACGACTGAGGGCTGGCATCACCGACAGTTCGTTCGCCAGCGCCTTTTGCCCGCTTGCCGGGGTGTGCGGTGATGCGCCAGGTGAGGACTTCGGCTGGGTGGTGGGCGGTGTCGAGTTCTCGTTGTGCGCCGACGGTGGCCAGGAGGCGGTGCGGGCTGTCCCCAGCGGTTTCGGCGCGGGCGAGGGTTGTGGTCAGGGCGGGCCAGGCGGGGTCGGCCAGGACGTGCTCGGCGTGGTCGGGGAGGGCCGTGCGGAGGGCCTGTTCGAAGCGGCGTGTGGTTGTGGCGCGTGGTGCGCGGCGGGCGAGTTCGGTCAGGGCCGGTCTGGCCGCCTGTTGGTAGCCCGCCTGTAGGTGGTGGAGGGCTTGCTGGGCGGCGGCTGCTTGCTGTTGGTGGCCGTGTTGTTCGTGCCACTTGGCGGCGGCGCGGGCGAGGTGGAGCGCAGAGAAGACGAGGGCGATGGTGAGTCCGCCGGGGGCGTGGGAGGCGTAGAGGAGTTCCCTCGCCGCTTCTCGCAGGGCGCCTGCGGCTTGGTGGTCGGCGCGGATGCTGGAGTGGCGGGCGCGGTCGAACGCCTTGGCTGCTGCTTGTAGTTCGTGGCGGTTTGGGCCGGGTGTGGCGAGGGCGAGGTTGTGGAGGGTGTCGCCGAAGGCGGCGACGTAGCCCTGTGCGGCGGCCTCGTCGCCGGAGCCGAGGACGGTGCGGGCTGTGTCCAGTTCGGTAGCGGCCTGGCGCCACGGCTGGGCAGGGTCCCTTACGTGCTGAGGGCGGTGGGCCAGCTCGTGGTTGGGGAGGCGTTCGCGGAGGCGGTTAATGGAAAGGTCGGGGGCGAGTTTGGAGCCGCCGTACCAGACCGGTTCGCCTGCCGTGTTGGTGTCGCCGGGGGCGGCGAGGCTGTAGCCGATGACGTCGCCGCTGTTGGGGCCGAGGCGTGTCTTGACCTTGATGCCCAGGGACTGCAGCACCGTGAAGTAGTCGGCCTCGGTGCGTACGGCGGCGGCAACTGCGTACGCCTGCTCACGCAGCCACTTACGTGCGGTGGCCTGCTTGCCCTGCCGGCGGGTCTTGGCGTGTTCGGCGCCGGTGGGGGTGCGGGGTGCGGTGTGGTCACCAGATCGCAGGCGTCGCAGCCCGAACTCGGCTTCGATCTTGCGGCATTCGGCTTGGGCGCGTTGGCCGTCGCGGTGGGTGCGGGGGCGGCGGCCGTCGGCGCGGACGGTGGTGGCGAGGATGTGGATGTGGTCCTCGGCGTGCCGCACGGCGATCCACCGGCACGCCTTCTCATCACCGTCGGGGGCGATGCCGGAGGCGGCCACGACCCGGCGGGCGACCTCGGCCCACTCGGCGTCGGTGAGGTAGCGGTCGCCGGGCGCGGTGCGGACCGGGCAGTGCCACACATGCTGGCGTGGCTTTTCGCCGCCGAGTTCTCGGGTGCGGAGATCGAAGTGCTGGTCGAGGCGCTGGGCGAGCTGGGTGTAGGTGGCCTCGGGGTCGCGGCCGGGGTCGGGTGCGCCGGCGGGGTCCCAGGCGGCGACGATGTGGGGGTCGGTGTGCTCGTCACGGCGGCCAGGGCCGAAGAGATAGGCGACCAGGCCACGGGTGTCGGAGCCGGCGGAGACGTCAGGCACCATGCGGGACACCCTCCGCCAGAAGCTGGTCCATCAGCTCATAGCTGCGCCGGACAGCATCGTCGACGCGGTCGAGGACGGCTTCGGCGTGGTCGGGGATGGTGCTGCGATGGATGGCTGCGGTGATCTGGTTGAGGTTCCGCCCTACTCGGTTCAGCGCCACGGTGTGGGCCTCGAGGGCCTCGACGAGCGGGCGGACGGGGTCGTCCTCCGGGCTGCCGACGAGCTGGTCGCCGAGGGCGGCGGCGAGCGCGGCGTCGCCGACGAACCCGGCGAACTTCTGGCCGCGCTGCTCGGCCGCGCGGGCGATGATGCCGGCCGCGGTCGGGGTGAAGCGGATGTTCCTGACCCGGTCGCGCCGCTCGCGGGTGCGCTTGCGGTTCAGCAGAGCGGGCACCGGTGGGTCATCCGAGTTCCGCCATGACGGTTGCTCGATCGGTGTGCGGGCATCGTCGGCAGGCGGTGTCGCGGTGTTCGCGGCGGTCGCCCCGTTCCCTGGCTCGGGCGCCCCCTGGCGCTCGGCCTCCTCCGCCACCCCGGGGCGGAGGTAAGCGCGGACGAAGCCTCGTTTGAGGCTCGTCCGCTCCAGCTTGCTGCTGGTCGGTGGGTCTGGCGGGACTCTCCTTCGGGGGCTCGGGTAGGGCCGGTGCCGGGGAGGGTTTCGGGCACGTGTGCTCCTGCTGTTTGCCGGGTGGTGTTGTGTCGCGTCCGTCGCATCCGTCCCAGTGCTGGTCAGGACAGGTACGGGTTCGGCCGGTGGTACGGATTACTCCGTCCCGGCGAGGAAGTCCGTCCCGGCAGTGACCTGCGTCGGGACGGATGCGACGGACTGAGACGGACCGGTTGTGCCTCGGGTCAGCGGGTGGGCCTGGGGCCGTAGGCGCTGCCAGGCGGGGCCACGGGTAGTGGTCCGGACAGAGGGACGGGCGGCGTGCCCTGCGCACGACGCGCGGGCTCGGGTTCAGGCTCGCCTGTGGGTGCTGGTGGGGCGGTTTCGGGGCAGTAGCGGGCCCAGGCGTCGAGGAACTGGTTGCGGGCGTACGCCTTGGCCTGTCGGCCGTTCTCGAACCGGTGGTTCGCCGGGCGGATCTCGAAATCCCGTAGCAACGCCGACAGGTGGTAGGCGTTCAGGCCCTTGGTGCCGTAATCACCCCAGGGTGCCTCGGCGTCCTGGACGAGGGCGGCGAGCAGGTCATGGCTGCGCAGGACCTCTGTGTTGCCTTCCTGTTCGAAGATGCGGCGGATGTCGCGCAGCAGTCGCGTCTTCAGCGTGGTCTGCTCGTCCTGGACGGCTTCGTGCTGGGTCATGGCCAGGCAGGCGGCGCGGGCGCTGCCTGGCCAGTGTCCGCCGGCCAGGTCGGCGACCAGGACCAGCGGCTCCCAGGTGTCGGCGGCACGGTCCTCGACCGGCATCTTCGGCACCAGACGGGAAGCGGAGTCACGGAGCGGGGTCAGCCAGTCGGTCAGCCGGTCGCGCAGCGCGTTCAGCTCGGGCACGGCGTATCGAGAGCGGAACGGGGTGATGCGCTCGCCGGGCTTGCGCTTCTGCATGCGGAGCACCACGGCCCGGTCCATGATCGTGTCGGGGAGGTCGCCGATCCCGGCCAGCGCGGCCATCGCGAACGTCGGGAACGCCGTGGGCTTGTGCTCGGGGCCAGCGATGCGCCAGGCGGGCCGGTTGCGCTGGTGGCCGGCGTTGAGCAGGCCGCGCAGGTCCTCCTTCTCGCCCGCCTTGGGGCCGAAGATGGTGTCGGCCTCGTCCACCAGCAGCGTCGGCGGGGCCTTGCCGATCACGCGGAAGACCACGGCCGGCGAGGTGTTCACTGTCATCATCGGCCGGTGCACGGTCTCGTGCAGCACGTCCAGGACACGGGACTTGCCGCAGCCCTTGGTCGGCCCCACCACCGCCAGCCGAGGCGCGTGCTGAAGGACCGGCTGGACGTGGGAGGCCGCCACCCACAACGTCACCGCGGTCAGCGCCTCCGGACTTGGCAGCACGGCGTACTTGCCGATGGTCGACCGCAGCTCATCCAGCAACTCGGTCCCGTCCCCGGTCCCCTGAAGGCGGGCACGGTCCCCGGTCCCCGAACCGTCGTCGGGGACCACGGTCCCGCCGCGTCCCGCCCCGGTCCCCACGGGACCGCCGGCGCTCGCGGCACGTTGGGGACCACGGTCCCCTCCGTCTCGGTCCCCAAGCGCACTGTCTACGGCCTGGGGACCGGTCCCCGCCGTGGGGACCATGAGGCGGGGACTCGGCTCTTGGTCCCCTCTCGGGGAGGACGCGGGTCCGCCCGGAACGGCATGGCCTACAGCGTGCGGTGCGGCCTGCAGGCCACTGTCCTGCAGCTCTTCCTCATCAGCGGGCATCTCGTTCGCAGCCCGTACCTGGATGTCGGGCCCGGCGACGCCCTTCGCCTGTTGCCGACCGACACCGAGGTGCTGTTGGTCCCCGGTCCTCCGACCAGGGGACCGGTCCTCGGCGTCCAGTCCTCGGTCCCCGGTCCCGCCGAGGGGACCGGGGACCAACTCCATGTGGGGACCGCCCAATGTCCCCGGGCGTGGGGACCGAGACTCGGCCCGGTCCCCGCTCTCCCACTGAGCCCGCTGGCCCGGGACCGGAGCCACCGGCGGCCAGACGGGCGTGGGCCTCGTCTCGGTGGCGGCGGGCGCCCTCGGGCCATGTGACGACGTCGCGTCCACGTTCGGTGTCCTCTCCGGTGACGGGCAGGACAGGCTGCGCCGATGCCCCTCACCAGGTTGTCTGTTGGGTGGCTCTACCCGTGGGTCAGGATGTGAGGTCGTACGCGGACTGCTGGTCGAGCCAGGCGTCAACCTCGTGCCAGCGGTAACGCAGGTGCCGACCGACCTTGTGAACCTGCGGGCCGATGCCCCGGTACTTCCACTGGTAGAGCGTCTTCACGGGCACACCCAGGTACTCGGCGATCTCGGCGGGAGCGGCGAGCGAGCCACGCATGGCCTCCTTCACGGGGCGAGGAAATCCGTTGGGCAAGGTCAACTCCATCTCGTCTGCGGAAGGCGTGCCTGAGCAGAAGGGCACGCTCTGGAAACCCCGAGCATTCGTCTCGCTTCAACCACGAGGCGACCGGGGAGAACACAACTGTAGGAAGCGATAGCCGGTTGACGAAAAAGTCGCGGCGCCTTCCGCTCTCACTCGAAGAATCTGCCAGGTTCTCAGCAAGACGTCTCCCAGAGGCATCGAGGTCTCGACAGAACCTGAGGAGCGTGAGGTGCTGTGCGGGGTGCGGAAAAGTACATCCCGATTGCCTGCTCGCAAAACTGTCGCGATCACGCTGACTAGGCTGACCGCAAAGTAAGTTTCACCTTTCAGAGTCAACTATTGCCAGGCGAGCCGATTTCGAGCTAAAGCTATCGACCATGGATGCATTTCCCGTCGTTCTTCCACCACTCATGTCCCCGAAGGACCTCTCCACAGGGTGCTCAGCCAGCCCCCAGGTCAACGTTATTGTGGGAGGAGCCTGATGGCACGCGTCTGGATAGAGGACCGCAGCGGGCACACGTCCTACGCGCAAGCTGTGGCAGCGGCCAAGAAGGCAGGCCGTACTCCTCCTGGGCGTTACCGAGTGCGGTGGTACGACCCTGACGGCAAACCGAAGATGAAAACCGTGGCCCGCAAAGTCGATGCCGAAGCCGAGCGGACGAAGGTGGAGACCCGGCTCGCCGACGGTACGTATCGCGACCCCGGCGCGGGGCGGGTGAAGTTCGCCGAGGCGGCGGAGTCCTGGCTGGCCGCTCAAGTGCACCTCAAGAGGTCAACTCGTAACCGCTATCGAGGCGTTCTCGATGTTCACGTGATTCCCAAGTGGGGGACCACGCCGCTCGACCGCATCCGCTTCGAGGACATCGCCGAATGGCTGGCGGACATGCTGTCGGGCGAGGCGGCGGGAGGGAGGAAGCTCAGCGCCCGCTCCGTGCGCAAGGCGTACGTCGTCCTCAGTCGCGTACTGGGCTTCGCCGTCAAGTCCCGTCGTCTGGCGTTCAACCCGGCCGCCGGCGTTCCACTGCCGAAGCCGGCCCCCGCCGACCACGTCTACCTCGACGACCTCCAAGCCGAGGCGCTCGCCGATGCGGCGGACGGGTACCGGGCTTTCATCCTTCTCCTGGCCTACACGGGGCTGCGCTGGGGTGAGGCGTCCGCGCTGAGGGTAGGCCGCGTCGACCTTGATGCCTGCCGGGCGCACCTCGTCCAGGCGTACGTCGAGGACAACGGCAAGCTGTACCTGGACTCGCCGAAGAACCACGAGCGCCGGTCAGTCCCGATCCCTCGATTCCTGGCCGAGGAACTGGGTCCTCACCTCGAAGGAAGGAGGGAGGACGAGCTGCTGTTCGTCGCTCCGCAGGGCGGTCCGCTGCGAGCCCGGAACTTCCGACAGCGCTTCTTCGCCCCGGCTGTTGCGAAGGCGGGCCTCGACCACTTGAAGCTCACGCCGCACAAGCTGCGACACACGGCCGCCTCGCTCGCCATCGCCAGCGGAGCCGACGTCAACGTCGTACAGACGATGCTCGGCCACAAGTCCGCGACGCTGACCCTCGACACCTATGGGCACCTCTTCCCGGACCGGCTCGACGAGGTTTCGAAGAAGATGAACAAGCGGCGCGCGAAGCAGCTGGCGAAGGCGAAGGCCAAGCTGGAGAAGGCGGAGAGGAAGGCTCGCGAGGCGGCCGAGTAGGTCGCCGCGTTGGAGATGACACCGAGTTGATGCGTGCCGAACACGTGCTGGTGGGCAGCGCTGCAAGCGCCCCTCAGTCGTTGTCGTCGACGGGCCTGGGCCGCGGACGGAGGAACTCTTCCATGCGGTCAGCGGCGTTGTTGCTCGCCCGCTCGTAGATCTCCTCGGGGACGTCGCGCTCGTCGATCACGAAGAGCCGGTCGCCCACGAGCCTGGTGGTCGGCTTCCAGCCGAGGCGGCGGCCGGCCTCGCGTGCTGCACGGCGGATGTCGTCCAGCTCGCCCAGTTCCGCCAGCTTGTCCCCGCTGAGGATCAGCTGTCCGTAGTAGCCCTCGTACTCGGGCTTCAGCCCGGCCTTCATCAGTCCCTCAAGGCGATCTACGAGATTCCGGTTGCGGCGCTGAGACAGCTCGTCCTTCTTGGGCATCGGGCACGGCTCCCAAGGGGTGGGAATAGCCAATGTGTGCCGAATGTGTGCTGCACTCCAGAGGCCCCTCCGCCTTCTCGGGCAGAGGGGCCACTGACCTGCTGCTTCGGCGTGCCCCCGGCAGGATTCGAACCTGCGACACCCGCTTTAGGAGAGCGGTGCTCTATCCCCTGAGCTACGGAGGCGGGACGGGGGAGCGGACCGGGGGTCGCGCTCCGGGTGCGTCCGGGAGCCCCGGCGCAGGGCGCCGGGCTCCGGGGACAGCCTAGCGGATGTGATCGAACGGAGCCCGCGTGGCCGCACGGATCAGAAGGGCATCTTGCCGCGGGCGCGGCGGCCGGCGGAGCCGCTGCGGCCCAGGGCGCGGGAGCTGCTGCGGAAGGGCTTGCTGAAGAGGCGGCCCAGGGGGCCGGGGGCCTTGCCCGCGGTGCGGGAGCCTGCGCCGAGGGTCTTGTGTGCGCCCCGCTCCGGGTGTCGTGAGAGGCGGGGGAGGAGGAAGGCGAGGACGAGCAGGAGTACGCATCCGGCGATGATGGCCACGGCCGTCACGGACTTCTCCTTTCGTGAAGTGCCGCCCCTGCTGTCCGGCGGAGTGCGGGGCGGCTCGTGAGGGCCGGGTTCCCGCTGCGGGGGTGGTCATGCGCCGACAGGAGGGGAGGCGGGGGCAAGTCCCCTGCGAGGGCGGGCGGTGCGGGGGCTCCGGGTCGGGCGTGTGCCGGCCGGACGAGGCCTGTGCGGCCCGACGGGTGGAGCACGCGGGTGGCCGGCGGGCGTGGGGGCGGAACGGGGTGTCGGCAAGGTCACGTGCGGACGGCATCGTTGCTTCAGGACAAGTGACCGACCCGGCGGTACGGTGAACGGGAAGGCTCACCACAAACAGAAGGAAGCCGAACGAAGTGGCCGGTATCCCCGCCGTGGAGCGTGCGCTGCGCGATGCCGCCCCGCATCAACTGCTGGACGTCGTCACGGCGGCCATGAAGGACCAGTACGGCGCCACCGGCGTCGAGCTGCGCATCGCCGACTACGGCATGAAGTCGCTCCAGTCCGTCGAGTTCGGCCCGCTGGCCGTGGAGCCGCTGCCCCTGCACGACAGTCCGCAGGGGAGGGTGTTCGGCGCGCAGGAGCCGCTGGTCGTCCGGCAGGCGCCGGGGCTGGTCGCGGTGCACATGCCGGTCACCGTCCGGGGCGACCGGATGGGGGTGCTGTCCGTCACGCTGCCCGAGGAGCAGTACCGCGAGACGGCGCTGCCGGAGATGCAGCACGTCGGCGCGGCCCTCGGTCACGAGATCCTGGTCGCGGAGCGGGACACCGACCTGTTCCAGGTGGCACGCCGCACGTCCCGCCTCACGCTCGCCGCCGAGATGCAGTGGCAGCTGCTGCCCGGCCGCTCCTGTGTCCGCCCGGAGTTCGCGCTCGGCGGCCATCTGGAGCCCGCCTACGCCATCTTCGGCGACAACTTCGACTGGTCGGCGTCGCGGGACCGCCTGACCCTCGTCGTGACCAACGGCATGGGTGACGGCATCGAGGCCGCTCTGCTGTCCAATCTCGCCGTCAACGCGCTGCGCAACGCGCGTCGCGCCGGGCTCGGCGTCGCCGACCAGGCGGCTCTGGCGGACCAGGCGCTGTACGCACAGCACCACGGCGAGCGGTACCTGTCGGTGCTGCTGCTGGAGTTCGACCTGGCCACCGGTGCGGTGACGGCCGTGGACGCGGGCTCGCCCCGGATGTGGCGGCTGCGGGAGGGGAAGGTCGAACGGGTCACGTTCGAGGCGCAGTTGCCGCTGGGCATGTTCGAGGAGACGCCGTACGTCTCCGAGCGCTTCCAGGTGCGGCCGGGGGACCGCCTCCTGATCACCAGCGACGGGGTGTACGACACGCCCTCACCCGGCGGAACGGGCTACGGCGAGCGGGCCCTGGCGCGTTCGCTCGCCGCCACGCGCCTGCTCCCCGCGGACCAGGTGCCGCGTGCGGTGCTGCACGAGCTGACCGATTACCGGGGCCGGGGTCCGCTGGAGGACGACGCACTGGTGGTCTGCCTCGACTGGCACGGGCGGGCCGCCCTGGTGTGAACACGTACGGCCGGGTGGGAGGCGTCGGTGCGGCTGTTCAGGCCGGGCGGGTGTCCCCGGTGCCCGGCCGTTCTCCGGAGTGGGCGTGCTCCCCCCGGGCGGCGAACCGGAAGCTCTCCAGCCCGCGGGTGAGGTCCCGCCGGGCCTGTGCGGGCATCCGGTCGAGCACCTTCAGCAGAGCCTCTTCGCGGCGGGCGCGCAGGTCCGTCAGGTAGGTGCGGGCCTTGCCGGTGAGGTGCAGTTGCAGTTCCCGCCTGCTGACCGGGCTCGGCCTGCGCTCGACGTAGCCCGTGGCCTCCAGGCGGTCGCACAGCCGGCTGACCGACGACGCTCTCGAATCGAGCAGTTCGCCGAGCCGGCGGAGGTTGATGCCCTCTTCGCGGTCCAGGCTGTACAGCACGCGCAGCTGGAACGCGGAGACCGGCGCGGGTGAGGCGGCGTCGAAGCCGCGTTCCCACAGTACCTCGAGCATCTCGATGGCCTCCGCCGCCGCCCGTGCGGCGGCGTGGGACGGCTGCGGCGAGGAAGAAGGCGCGCCCATAACTGTGCCACTCCACGTGATCCGTCGTCCGCCCGCGAGGAGGTCGGCCTCACGGGCCTGCGGGGACGGGGGAGATGCCGCGTCCCGGTCTCTCAGGCCTCCATTTGCCCGCATTCTCCCCCGCCACACGTGCATCCGGCCGGCCGTGGGGCGTGGAAGTCGGTGGCGGCAGGTGTAGACGCCGCCCGGCGGGGCACATTCCCCCATGCCTGATGACAACAGTTGCCTTTCGGAGAGTGTCGAGATGAGCACCGCAGCGCGAGTCCCGTCGGCAGTCGAGGCCGGCACCAGCGTCGCACGTCCGGACGAGGCCGCCGAGGTGGGCCTGCCGCACATCGCCGAACCCGGCGCCGTGGCCCCGCGCGACGCACGCGAGTTGTCCGTTCTGTTCTTCCGGCGCCTCCGGACCCTGGAGGAGGGCACGCCCGAGTACCAGTACGCGCGCAACACCCTCATCGAGATGAACCTGACGCTCGTCCGCTACGCGGCGGGCCGCTTCCGGCACCGCCACCAGCCGGAGGAGGACATCGTCCAGGTCGGCACCATCGGACTGATCAAGGCCATCGACCGGTTCGACCTCGACCGGGGAGTGGAGTTCACCTCGTACGCGGTGCCGTACATCACCGGCGAGATGCGGCGCTTCTTCCGCGACACCACCTGGGCCGTGCACGTGCCGCGCCGGCTCCAGGAGCTGCGCATCCGCCTGGCCATGGCGAACGAGGAACTGCTCGCCGAACTGGGGCGCCCCGCCTCGGCGGAGGAAGTCGCGGGCCACCTCGGCATCACGGTGGAGGAGGTCGTCGAGGGGCAGGTCGCGGCCAACGGGTACTCCGCCGAGTCCCTGGACGGCGCGCTGAGCGACCGCGACGAGGCCGACGGCCACAGCCTGGGCGACCGGCTCGGTGCGTGCGACCCTGCCTTCGACGCAATCGAGGGATTCGAGGCGGTACGCCCGCTGCTCGCCGAACTCGGCGACCGCGACCGCCGGATACTGGAACTGCGCTTCGGCGAGGAGCTCACCCAGTCCCAGATCGGGGAGCGCCTGGGCATCTCGCAGATGCACGTGTCGCGTCTGCTCTCCGCCTGCCTCAAGCGCATCCGTACCGCCGTGAACGAGGACAGCGCCTGACCGCGGGACGGCGCCGCGGAGTCAGGCCGGACGGGCTTCGTCGTCCGGTGCGCTGCGGCGACCGGTGCCGGCCGTGCGGGCGGCGGTGGCGAAGCTCTCCAGTCCGCCGAGCAGCCGCCGCCGTTCCGTGGCGGGCATGCGGCTCAGCACGGCCTCCAGGGCGTCCTCGCGGCGGGTGCGCAAATCGGCCAGATACGTCACCGCGCGCCGGGTCAGGTGCAGTTCGAGTTCGCGCCGGCTGACCGGGCTGGGGTGGCGTTCGAGGAGACCCATGGCCTCCAGCCGGTCGCAGAGCCGGCTGACGGACGGCGGGGCGGAGCCCAGCAGTTCGCCGAGGCCGCGCAGGTTGATGCCGTCCTCCTGCTGGAGCACGTGGAGCACGCGGAGCTGGGACGGCGAGACGGGCTTGGTCGGCACGGCGTTGCGGCCCTGCTCCCAGAGCACCTCGAGGAGTTCGACGACGTCGACGGCGATCCGGGCGGCGGCGGGGGACGTGGAACCGCCCGCGGAACTCGCGCCCATAGCCTGCCACTCCCAAGATCATGTCTCCGGCGCACGCGCTCCTCACGCCGCCGGCCGCCCCCGCACCCTAGCCGACCCTCCGTGCACCGGCCGGTGGGGAGTGGCGCGGCGGCTGCGGAGGCGGGGCGTGCGGTGGCGCCGCGTGCGGAGGCGGGGGTCAGCCGGGGCGGTAACCGTACCTGCGGGCGCTGCGCGCCCAGAGGGAGCCGACCAGGCCGAGGATCAGCACGATCGCGCCGGTGGCCCATTCGAGCCGCGGGGCGCCGACGGCCGCGTTCGGGGGTTCGCCGTAGTTCCACAGGAACGGCGAGACGATCAGCCACGCGCCGAGCAGTGCGATGCCGGCGGAGGCGAAGAGCTGCCGCAGGGGGCGGAGGAAGCGACTGAGCGCGAGGAACAGCAACAGGACGCCGACCACGGACTCGTTGAGGTAGGCCTGGCCGCCCTTCTGCGTCTCGGCATAGCCGACCGCCCAGGCGCCGATGCACAACCAGAACGCCACCGGGACGCACAGCAGGGCGGTGGCCTGGTCGCGCACGGCCAGGTTGTCGAGGCGGCGGGCGCGGTCGATACGCGCGCGGTCGGCGGGGGAGAGGTCGGTGCGTGGGTGGTCGGTGCGGGCGAGGCCGGTCCCGGACGGGCCGTGGCGGTCGGTGACGGTGCGGGCGCGGTGCGCGGCGGTGGCCATGTCGGGTGGCTCCCTTCCCGGCGGTACGGACCGGCGGTACGGTCCGGCTGTGCCGAACCCCGGCTGCACCGATTCCGGTCGTGCCGCGCGGGGCGCGGGGCCCGGGTAGCCTCCGGAATCCGCCCGAAACGGACTGGTGGCCGGGATGCGGAAGGCGGAAGGCGAGGGCTGCGCGCGCCGTGGAGCACGGCGGGCCCGTGCGGGGCGGGTGCGGCGTGGGGCGGTCCCGGGATCAGCTCACGTCGCCGACGGCGGCACCGCAGCGGGGGCACGTGGTGGGCGGTGCGGCGTCGGCGAGGCGGCCGCACGCGGGGCAGACCCGGTCGAGCATGCACGCCGGCTCGCCGCCGAGGTCCTGGTCGGCGGGTTCCCGCGCGCCGGCACGTCGCGGGCGGGGCTCGGGAGCGTCGTCCTGCCGGTCACGGGTCATGGGTGCATTGTGGCGCGACAGGGCGACAGGGCGACAGGGCGACAGGGCGGCTGGGGCGCGACAGGGGTGAGCCCCGGCGCGGGGGGCGCCGGGGCTCACGTCGGGTGGCCGAGGGGGCTCGTCAGTACCGGAGGCCGTGGCCGAAGGGGTAGAGGTCCTGGCCGGGGTCGTCGAGGGTGGGGATGGAGACGGGCAGCTTGCCCCGCGGGTCGAGCTTGCCGAACAGTGCGAGGGCCACCGCGTCCAGCGACGGGGCGCCGTAGGAGTACGTCGCGAGGTACGCGCCCACGTCCGGGAAGCGGCGGATGTCGTACGGGTTCCGCACCGCGACCGCGACGACCGGGGTGCCGGTGGCGCGCAGCGCCTCGACCAGCTTGGCCTGCGCGACGCCGCCCTCGCTGCCGGCTGCGGCCGCGTTGGCGGTGACGACGACCAGGTCGGCGTCCTCCGCCGCGGCGACCGTCTCGGCGATGACCGCGTCGGACGGGCGGGTGCCGGTGTCCTTCGCGGTGGCGGTCTGCCCGGTGTGCCGCGACACGGCCTCCGCGAGCGTCGTGGTCGTCGAGGCGCCCCAGCCGGCCACCAGCACCGAGCGCTGCGTCCTGGTCGACAGCGGCAGCACGCCCTCGTTGCGGACCAGGGTGACGCTGTGGTCCGTGATCTCGCGGGCGGCGGACAGGTGGCGACGGCGTCCGACGACGCGTTCGGCGCGGCCCTCGCTGACGTACGGGTTGCCGAACAGGCCGCGCCGCAGCTTGTGCAGCAGTACCCGGCGCAGCGAGGCGTCGATGCGGTCCTCGGAGATCTCGCCGGACCGTACGGCGTCCAGCACCGCGGCGAAGGCGGTGTCCAGGTCGGGGGCGAGCACCAGTTGGTCGCAGCCGGCCTGGAGGGCGCGCACGGGCGCGACGTCCGGCGGGAAGTCGTCCGAGGCGCCGCGCATGTCGAGCGCGTCGGTGACGATCAGGCCGTCGAAGCCGAGTTCCTCGCGGAGCAGGCCGGTGATGATCGGCTGCGACATGGTCGCCGGTACGCCGCTCGAGTCGAGCGCCGGCACGACGATGTGCGCGGTCATGATGGTGTCCACGCCTCGCCGGATCGCGGCGCGGAACGGCGGCAGGTCGATGCTGTCCAGCTCCGCGCGGGTGTGCGTGATGACCGGCAGGCCGTAGTGCGAGTCGGTGTCGGTGTCGCCGTGGCCCGGGAAGTGCTTGGCGGCGCTGGCGACGTCGCCCCGGTGGTAGCCGCGCACGCCCGCGCCCACCATGTCGGAGCACAGGTCCGGGTCGGAGCCGAACGAGCGGACGCCGATGACCGGGTTCTCCGGGTTGATGTTGACGTCGGCGACCGGCGCGTAGTTCTGCGTGATGCCGACGGCGGCGAGTTCGGTGCCGATCACGCGCGCGGAGTCGTACGCGTCGCCGGTCGAACGGGTCGCGGCCAGCGCCATGTTGCCGGGCATCATCGTCGTCGGCTCGGTGAGGCGGTAGACGACGCTGCCGCCCTCCTGATCGACGGAGATGAGCAGCGGGACGCGGCTGGCGCGCTGGAGGCCGTTGGAGAGGCCGGCGATCTGCCGGGGGTTCTGCACGTTGTCCGGGCCGCGGCGGGCGTCGAAGTAGATGACGCCGCCCGGCCGGTACTTGGCCAGCACCTCGGCGGGCGTGTCGACGCCGTACAGCTCGCGGTTCCTGGGGTGTGCGGTGTCGGCGGTCTGGCCGTAGACCTCGACGACGAAGAGCTGGCCGACCTTCTCCTCCAGCGACATGCGCCGGGTCAGGCCGTGCGCGTGCCGCTGCGCGGCGCGTTCGGCCTCGCTGCCGGTGGGCGCGGCGGTGGCGGTCTGCGCGATGCCGAGGGCGGCCACGGCGCCGGCGGCGCCGGCCAGAGTCTGTCTACGGGAGGGCTGCTGCATCGGAATCGGAACGCTCCTCACATGGGCGGCGGTTGGCCTGACGGCCGGGGACTCGGGGGGTTGGGGTGGTGCGCGGGTCGGGTGGCGAAACGGACTGCGAGGACGGCACATCGTTGCAGCGCCCGGCGGGCGGGTACCAGACGCCGCGCGGACCTTTAGTGGTACAGACCAGTGGCGCGGCCGAGGGCGCATGCATCCCCAAGGCGGGGGTAAGGACTGCCAGACAGCCCCGAAACCCGAGTGGGGGGTGACGGAACGTGCGTGCGTTCCTGTCCCGCATCACGAACACGGAACAGAGCAAACCGAGCAGAGCCGGCGCCGCGAAGGCCCGGGCCGGCGGCGCGAGCGTCACGAAGTCCGCCAAGGGCGGGCGTGCGAAGGCGGGCGGCGGATCGCGCCCGGGCACCAGGACGAGGCCGGGCCGGAAGTCGGGCGCCTCGACAGGCGCGAAGGCCGGCGCGAAGCGCCGTTCGACGTCCGGCGGCACGGCCACGGGGGCGGCCGGGGTGGCCGGCGGGCTCCGTCGCTGGTGGACCGGCCGGGAACACGAGCCGGGGAAGACCGGCGGCGCCGCGCAGCGGACGTCGAAGTGGAGGGCGGAGCGGAAAGCGGAGCGGGAGCAGGGCGCCGCGACGAGCGCGCCCGCGTCGCGCTCCGCCGACGAACGCCGCGGCCCGTCCGGGTTCGTGCGCGTGCTGGCGATGCTGCTGGCGTTCGCCGGGATGGTCGCCTTCGCGGGCGTGCTGTCGCGGCTGACGCTGGAGCCGTCGGCGGCGTCCGCGTCCATCGCGCACACCAACCTCGAACCGGGCTCCTCCATCCAGGCCTACCTCTCGCAGCCGGCGTTCCAGGACACCGTCAAGCAGCTCGGCGGCAACATCGTGCTGGGCATACCCTTCGGTCTGCTGCTGCCGGTGCTGGTCCCGCGTGCGCGCGGTCTCCTGCGCGTCACCCTGGCCACGGCGGTGGTGATGCTGCTCGTCGAACTGGTGCAGGGCGCGCTCATCAACGGGCGGGCGTTCGACGTCGACGACGTGATCCTCAACTGCAGCGGTGCGCTCCTCGGCTACCTGCTGCTCGGCCGCCGGCTGGGCCGGGCCGTTCACCCGCCGCGCCGCCGCTGGTGGCAGCGGATGACGGGGCGTCCGGTCGCGGACTGAGCAACCGGGCGGGGCACGGATCCCGCAGTGCCGTCGCCCGCGTCGCCCGCCGTCTCCTGGCTGCTTCCCGGGTTCGTGCCCCTGCCGCCCCACCCCGGGGCCGATGCGTGTACACCGGGGCGCGCTGCGGCCTACCATGGCGAATGCCGCGCTCGTACGCACCACCGGGAGCCGCCATGAGCCCGATCGCAGGCCCCGCCGGACGCCCGCCCGCGCGCCCCCGCCGCCGTACGGTGCCCGCGGCCCTCGTGACGTTCGCCGTCCTCGTGCTGACCCTCGGGCCGGCTTCCTGCGGCACCGCCGACGGGTCCGCGGACGGCCTCTCGCGAGACGCCGGCGTGGCGGCATGGACCGACGCCCGGACCGGCGTGCTGGCCGTGGAACGGCAGGCGGACGCCCAGTTCGGGGCTGCCGCCGAGGCCGCGCGCACCGGTGCCGCCGACGCCGCCGAACGGGCGGCTGCGGAGCAGGCGCACCGGGCTGCGGCCGAGGCGCAGGGAGGCGCGGGGCAGCCCGCCGCCCGCCCCGGGGGTTCGGCGGCCGACGAACCCGCGCAGTGCACCACCCGGCCCGAGGACCGGGCGGCGTGCACCACGCCGGAGGGCGCCGAGGTCACGCCCGGCGGCGGCGACGTCGACGGCGACGGCGTGTTCGAGCCGCACGAGCCGGTCGGACCCGGATACAAGGACCCGCGCGCCTACGACGGCGGGCCCACGTCCGGCGAGACGCAGTGCCAGTGGGCACGCGAGCAGGGCTACGGCTGCTGACACGACGCGAGCACCGCCCGCGAACGCGGAGCGTTCCACGCCCGCCCGGCCGCACCGGAATGGACCCCTCGCTCGTCAGAGGGCGTGGGCCCGTACGTCGGAGACCGCCTTGCGGGCCGCCACCAGCACCGGGTCCCACACGGGGGAGAACGGCGGCGCGTACCCCAGGTCCAGCCCTGTCATCTGCTCCACCGTCATCCGCGCGGTGAGCGCCACCGCGGCGATGTCGACGCGCTTGCCCGCACCCTCCCGGCCGACGATCTGGACGCCCAGCAGGCGGCCCGTCCGGACCTCCGCGAGCATCTTCACGTGCATGGGCGCGGCGCCGGGGAAGTACCCGGCGCGGCTGGTCGCCTCGACCGTCGTGGAGACCCAGCGCAGGCCGAGCTCGTCCGCCTGCTGTTCCAGCAGGCCCGTACGGGCGATCTCCAGGTCGCACACCTTGCTCACCGCCGTGCCGACCACGCCCGGGAACGTGCCGTAGTCCCCGGCCACGTTGGCGCCGATGATCTGGCCGTGCTTGTTGGCGTGCGTGCCCAGCGCGATGTGCCGGGTGCGGCCGGAGACCAGGTCCAGCACCTCGACGCAGTCGCCGCCGGCCCACACGTCCCCCCGGCCGCGCACCCGCATCGTCGGGTCGGTCAGCAGCCCGCCGGAGTCGCCCAGCGGCAGGCCGGCCGCCTCGGCGAGCGACGTCTCGGGCCGCACACCGAGACCCAGCACGACGACGTCCGCCGGATACTCGCCCTCCTCGGTGGCGACCGCGCGGGCGCGTCCCCGGCCGTCGGTGAGGACGCCGGTGACGGCCTCGCCGGTGCGCACGTCCATGCCCATGCCGCACATGGCCTCGCGCACCAGCGCACCCATGTCGGGGTCGAGCGTCGTCATGGGCTGCTCGGCCCGGTCCAGCACGGTGACGCGGTAGCCGCGGCGCACCAGGGCCTCCGACATCTCGACGCCGATGTACCCGGCGCCGACGACCACGGCCCGGGGCTCCCGCCCGGCCGGTGCCCCGGACTCCTGCTGCTCCAGCGCGTCGAACAGCGCGGCGCCGTCCTCCAGCGACTGCACGCCGTGCACACCGGGAGCGTCGATCCCGTCCAGCGGGGGGCGCAGTGGGCGCGCGCCGGTCGCGAGGACCAGCTTGTCGAAGCCCGTCCACTGCCCGCGCCCGTCCCGGTCGCGGGTACGGACCCGCTGCCCGTCCAGGTCGAGTTCGGTCACCTCGGTGTGCAGCCGCAGGTCGATGCCGCGCTCGCGGTGCTCCTGGGGAGTCCGGGCGATCAGGTCGTCCCGCTCGCCGACGTCGCCGCCGATCCAGTACGGGATGCCGCACGCCGAGTACGAGGTGAAGCGGCCGCGTTCGAAGGCGACGATCTCCAGCTCGTCCGGCTTCCGCAGACGCCGCGCGCGGGATGCGGCGGCCATTCCGGCCGCGTCGCCCCCGACGACGACGAGTCGTTCGGCGGCCATCAGCAGCGGCCCGCGGGCGGGCACGGCCGGGTGGACTCGGGCACGACGCTCATCACCACTCCCGTGCTGGGGATCGTTGCCGACGTGGTCAGCGTACCCAGACCGTCAGCGGCTACGGCTCGCGTACGGGTGGGCGGGTCGCACGTGCCGACCGCCGGTCGTCGTCGCACGGGAGGACCCGGCACCCCCGTGGTGGTGCCGGGTCCTCGGCTGCGGTCGCGGCGCGGGCGTCAGTGCATCGCGGCCAGGACGGGGGCGTCGTCCGGGGAGCCGCCGTCCTTCCGGAGCTCGTCGGAAGAGGTGACGGGCGTACCCTGGCCCCGGGTGGTGACCAGCGTGACGGCGAGTGTCGCGGACGTCAGCAGGATGCCCACCGCCCACCAGATGGCCGTGGTGTAGCCCTCCACCATGCCCTGGAGCCGCACCAGTTGCTGCGCCTGCGGCGAGGAGCCGGCGGCAGCGATGTGGTCGGCGACCCAGGCGGTGGTGGTGCCGGCCGCGATGGTGTTGAGCAGCGCGGTGCCGATGGCTCCGCCGACCTGCTGCGAGGTGTTGACCATCGCGGATGCCACGCCGGAGTCCTGGGCGTGCACCCCGACGGTGGCCAGCGACATGGCCGGCATGAACGCGGTGCCCATGCCGAGGCCCAGCATCAGCTGCGCGGGAAGGATCAGTGCCACGTACGAGCTGTCCGTCTCGAGCTGGGTCAGCAGCAGCATGCCGAGCGAGGCGACGAGGAAGCCCGGGCCCATCAGCAGCCGCGGCCGCACCCGGGTCATCAGCCGGGCGCCGATCTGGGTCGAACCGGTGATCATGCCCGCGATCATCGGCAGGAACGCGACCCCCGTCTCGACCGGCGAGTAGCCCTTGACCACCTGGAGGTAGTAGGTGAGGAACAGGAACAGGCCGAACATCGCGATCACCGCGAGGCCGAGCGAGAGGTACACCCCGCCCCGGTTGCGGTCGGCGACCACGCGCAGCGGCAGCAGCGGTGCACGGACCCGCGACTCGACCCGGGCGAACGTGGAGAGCAGCACGGCCGACGCGACGAAGAGGGCGACGGTCAGGCCGTCGGTCCAGCCGTCCGACTCGGCGCGGGTGAAGCCGTAGACCAGCGAGACCAGACCCAGGGTGGAGAGCAGGACCCCGGGAACGTCCAGCGAGGAGTTGTTCCGGGCGGCGGACGGTTCGCGGATCACGGCCAGCGCGCCGAGGGCGGCGATCGCGGCGAAGGGGATGTTCACGTAGAACGTCCAGCGCCAGTCGAGGTACTCGGTGAGGACCCCGCCGAGAATGAGGCCGATCGCGCCCCCGCCGCCGGCGATGGCGCCGTAGATGCCGAACGCCTTCGCCCGCTCCCGGCCGTCGGTGAACATCACGGCGAGCAGGGACAGCGCGGCCGGTGCCAGCAGGGCGCCGAAGACGCCCTGGAGGGCGCGGGCGCCGAACATCATCGCGGGCGTCACCGCGGCGCCGCCCAGGGCGGACGCGGCGGCGAAACCGATGAGGCCGGTGACGAAGGTGCGCCGACGGCCCCACAGGTCGGCGACGCGGCCACCGAACAGCAGCAGACCGCCGAACGCGAGGGCGTAGGCCGTGATGACCCACTGCCGGCTGCCGGACGAGATGCCGAGGTCCGTCTGGGCGGACGGGAGCGCGATGTTCACGATGGTCGCGTCCAGCACGACCATCAACTGGGCGAGGGCTATGAAGGTGAGCGCTTTCCAGCGCCGGGGATCGGCTGTGCGATCGGCTGTGCCGGGGGAATCAGGCATGGGTGGGCCGCCTCACGGTGCGAGTGAGAAGTGAAGGAAGGCGAAACGGGTGGTGAGAGGGAGTGGTGAGAGGGAGTGGGAGCCGGACGGGCGGGTCGGAGGTCGTGAAGGGCGCAGGGCTACGGACGGGGCCGGGCCGGGGAACTCATCGCCCGGCGCGACGGATCACGTCGCCCGGCCGCATGCGGCACTGCGCAGGTCGTCGAAGGTGGCTGGCGCGCCGGTCAGTCGGGAGCCGGCCGGGGCACGCAGCCCGTCGAGGAAGATCTGCAGGTGGCGGTGGACGAAGCCGCGGATCTCCGGGCAGTTGGTGCCGGGCAGCGGGCGGGCGAGCTGGCTCAGCGCGAGCATGAGGTCGCCGAGACCGACGTCCGGGCGCAGGGTGCCGGCGCGCTGCGCCCGTTCCAGCAGGTGCGAGGCCGCGGTTTCCAGCCGGTCGCGCGCGGCGCGGAGTGCGGGGTCGTCCGGGTCGAGGTGGTCGGTGAGCAGGGGGCAGAGGGCGCCGATGCGTTCCTCTGCCGCGTCGAAGACGAAGCGGCGGAGCGCTTCGAAGGTGTCCGGCTCCGCCGCGAGGGCCGCCGCGCGGTCCGCGATGCGTTCCGTGACGGTGCGGACGACGTGGTGGATCAGCGTGCCGCGGTCGGGGAAGTGCCGGTAGAGCGTGGCGTTTCCCACCCCGGCGTCCCGGGCGATCTCGTCGAGCGGCGCCTCCGGTCCGTAATGGACGAACGCCTCGCGGGCGGCGTCGACGATCCGTTCCCGGTTCCGTACGGCGTCGGCGCGCAGCCGGGTGCCGCCGGTGCCGCGCGTGGCGTGTGCGGGGACTGTCATGGCGGGCTGCGCTCCTTCCTTCCCGGGGCTGGCCGGGAACCGGGGAGGTGTTCCCCGGTTCTGGGTACGCCTGTGTAAACGGGGGCGCGATCCCCGGTTATTTCCGTTGAGTCCTGTGACCTGCTTCACGGCTGCGACGCTCTTCGAGGTCCTTGATGGTCCTTGAGGACCTGAACCGTCCGCAGAGCTTCCTACGCTGGCCGCATGCTGCGACCCACCCTCGCCCAGCGCCGCGCGCTCCTGGCCCGCCGCCACCTGCTCGCCCCCTCCGCCCGCGCCGCGACGACCGAGCAGGTCACCCGGGCCCTGCTCGCCCTGCACGCCACCGACGCCGCCACGGTGACCCTCAGCGCCTACACCCGCCTCGCGGCGCCGGACCTCGCCGACGTGGAGCGTGCGCTCTATGAGGACCGGACGCTGCTGCGGATGCACTGCATGCGCCGCACCCTGTTCGTCGTCCCGGTCGAGGACGTGCCGCTCTACCACTTCTCCACCACCCTCGACGTCGCCCGCCGGGAGCGGGCGTCGCTGCTGCGTCTGCTCCGCGGTGCGGACACGCCGTGGGACGCCGCCCGGCTCGCCGCGGCCGAAGAGGAGGCCGTGGCGGCGCTGCGGCGCCTCGGCGAGGCCGGCGCGACCGAGATCTCGGCTCAGGCGCCCCTGCTCGGCGAGATGATCACGCTTTCGCCCGGCAAGCGGTACGAGGCGCGGCAGCGCGTCGGGGGCTGGGTGCTGCGGCTGCTGGCGATGGACGGCCGCGTCCGCCGCGGGCGTCCCCTGGGCGGCTGGACCTCCGGCCGGTTCCGCTACGGGCTCGCCCCGGAGATGGCCCCGATGGACCCCGCGGAGGCCAGGGCGGAGGTGGTGCGTCGCTGGCTCGCCTCCTTCGGGCCGGGCACCACCGACGACGTGAAGTGGTGGACGGGCTGGACGCTCACCGCCGTACGCCGGGCGCTGGCCGACGTCGGCGCCGTCGAGGTCGCGCTCCCGGAGGGGCAGGGCTGGCTGCTGCCCGAGGACGTCGAGACTCTCGCGGGTGCGGGTGCGGGTGCGGGTGCGGGTGCGGGTGCGGACGAGGTGGAGCCGTGGGCGGCTCTGCTGCCCGGCCTCGACCCGACCACCATGGGCTGGAAGCACCGCGACTGGTACCTCGACCCCGGGCACCGGTCGCTGCACTTCGACACCAACGGCAACGCCGGGCCGACGGTCTGGTGGAACGGTGAGATCGTCGGCGGCTGGGCCTGCCGGCCCGACGGCGAGGTGGTCTGGCGGCTCCTGGCCGACCGGGGTGCCGAGGCCGCCGCCGCGGTCGAGGCCGAGGCCGCCCGACTCCAGGCGTGGCTCGGCGAGGCGCGCTTCGTGCCCGCCTTCCCCACTCCGCTGGCCCGCGAGCTGACCCACGGCTGAGCAGCCCGCCGTGCGCGCTGAACCGGGGCGGTGACCGGCGCGGCGGGGCCTACAGCACCTTCTCGAAGCGCTCCACGTCGTGGTAGCGGCCGAACTTGCGGCCGGCCTCCCGGTAGAGCCCGCACCGTTCGAAGCCGAACCTCCGGTGCAGCCGGACGGACGCCTCGTTGGGCACCGTGATCCCCGCGTACGCCCGGTGCAGGTCCTCGCCCTCCAGCACCTCGAAGAGGTGCCGGTAGAGCAGGGTGCCCAGCCCCCGCCCGCCCGCGTCCGGGGCGACGTAGACCGAGCACTCGACTGAGGTGGCATACGCCGCCTTGGGCTTGAAGGGGCTGCTGTGGGCGTACCCGAGCAGTCGCCCGGGCGCCGCCGGCCTGTCCGGTGCATGACCATCGCGCTGTCGGGCAACCAGGAGACGGTGTGGGCCGTCCTTACGGTGGGACAGCAGCCACGACCGACGTTGCTCGGGGCTGAAGGGCGCGGTGTCGAAGGTGATCGCGGTCTCGCGGACGTAGTGGTTGTACAGGTCCGTGAGCGCTTCGAGGTCGCTCAGGTCCGCCGCCCTGACCAGGATGTCGGAGCCCTGTGTCACCGGATCTCCCTTCTGTGTGGCGAGGCAGGGTACTGCATGATCGGAAAAATGATGCGCGTTGTGGGAATTCTGTCCTGATTCCCGTCGTTGTTTCCCTCGGATGCGGGAACTCGCCCAGGGCCCGGTCCGCCCACTGATCCGCAGTCGAACACGCTAGGGAGCACGCATGGCAACCCGTGCCGTCGCCCGTCGTTCCGCCGCCACCACCGACGTCACCGACACGACCGCCAGGGTCCGCGCCGGAGGCGGCGAGGTGGCGGACCGCGACCTGGTCGGCATGTACCTCGACGAGATCGCCCGCACCCCGCTGCTGGACGCGGAGAAGGAAGTCCAGCTCTCCCTCGACATCGAGGCGGGCGTCTACGCCGGCCGGATACTCGACGGGTTCGAGGACCCGGTGTCCCAGGACGCGCCGAGCGCGACCGCGGACCGGGCCGAACTGGAGGCGCTCGTCGCCCAGGGCGAGCGCGCCAAGGACGTCTTCATCCGCTCCAACCTGCGTCTGGTGGTGGCCGTCGCCCGGCGGTACCCGCGCAGCGGCCTGCCCCTGCTCGACCTGATCCAGGAGGGCAACGCCGGCCTGGTGCGCGCCGTCGAGAAGTTCGACTACCAGAAGGGCTTCAAGTTCTCCACGTACGCGACGTGGTGGATCCGACAGGCCATCACCCGGTCGATCGCCGACCAGTCCCGCACCATCCGGCTGCCCGTGCACCTGGTGGAGGAGCTGGGGCGCATCCGGCGCGTGCAGCGCGAGTTCAACAAGGAGCACGGCCGGGAGGCGGAGCCCGCGGAGGTGGCCGGTGAACTCGGCTCCACACCGGAGCGGGTCGCCGACGTGCTGGACTGGGCCCGCGACCCGGTCAGCCTCAACATGTCCGTGGACGACGAGGGCGAGACCCAGTTCGGCGACCTGCTGGAGGACACCTCCGCGCACTCGCCGGAGGACTCGGTCCTCACCCTGCTCCGCCGCGAGGAGCTGGACGGCCTCATCGGCCGGCTCGACCACCGCACCGCCTCCATCATCAAGGCCCGGTACGGGATGGTCGACGGACGCGAGCGCACCCTGACCGAGGTCGGCAAGCAGCACGGACTGACCCGTGAGCGCATCCGGCAGATCGAGAAGCACGCCCTGCTGGAACTGAAGAAACTCGCCCACGACACGGGCTTCGACGCGGCCGCGTAACGACGCCGTCGCGGAGGCCGGGCGCCCGCCGGGGCGCCCGGAGCACGCGAGGGCTGCGCACGCGGCGTGCAGCTGCGCATGCTGCCGGTCCGCCGTGCAGCAGAGCCCGGAGCTCAGCCCTGGCCGTACAGGTCCGTGTAGGAGGGGAACAACCCGCCCGGACCGTCCACCGTCTCGGCTGCCAGCGCGGCCCGCACCACTGCCCGCGTCACCACGTCCGCCCCCGCGGACAGCACCTCGTTCAACCGGGCCTCCTCCACCTCGTGTTCGCCGGTCGCCAGAGTGAACACGGTGTCCCCGTCGTGCAGCAGGTGCACCGGACGGATCGCCCTCGCCAGGCCGTCGTGCGCCGTGCCGGCCAGCTTCTGCGACTGAGCCCGCGTCAGGCGGGCGTCGGTGCCCACGACCACGAGGGTGGTGTTCAGCGGCGGCCGCACCGAGCCGGCCCAACGCCGCTCGGACTCCTCGCGCGCCGTCTCCATACGCCTCAGCGCCTGCGCATGCAGCTCCGGCGACGGAACGGCGGCGGAGCCCGTCCACAGTTCGCCGTAGAGCACCCCGGACGAAGCGTCCGTCAGGGAGCCGACTGCGTTCACCACGACCAGCGCCCCGACGGTCACACCCGACGGAAGCAGCATGCTCGCGGTGCCGGTGCCGCCCTTCATCCCTCCGGCGACCGCGCCCGTCCCCGCGCCGACATTCCCCTGCTCCGGGGCCTCCGGCCCGGCGGATCCGCCTCCTTCCGGCCGTCCCGTCCGGCTCGCGGCCGCCGCCTCGACCGCCTCCCGCCCCAGCTCCGCGTCCGGCCGGGCCCGCCAGTCGCCGCCTCGGCCCAGGTCGAAAAGACAGGCCGCCGGCACCACCGGAACCACCTGTCCCGGCTCGGGACCGATCCGGAATCCGCGGTCGTGCGCCTCCAGCCAGGACATCACCCCGGACGCGGCGTCGAGCCCGAAGGCGCTGCCACCGGTCAGCACGACCGCCTCGACCCGCTGCACGAGGTTCCGCGGGTCCAGGGCGTCCGTCTCGCGGGTGCCCGGGCCGCCGCCCCGCACATCCACCGCCGCGACCGCGCCGCCCTCGGGCGCCAGCACCACGGTCGTGCCGGTCAGCCGACCACCTCCGGTCCGCCGGGCGTGGCCCACGCGCAGGCCGTTCACATCCGTCAGGGAGTCCATGACCGACCTGGATACCAGCACCGGGGCCCGGCGGCCGTGCCCCGGCCCCCGCCCGGAGTGGCGGGAGCCTCCGGAGCGCCCCGTACCCTGGTGGCATGACGGACAGCGCAGCACGGCCGGACGGGCCGGACGCCCCCCAGCCCCCGACGGCGCTGGTCTTCGACGACCCGCTGGGCCGGACCTCCCAGGACGACGGCGACGTGGGCTGGGGCGACCGCCCCGCCTCCGGCGGCGGAGCCGCGGACCTGGCCCGATTCCTGGACGAGAAGCCGCCCCACCACCTCTGACCGGCCCCGCGGACCGCCGGCGGGGGAGCAGGAGCCCCGTCTCCCGGGCCGGCCCGGGAGACGCCTTCTTCCGGGCCGGCCGCTACTTCTTGTCGGTCGCTACCCCGTCGCCCGAAGCATCGGCGTTGCGCTGCGCGGCGACCTTGCCCGCCGCGTCGTCGGCCGAACCGTCGCGCTGCGCCACCAGCAGGTCCCGGATCTCCTTCAGCACGTCCACCTCGGTCGGGCCTGCCGGGGCCGGGGCGGGAGCCTGGGCCGCCTGCCGTTCCTTGTACCGGTTCATCGGCAGGACCATCAGGAAGTACACGACCGCGGCCGTGATCAGGAAGGTCAGCGCGGCACTGACCACTCCGCCCCAGCTGATCGGGATCCCGGAGATCACGTCGCCGGTCGCCGGGTCCACCTGGCAGTCGCCCTGCAGGCAGATCCGGTACTCGCTCAGGTCCTTGGAGCCGAGCGCGCCCACGACCGGGTTGATGAAGCCCTTCACCACCGAGTCGACGACCTTGGTGAAGGCCGCGCCGATGACGACGGCGACGGCCAGCTCGACCACGTTGCCCCGCATCAGGAAGGTCTTGAACCCGCCCACGACGCCTTGCTTCTCGCTCAACTGACTGCCTCTCCTCGCCCACGCTCACCGACAGGGAACGCCCGACACGGTGCCTGAGCGGCGGTGGCGCTGTCCAGCTGCGGTCACCCCTGGTCAGCATGGTCAGCACAATGTCACCGCCAGGGGTGACACGGCGGCGGCCCCGGCGAGGTCGGTCGCGGTGTCCCGGGACACCTCCAGCACGACCAGGCCGCCGCGCTGCGGCGAGCCGCCGACGGGCGGGCCGGGGTCGGACGGGTCTCTCGCCGGGCGGGGAGGCACCGCCTTGACCAGCGCGCGCCGGGTCACGATCCGGGCGCCGGACACCTCGGTCGCCCCGTCCGCGAGACCTCCGGCACGTACGGCCCCGGTCGCGATCACGTCGACCCGGTCACCGGGCCGCAGCAGCTCCACGGCGGCCGCGTCGGCGATGCGCACGGGCGCCGCGACCGTACGGCCGCCCGGCCCGGGCTGCGGCGCCGGGGCGCCCGGGGCGTCGCGCCGCTCCGCGGCCGCGCCCGCCGGGACGTCCCCGGCACCCGCCCCGGGCGGGGACGGCTCGGTACGCGCCGCCGTCAGAGAGGCGCAGGCGGCCGCCACCGCCAGACCGGCTGCAAGGAGGCGGCGCGGAGGGCGCAGCGTACGCCGCAGCCCCGGGCCACGCCGTCTGCGCCCCCGGCCGGCGAGGACCGGCGGGAAGTCCGCGACGCCGCCGCGTGGCGGCACCGCGGAGTCGGAGCAGCCCGGTGGCGCCATCGACGGGTACGGCCCGGCGAAGTGGGCGGGGAGGGAGGCACAGGATGAGGACATGCGTCACCACCTGACGTGGTCGGCCGTGAGAGGCGTTCGAGGCGTGAAAACCGTGAGAGCCGTACGAAGCCCGGTGCTTCGTACGGCTCTCACGGTGCACGATCACGGCGCGTCCCGCCGGAGGCTGTGGACGACGCGGTACCTGTGGACGACTCCGTCCCCCACAGGAGCGATGCAGCGGCTCACCCGCCGCACGAGCCCCGCTGCCCACCGTCCGGAGCGGATTCGCCCCGGCCGCCTCGGTCGCCTCGGTCGCCTCAGGGCAGCTTGATCCCCGGGTCCATCCCGTCCAGGGAGCGCCCGCACACGCAGTCCTGCTCGGCCGGCAGCAGCCCGACGGCGTCGAACAGCACCTCGCGCAGCCGCCCCACGTTCTCGCCGAAGACGCGCAGCACCTCCTCGTGGGAGACGCCCTCGCCGGTCTCGGCGCCCGCGTCCAGGTCCGTCACCAGGGTCATCGAGGCGTAGCAGAGCCCGAGTTCACGGGCCAGGACGGCTTCCGGATGACCGGTCATGCCGACCACCGACCAGCCCTGGGCCGCATGCCAACGGGACTCGGCGCGGGTGGAGAAGCGCGGCCCTTCGACGACGCAGAGCGTCCCCCCGTCGACGGGCTCCCAGGCGCGTCCGCGCGCGGCGGACAGCGCGGCCTGACGGCCGTGCTCGCAGTAGGGGTCGGCGAATCCGCAGTGCACCACGTTCGGCTGTGAGCCGTCGGGCAGCGGTTCGCCGTCGAAGAACGACTGCACGCGGGTCTTCGTACGGTCGACGAGCTGATCCGGGACCAGCAGCGTTCCGGGCCCGTACTCGGGGCGGAGGCCGCCCACCGCGCACGGGGCCAGTACCTGGCGCACGCCCGCGGACCGCAGCGCCCAGAGGTTCGCGCGGTAGTTGATGCGGTGCGGCGGCAGGTGGTGCTTGCGGCCGTGGCGGGGCAGGAAGGCGACGCTGCGGCCGCTGATCTCCCCGAGGAACAACGAGTCGCTCGGCGGGCCGTAGGGCGTGTCGACGGTGACCTCGGTCACGTCGTCGAGGAAGGAGTAGAACCCGGACCCGCCGATGACGCCGATCTCTGCTTGTGCGGTCATGCGGCTCACCCTACGGTTCCGCCGCGCTCCCGGTCAGGCCGCGGAGGAAGGAGCAGGGGACTTCGCAGAGCTCTTGCCGGAGCCCTTGTCCTTCGAGCCGCTCTTGGCGGAGGAGTCCGCGGAACCGGACGACGTGTCCGAGGAACCGTTCGACGACGAGGACGAGGACGAGGCCGTGGACGACGAGGCCGTGCTGCCCGACGAGGAGCCGCGGCTGTCGTTCCGGTAGAAGCCCGAGCCCTTGAACACGATGCCGACCGCCGAGAACACCTTCTTCAGGCGTCCCTTGCAGCCCGGGCACTCGGTCAGCGAGTCATCGGTGAACTTCTGCACCACCTCGAGGCCATCGCCGCACTCGGTGCACTGGTACTGATACGTCGGCACTTCTTCCTCCTGGCACTCTTCCCTGTGGAGTGCTAACGACGCTCCATCGTGCAGTATTTCCGTCCCGTAGTCCACCGCGCGCGCACCGGACATGGATCACAGAACGGCCGGGCGCGGACGCCGCAGGGGGATGGGGCCACGGGCCGCGATCCCCGGTGGCGCCCTGCCCTGCGCCCGCCGTCAGCGGTCCCCGGCCGCCGTGCTGCCGCCCGTGCCGAGCCAGCCCGCCAGCTTGCCGCCCCGGTTCACCGCGAGCAGCCGCCGCTCCGCCGCGTCCCGCACCGCGTCCGTGGTGACGACCAGCAGGTCGTCGCCGTGCCGCAGCACCGTGGACGGCAGCGGCACGAAGCTCGTGCCCGCCCGCACCACCAGGGTCACCGCCGCGCCGGGAGGCAGCCGCAGCTCCGTGACCTCCACGCCGTGCATGCGCGACGTCTCGCCCACGCTCATCGACAGCATGTGGCCGCGCAGCCGCTCCAGCGGCGCCGACTCGAGGTCGATGTCCGCGGGCCCGCGCGCCTCCTCCATCCGGAGTTTCCGTGCGACCCAGGGCAGTGTCGGGCCCTGGACCAGGGTGAAGATCACGACCAGCACGAAGACGATGTTGAAGATCCGCTCGCTGCTGGGCACCCCGGCCACCATCGGGATGGTGGCCAGCACGATGGGCACCGCGCCGCGCAGCCCGGCCCAGGAGAGCAGCGCCTGGTCCTTCCAGGACCACCGGAACGGCAACAGGCCGACCACCACCGAAAGCGGCCGGGCGACGAGGGTCAGCGCCAGTCCGACGGCGATCGCCGGCAGCACGTCGTCGCCCAGGTCGTGCGGCGTGACCAGCAGCCCGAGCAGCACGAACAGGCTGATCTGCGCCAGCCACGCGACGCCGTCGGCGAAGCCCCGCACGGCCGGGCGGTGCGGGAGGTTGGCGTTCCCCAGCACCAGGGCGGTGATGTAGACGGAGAGGAAGCCGCTGCCGTGCAGCGTGGCGCCGCCCGCGTAGGAGAGGACGCAGAGCGCCATGACGGCGATCGGGTAGAGGCCGGACGCCGGCAGCGCCACGCGGCGCAGCCCGAACGCGCCGAGGCGGCCCACCAGGATGCCGGTGACCGCGCCGATCGCCAGCTCCATGACGATCGTCGCGATCAGTACGTACCAGCTCTGCGGCTCGTGTTCGAGAGCGGAGAGGGCGACGACGAGGATGACCACCGGTGCGTCGTTGAAGCCCGACTCGGCCTCCAGCGTGCCGGTGATCCGCTGCGGCAGCGGTACCCGGCGCAGCACGGAGAAGACGGCCGCGGCGTCGGTGGAGGACACCACGGCGCCGATGATGAGGGCGAGCCGCCACTCCAGCCCGATGAGGTAGTGCGCGGAGACGGCGACCACCCCGACGCTGACCGCGACGCCGACCGTGGCCAGCGTGGCGGCCGCGGGGACCGAGCGCCGGATGTCGCGCCACTTGGTGCCCAGTCCGCCCTCGGCAAGGATCACGACGAGAGCGGCGTAGCCGAGGGTCCGGGTGAGTTCGGCGTCCTCGAATTCGAGGCCGAGCACGTCCTGGCCCATGAGGATGCCGATCCCGAGGTAGACCAGCAGGCTGGGCAGGCCCGTGCGTGCGGACAGGCGCACCGCGGCCATGGCGAGGAGCAGGACGGCGGCGCTGATCAGCATGATCTGGTTGAGCTGCTCGACAGTCAGGGGCCGCTCCTCCCACTCGTTCGTTTGAGTAGCTAACAATTTACCATCGCTTGACCGTCGGCCGGCTGCCGGGGCCGGTGCCCGGACCGCCTCCCGCCGGTCGGGCCCCGAACCGCACGGCACCCTCCTCCAGATCCGCGCGCCCGCGGACACCGTGCGCCCGCTGGCACCGGCACCGGTGGTGCGACGTGCGGCATGCGACGTGCGACCTGCGAACGTCCGGCGCCCGGGGGCTCGGAGCCGGGGTCCCCTCCCATTCTCGGCTCCAGCGCCCCCACACGCGCCCAGACTTGCCCTCTGCGCTGACTCCCTTTCGGAGCCGTCACCGGCTCGGCCTATGGTTGCTCCAGCAGTCGAAGGATCACCCCTGCCCTCGAAGGACAGCGATGCCCGCCAAGAAGCCCCCACGACGCGCCCGCCTGATCGTGATCGCAGTCGTGCTGCTGCTCGTGGCAGGCATCGGTTACGGCACCTACTGGAGCGTCGGCACCGTCCGCAACTCCTTCCCGCAGACGACGGGTTCGCTGGAGATCGACGGCCTCTCCGACCGGGTCACCGTCAAGCGCGGCGAGCACGGCGTTCCGCAGGTCTACGCCGACAGCGCGCACGACCTGTTCATGGCGCAGGGCTTCGTACACGCCCAGGACCGGTTCTGGGAGATGGACGTCCGCCGCCACACCACCTCCGGCCGGCTGTCGGAGCTGTTCGGCGAGAGCCAGGTGCGTACCGACGCCTTCCTGCGCACGCTGGGCTGGCGCGAGGTCGCCGAGCGCGAGTTCGAGAAGCTGGACCCCGACACCAGGGCCTACCTCAAGGCGTACGCCGACGGGGTCAACGCCTACCTCGCGGACAACAAGGGCTCCGAACTCTCCGTCGAGCACGCCGCGCTGAAGCTGGACAACGGCTACGAGCCCGAGTCGTGGGACCCGGTCGACTCGGTCGCCTGGCTCAAGGCCATGGCGTGGGACCTCCGGGCCAACATGGAGGACGAGATCGACCGGGCGCTGATGACCACCCGGCTGTCCCGCGAGGAGATCGAGGACCTCTACCCGACCTACCCGTACGACCGCAACCGCCCCATCGTCGAGGGCGGCACGGTGGGGGAGGCCACCGGAGAGTTCCTGCCCGAGGGCGCCCCCGCCCCGGGCACCGACCCCGGCACCGCCGCGAACCCGGGCACCGACCCCGGCACCGCCGCGAACCCGGGCACCGACCCCGGCACCGCCGCGAACCCGGGTGCCGCGGGCACGCAGCAGGCCGTCCAGGGCGGTCGCGGCGCGCTCGCCTCCGTCGCCGAGGCGCTGGAGAAGGCCCCCTCGCTGCTCGGCCCGAGCGGCAGCGGCATCGGCTCCAACTCCTGGGTCGTCTCCGGTGAGCACACCACCACCGGCAAGCCCCTGCTCGCCAACGACCCCCACCTCGCCCCGCAGCTGCCCTCCGTCTGGACCCAGATGGGGCTGCACTGCCGCAGCGTCACGAAGAAGTGCCCGTTCGACGTCTCCGGCTTCACCTTCTCCGGCATGCCGGGCGTCGTCATCGGCCACAACCAGTCCATCGCCTGGGGCCTGACCAACCTCGGCGCCGACGTCACCGACCTCTACCTCCAGAAGATCGAGGGCGGGAAGTACCTGTACGACGGGAAGCAGGTCCCCTTCACCACCCGGCGCGAGGTCATCAAGGTGGCGGGTGGCGAGGCACGAGAGATCACCGTCCGCGGGACGAACAACGGCCCGATCGTCTCCGACTTCAACACCGAGGCCACCGCCGTCGGCGAGGAGACCCCCGTCGAGGCGTCCGCCCCGGACCGCGGCGACGGCTACGCCGTGTCCCTGCGCTGGACGGCGCTCAAGCCCTCCCGCAGCATGGACGCCGTCTTCGCGCTGAACAAGGCGACGAACTTCGAGGAGTTCCGGGCCGCCGCCCGGCTGCTCACCGTCCCGGCCCAGAACCTGATCTACGCCGACACCGAGGGCAACATCGGCTACCAGGCCCCCGGCCGCATCCCGATACGCGCCGACGGCCACTCCGGCCGCTACCCCGCCCCCGGCTGGGACCCCGACCACCGCTGGACCGGCTACGTGCCGCAGTCCGCGCTGCCGTGGGAGTACAACCCGGACCGCGGCTACATCGTCACCGCCAACCAGGCCGTCGTGGACCAGCGCGACTACCCGTACACGCTGACCCAGGACTGGTCGTACGGCGTGCGCAGCCAGCGCATCGACGACCTCGTCCGCTCCAAGATCGAGGACGGCGGCAAGGTCTCCATGCAGGACATGCAGGAGATGCAGACGGACAACAGCAGCGAGATCGCCAAGCTCCTCGTCCCCTACCTGCTGAAGATCGACGTCGAGGACGCGTACGTGCGCGAGGCGCAGGAACTGCTGCGCGGCTGGGACTACACGCAGGACTCCGACTCTGCCGCGGCGGCGTACTTCAACGCCGTCTGGCGCAACGTCCTGATGCTCGCCTTCGGCGACAAGCTGTCCAAGGAGGTGCGTGTCGAGGGCGACTGCGTGTGGGTACCGCCGGCCGACGAGTCCGCGCCGCTGGAGGACCTGGACGGCGACAGCGAGCTCGTCCGCGAGTGCGGAAAGCGCGACGCCGACTCGGCGCAGCCGGACGGCGGCGGCCGCTGGACCGAGGTCGTGCGCGGCCTGCTGGATCAGCCGGACAGCGCGTGGTGGAAGACCCGCGGCACCGACCGCGACCCGGGTGCGACCGGTCGCGACGAACTTCTCGCCGAAGCCCTCGAGGACGCCCGCTGGGAGCTCACCTCCGAGCTCGGCAAGGACATCGACACCTGGAGCTGGGGCCGCCTGCACCGGCTGATGCTCAAGAACCAGACGATCGGCACCGACGGCCCGGGCTACCTCCAGTGGCTGCTCAACCGCGGCCCGTGGGACCTCGGCGGCGGCGAGGCGACCGTCAACGCCACGGGCTGGAACGCGGCCGGGGGCTACGACGTGAGCTGGGTCCCGTCCATGCGCATGGTCGTCAACCTGGACGACTTCGACGAGTCGAGCTGGATCAATCTCACCGGCGCGTCCGGCCACACCTACCACCCGCACTACGTCGACCAGACCGACCTGTGGGCGGAGGGCGAGCAGCTTCCGTGGGCGTACGGGGACCAGGCGGTGGAGAAGGGCACCGAGGACAAGATGGTCCTCATGCCCTGACCCCGGCCGGGACGGGGGACACACCCCGGCGGGGCGCTCCGCGCTTCGGCGGACCCTCAGCCCCTCAGGGCCCTCCGGCCTCTCACGTGCCTCCGGCCCCTCCGAACCGGTGCACCGCGGTCGGCGTCACCGCCGCCAGCACCGGCCGGTCGTGCGGCTCCGCCGGTACCCGGTCGCGCACCTCCCCGTCGTACAGCAGCACCACCAACGGGGGCCGTGCGCCCGCCGCGGCCAGCCGGGCCAGCACCCGGTCGTAGCTGCCGCCCCCGCGCCCCAGCCGCATGCCCGCGGCGTCCACGGCGAGTCCCGGCAGCAGCACCGCGTCCGCCTCGGTCACCGCCTCGCGCCCCAGGCGGGGACCGGCGGGCTCCAGCAGTCCGCGCCCGGCGCGCGCCAGACCGTCCGCGCCCTCGTACGCCGCCCAGTCCAGGTCGTCGTCCGGCAGCAGCACCGGCAGCAGCACCCGCACCCCGCGCACGCGCAGCGCGTCCAGCAGCGGACGGGTGCCGGGCTCCCGCCCGACCGACACGTACGCCGCGACCGTACGGGCGTCCGCCAGCTCCGGGAGTTCCAGCGCATGCCGTGCCAGCGCGTGCGGCGCCTCCCGCACGTCGTCCGCAGCCAGCGCGGCCCGCGCGTCCAGTACGGCACGCCGCACCGCCCGTTTGCCCTCCGCGACACCGCTCACCACGCGAACCTCGTCTTCCCGTCATCGTCACCCGTTATCGTGCTGCCATGAGTAGCTCACGACCCAGGATCAGCAAGGCTGTCATCCCCGCCGCCGGCCTCGGCACCCGGTTCCTGCCCGCCACCAAGGCGACGCCGAAGGAGATGCTCCCGGTCGTCGACAAGCCCGCGATCCAGTACGTGGTCGAGGAGGCCGTCACCGCCGGCCTCTCCGACGTGCTCATGGTCACCGGCCGCAACAAGCGGCCCCTCGAGGACCACTTCGACCGCAACTACGAGCTGGAGGAGGTCCTGCGCGACAAGGGCGACGCCACCAAGCTCACCCGCGTGCAGGAGTCCAGCGACCTGGCCACGATGCACTACGTGCGCCAGGGCGACCCCAAGGGCCTGGGTCACGCCATTCTCTGCGCCGCCCCGCACGTCGGCGACCAGCCGTTCGCCGTGCTGCTCGGCGACGACCTGATCGACCCGCGCGACCCGCTGCTCGCCCGGATGATGGCCGTGCAGGAGCAGCACGGCGGCAGCGTGGTCGCGCTGATGGAGGTCGAGCCGGAGAGCATCCACCTCTACGGCTGCGCCGCCGCCACCGCCACCGACGAGGACGACGTCGTCCGCGTGTCCGGCCTGGTCGAGAAGCCGTCCGCCGCGGACGCGCCCAGCAACCTCGCCATCATCGGACGCTACGTGCTGGACCCGGCCGTCTTCGAGGTGCTGCGCAAGACCGAGCCGGGGCGCGGCGGCGAGATCCAGATCACCGACGCCCTGCAGACCCTCGCCAACGAGCCGGCCCTCGGCGGCCCGGTGCACGGCGTCGTCTTCCGCGGCCGCCGCTACGACACCGGCGACCGTGCCGACTACCTGCGGGCCATCGTCCGGCTCGCCTGCGAGCGCGAGGACCTGGGGCCGGACTTCCGCGCCTGGCTGCGCGGTTACGTCGCCGAGGAGATGGGCGGCTGAACGGCGGCCCCGCCGCCCGCCGCCGCCCGCCGGTACCGGTACCGGTACCGGGACCGGGAGAGGCGGGACGGCGGGAACGAGGGCGAGCGTACGAGGACGCACGAGGAGTCGCGGTGAGGCACGGTGAGACGCGGTGAGTGAGATCTGGTCCGTCGACGAGCACCTGGCGGACGTGCTGCGCGGCATCCGTCCACTGGAGCCGATCGAGCTGAACCTGCTGGACGCGCAGGGCTGCGTGCTGCTCGACGACGTGGTCGTCCCCGCTTCCCTCCCGCCCTTCGACAACAGCTCGATGGACGGGTACGCGGTCCGTCCCGTGGACGTCGAGGGCTGCACCGAGCAGTACCCGGCCGTGCTCACCGTGCTCGGCGACATCGCCGCCGGCAGCGACGAGCCGCTCACCGTCGGGCCCGGCCAGGCCGCCCGCATCATGACCGGCGCCGCGCTCCCGCCGGGCGCCGAGGCCGTCGTCCCGGTCGAGTGGACCGACGGCGGCACCGGCGGCGGTCCCGCCGACAGCATGACCGCGCACAGCGCCGACCCGGCCGCGGCGAGCGGCGAGGTGCGGGTGCACCGCTCCGTCACGCCCGGCCAGTACGTGCGGCCGCGCGGCAGCGACGTGCAGGCCGGGACCGTCGCACTGAAGGCGGGGACCGTGCTCGGCCCGCCGCAGATCGGGCTGCTCGCCGCCATCGGCCGGGCGTCGGTGACCGTACGGCCGCGGCCGCGGGTCGTGGTGCTGTCCACCGGCAGTGAGCTCGTGCCGCCCGGCCGGGAGCTGGGGCCCGGCCAGATCCACGACTCCAACAGCTACGTGCTGGCCGCGGCCGCCCGCGCGGCCGGTGCCGAGGCGTACCGGGTCGGCGCGGTGACCGACGACGCCGACGTCCTGCGGGCCACCGTCGAGGACCAGTTGATCCGTGCCGACGTCCTGGTGACCAGTGGCGGCGTCAGCGTCGGCGCGTACGACGTGGTGAAGGAGGCGCTCGGCGGCATCGAGGGGCCGGACGGCAGCGTCTCGTTCCGCCGTCTGGCCATGCAGCCCGGCAAGCCGCAGGGCTTCGGCCTGATCGGTGCCGACCGCACGCCCCTGCTCGCACTGCCCGGCAACCCGGTCAGCTCGTACGTCTCCTTCGAGTTGTTCGTCCGCCCGGTGGTGCGCGCGCTGATGGGGCTGGAGCCGGCCTCGCGCACGCCCGTCCGCGCGCGTCTGGCAGGGGAGGAGCCGCTGCGTTCCCCGGCCGGCAAGCGGCAGTTCCTGCGCGGCGCGTACGAGCCGCCGGAGCGTGGGGACGGCGTCGGCACCGTGCGGGCGGTCGGCGGCGCCGGTTCGCACCTGATCGCGGCGCTCGCGCAGGCGGACGCGCTGCTCGTCGTGCCCGAGGACGCCGAGCAGGTCGCCCCCGGCGACTCCGTCGACGTGCTGCTCCTCGACTGAGCGGGGTACCCGGTCCGCCGCCCGAGGGCGGGCTCCGGTCTCCGGGCGGCGCGGGCAGGAGTACCGTGTCAGCCGCACACGACCGGACGGGACCGGACGGAGAACGATGACCAGCCCGGAGCAGCACCACCTCACCCACGTGGACGACGCGGGCGCCGCACGCATGGTCGACGTCTCCGGCAAGGACGTCACCGCCCGTACGGCACGCGCGTCCGGACGGGTGCTGGTCTCGCCGCGGGTCGTGGAACTCCTGCGGGGTGAGGGCGTCCCCAAGGGGGACGCGCTGGCCACCGCACGCATCGCCGGCATCGCCGGCGCCAAACGCACCCCCGACCTGATCCCGCTCTGCCACCCGCTGGCCGTTTCCGGCGTCAAGGTCGACCTGAACGTGGCGGACGACGCGGTGGAGATCACCGCGACGGTGAAGACGACCGACCGCACGGGTGTGGAGATGGAGGCGCTGACGGCCGTGTCGGTCGCCGCGCTCACCGTGGTCGACATGGTGAAGGCCGTCGACAAGGGCGCGGTCGTCACCGACGTGCGGGTGGAGGAGAAGACAGGGGGCAAGTCCGGCGACTGGCACCGCGACGCGCCCGCAGCCGCCGGCGAGCAGGTCGCCGCCGAGGGGCCGACGGGCGCGGCGGCGACGGGCGCGGAGGGGACCGGCGTGGGCGACGGCGACCAGGGCCCGCGGTACCGGGCCCTGGCGGTCACCGCGTCCAACCGTGCCGCCGCCGGGGTCTACGCCGACAAGGGCGGCCCGTTGCTGGCCGAGGGCCTGCGCGCGATGGGCTTCGCCGTCGACGGCCCGCGCGTCGTCCCCGACGGCGAGCCCGTCGCGGACGCGCTCCGCGAGGCGGTCGCCGCGGGCTACGACGTGGTGCTGACGACCGGCGGCACCGGCGTCTCGCCGACCGACCGCACACCCGAGGTCACCCGCGCCCTCCTCGACCACGAGGTCCCCGGCATCACCGAGGCGATCCGCGACGCGGGCCGCGCCAAGGTCCCGACCGCCGCCCTGTCGCGTGGCGTGGCGGGCATCGCGGGGAGCACACTGATCGTGAACCTGCCCGGATCCTCGGGCGGCGTACGCGACGGTCTCGCCGTGCTGGAACGGCTGCTGGTGCACGCCGTCGACCAGATCCACGGCGGCGACCACCCGAGAGGGGACGACCCCCGCTGAACGCGCCCTGGCCGGTAGAACTGGCGGACGGACCGACCGTCCTCCGCCCCATAAGGCTGCGCGATCAGCGGGCGTGGCGGGAGATCAACCAGCGCAACCGCGACTGGCTCCGCCCCTGGGAGGCCACCATCCCGCCGGCTCCGCCCGGTCACGAGCCGCCGCGCCGTCCGAGCTACCGGCAGATGGTCCGGCACCTGCGTGCCGAGGCCCAGGCCGGGCGGATGCTGCCGTTCGTCGTCGAGTACGGGGGCCGGCTCGCCGGGCAGCTCACCGTCGCCGGCATCACCTGGGGGTCGATGTGCTCCGGCCACATCGGCTACTGGGTGGACAAGGCGGTCGCGGGGCGCGGTGTCACGCCCACCGCGGTCGCCCTCGCGACGGATCACTGTTTCCGCACCGTCGGGCTGCATCGCATGGAAGTGTGCATCCGGCCGGAGAACGCGCCCAGCCGCCGCGTGGTGGAGAAACTGGGTTTCCGCGAGGAAGGCATGCGCCCCCGCTATCTGCACATCGACGGTGCATGGCGGGACCATCTGGTGTATGCGCTCACCGTGGAGGAAGTACCGGAAGGCCTGCTCACGCGCTGGCACGGCCGCCGCGTCCCTCCCACGCCGCACAAATAGAATACATTTTCGAATTACGGGCGGCGCGAAAGTGGCGCGAATTCTCCATCGCTCCGGCACATGGGCCGGTCGGGACGGGTGAAATCACGTAAAAGGATCGTGAGATCAGCAAGATCGTGCGACACACCGCGCGATTCTGCAGATGCCCGCCCGCGATCCCCTCTACCGTGTGAGGGTGAGCAGCAGTGGCCTCATCTACGCAGTCATCGTCGGGGCCTGGGCCGCCTACCTGGTGCCCATGTGGCTCCGCCGGCAGGACGAGTTGAACGAGGCGCGTCCGACGGAACGCTTCAGCACCGCCATCCGGCTGCTGTCCGGAAAGGCGGCGATGGAACGCCGTTACGCGAAGGAGGCGGAGCGGCGCGAGGCGGACGTCGCCGAGGTGGCCTCCGACGATGACGACGCGGACGGGAACGACCCGGAGGACGCGACCGGCGAAGCGGTCGACTTCCGGGCCTTCGCCGAACCCAGGACCATGGTCCACGAAGCCCCCGACGCCGCGGACCGCCGCTCCCCGGGGCGCAGCCCGGCCGACCGGAAGGCCGCCCGCCGCGAGACTCGCCCAACCCCCGCGGCCGAGCGCCGTCCTGCCGAGGGCCGCAAGCCCGCCGACGGCCGTACCCCGGCCGGCCGCAAGGCCGCCGAGCGCAGCAAGCGCGCCCAGGTCCTCGCCCGCCGCCGGCGCACCACCATGCTGCTCTTCCTCTGCTTCTCCGTCGGGGCGGTCGTCGCCGCGGTCGGCGGTGTCGCGTTCCTCTGGGCGCCCGCCGCCCCCGCCGCGCTCCTCAGCGCCTACATTGCCCACCTGCGCACCACGGAACGGCGCCGCTTCCACGTCACCATGGACCGACGCCGCGCCGAGCAGGCCGCCGCGCACCTGCGCGAGCAGCGCGGGCGCACCGGCGCCCAGGAGGCACCGCCCGCGGAGCCCGAGCCCACCCGCGTGCACACGGAGCCCGCCCACGCCGCCCACCCGGCCCACCCCGGTCCGGTGTCCGAGGCTCACCGGCCGTCCTCCCAGGTGCCCGGCCCGGAGCGCTCGCCGGCGGCGGACCGGCGCGCCCTGGTGGAGCAGACCGACCACGCCGAGTGGGTCGACCAGGAGCGGGGCCGTGTGCGCGAGCAGCCCGAGGGTGAGGGCTGGGAGCCGGTCCCCGTGCCCCTGCCCACCTACGTCAACGCCCCCGTCGCCCCCCGTACCGCCCGCGGCGTGGACCTCGACACCCCGGACGCCTGGAGCTCCGCCCGCTCCACCACGGCCTCGTCCGCCGGCTCGGGGGCCACCTCGGGCGCGGCAGCGGACGCCGACCAGGCCGCCGCACAGCCGCCGTCGTCCCGCGCCCGCCGGGACCGGACACCGCTGTTCGACCAGATGGCCGACAAGGACCGCCCCCGCGCGGCCAACGAGTGACCCGCCCGCGACCTCGCCCCACCCCCGCCCCACCGGCTCCGGCCTCGGATTTCCACCCGGCCCGGCGGTGATGCTAAGGTTTCACCCGTCGCAAGGGCCTGTAGCGCAGTCCGGTAGCGCATCTCGTTCGCAACGAGGGGGTCAGGGGTTCAAATCCCCTCAGGTCCACCCAGCGTCACGACATGACGATCCCGTCCGATCACCAGATCGGGCGGGATCTTCGTCGTTCCGAGGGCGATGCCTGTTCCGGGAGAGGTTGGCTGATGCACCCCCATGCCGAGGGGTGTGGGGACGGAGGACAGGTCGCGAGCTGGGGCAGGCGGAAGGGATTCGAAATCGGCTGTCAGGCCGGCACGCTGCTGCGTCGGCCCTGTGCGATGTAGCGTCGGAAGCCTTGCGCCAAGGGCTTGAAGCCGCAGGATTCGTAGAACGTGTGGACGTACTCGTCATCGGCCGCCAGCAACTGCACCTTGTAGCAGCCGGCCGATTCGCCCAGGTGCATGGCGGCCTCCATCAGCTGCTGCCCCATGCCTTGCCGCTGACAGGAACCGGCGACCACGACGTTCTCCACGAAGAGGATGGACCGACCGCCACGGGTGAGGTTCGGCAGGACCATGCAGTCCGCGGTGCCGACAACGGCCCCGTCAGCCTCGGCGACCAGCACAGTACGCCCCTGCTGCCCGGAGATGCTCGCCCAGATGGCATCGGCTGATTCCTGGGACAGGGGTGCATCGTCGGGGTTCAACTCACTGTAGAGAGTGAGCAGTGAGGGCAGGTCCGTCTCGACTGCTGACCGCACGGTGATCTTCATGTGCCGAAGCCTAGAACTCTCCTCGACGGTCGTCGCCATGGCCGTGGGCATCCTCACGTCGCTCGGCGGAGCCGACCTGCCGGAAGTCGTTCCGGCAGTCGGAACCGCGTTCCACCATGGGCGCCTGCCTGGTGGCGATCACGCTAAAAGGTCCGACACGACGCCTCCGTACTTCGCAGGTCAGCCCCACTCGTGAACACCGCACCCAGCGCCACGGCACGACGATCCCGTCCGATCACCAGATCGGGCGGGACTTCGTATGGGCGGGGTGCTCCTCGTGTCCCCGGAGGGTGAGGCGGGGACGGTCCCGCCGGGACGTCGCGAACCTCGACGTCACCGGTGCCCTCGGCGGGGCGCCGAGGGCGGACTGCGTCCCAGGCAACGTCCTACGGGCCGGGCGTCAGCGCGGGGAGGATCTGCCGCAGGACGTCGTCGACGTTTGCGTCCTCGTCGTTGCTGAGGATCACGAGGGTGACGTCGAGCTCGGGGAGCCACGCCAGGAGTGCGTGGTATCCGGGATTGTCGCCGGGGTGGAAGCGCGCCGGACGTCCGGCCAGGGTGCCGAGGCAGTAGCCGTACCCGTAGCGGTCGATGACGACGGGACCGTCGGCGCCCGCGTCGCCCGCGGCCGGAACCCCGGCGGCGGTCATCGCCTCGCGCGAGGAGGGGGAGACGACGCGGTCGGCGTTGAACGCGGACGTGTACCGCGCCAGATCGCCCACGGTCGACCATATGTCCCCGGCCCCGGGCATGGCCGCGAACGCTTCCACGTCGATCCGTCGGCCGCGTTGGTAGCCGTGTGCGGCACCTCCCGGCGGGGGCGCGCCGGCGCACGTGGCCTCCATGCCGAGCGGGAGCAGGATGCGCTCGTCGAGGAAGTCCGCATAGCGGCGGCCGCTGACCTGTTCGATGAGCTGCGCCACCAGGAGGTAGCCCGGCGAGCTGTAGTGCCACGTGGTGCCGGGCGGGGTGCGCAGCGGCACCTCCGCGAAGAGGCCGAGGAACTCCTCGGCGGTACCGGGCCTGGTGAGGTCGAAGCCGGTCAGCTCCCACCAGTGCCCCAAGCCCGAGGTGTGGGTGAGGAGCTGGTGCAGCGTCAGTTGCCGCCAACGGCGGGGGCAGCCGGGCAGCCATTCGGCGATCGGCGCGCCCAGCGCCAGGGCCCCCTCTTCGACGAGGAGCATGGCCGCGGCCGCCGTGAACTGCTTGCTCACCGACGCGATCTGGAACCGCGTGTCCGGGGTGCAGACCGTGCCCGCCTCCGTGTCGGCGGCGCCGTTCGACACCTGCAGGACCGTGGCCGAGCCACGCTTCACCAGGAGGGACCCGTTCAGGCCGTCGATGTCCTGCACCCGGGCAACGGTAGTCGCCTGTCGCGCCGCCCCACACCCCCTGGACGGCCGGGCCGATGCCCGGTCCGGCCGGCACGCGTTGTCGGTGGCTCCTGTCAGGATGCCGCCGTCGGACCACGAAGCAGGAGAGATCTATGGGCACTTGGGACGTCGGCCCCTTCGACAACGACACCGCAGCGGATTTCTGCGGCGACGTCGACGAGGCGGCAGCGAGCGAACGGGAGAGCGTCATCCGGGACGCGCTCCAGCGTGTGGTGGACACCGGGGGCTACCTCGAAGCACCGGAGTCCGAGGCCGCCGTGGCCGCGGCGGCCCTCGTCGCGGCCCAGTGCACCGAGGGGGCACCTGCCGATTCGGCCTATGCGCCGGAAGCGCCTCTGCCCGATGTCACCGCGCTGCGCGAACTGGCCCGCTGCGCCCTCGACCGGGTCGTGACCGAGCCCTCGGAGCTGATGGACCTCTGGACCGCATCGGGAGGCGAATCCTGGCGCGCGACGGTCGACCGGCTGCGGACCACGCTCCTGCCGCAACCGCCGGGCGCACGCAGCCGTCCCGACGATCGCCGGTTCCCTCCGGCCCTCGCGGCCGCGATGGCGGTCCCCTTCGACTACGACGAGGGTGAGGGCGTCGACTTCGAACCCTTCAGCGCGTTCCTGCCCGCCGAGGAGACGACCGACTGGTTGCGCGCGTGGACCGGGAATCCCGATCTGCGTGGAGACGACTTCCGCGTGTTCGGCCAGGACGGCACCGGGGGTTACGCCGCGTTCTGGCTCGTCCGCCCCCACCGAAGCCTGGGCGACCAACCGGTCGTCTTCCTCGGTTCCGAGGGAGAGACCGGCGTCGTGGCGCGCAACCTGCCCGACCTTCTGTGGCTCCTCGCCGACGGGCTCGGTCCCGCGGAGGCAGCCACCTCGTACGACCGCGGCGACGACAGGGCTCTGCGCCCCAACCGGCAACTGGCGGCGGTCGCGGAACGGTTCGCGGGGGACAGCCGCAGGTCGGCCGTTCGCGTGGTCGAGTCGGCCTCGCGGGAGTTTCCCGACTTCGACGGCACCCTGAGGAAGCTCTGCCGCTGAGCCCGCACCTCCCGGCGTGAACGGTGGAGGCGGGCCGGGTTCCGCCGTGCGGGTGTCAGTCGGCCAGGGCGGTCAGGACCGCCGTGCGGGCTGAGGAGGCGTCGGGGGCGGTGCGGGCCAGGTGGGCGAGGTGACGGCAGCGGTCCAGCGAGTGGGCGGCGAGGGCGGCGCGCACGGCGGGGAGGCAGCCGGGCGCGGCGGAGAGGCTGGTGACGCCGAGGCCCACCAGGACCAGGGCCAGTGCCGGGTCGGCCGCGGCCTCGCCGCAGACGCCGACGGGGAGGTCCCGCGCGGCGCCCGCCTCGGCCGTCATGGCGACCAGGTCGAGTACGGCCGGCTGCCACGGGTCGAGGAGTTCGGCGAGGTTGCCGAGGGTGCGGTCGGCGGCGAGGGCGTACTGGGCCAGGTCGTTGGTGCCGATGCTGAGGAAGTCGCAGGGTCCGGCGAGGTTCCGGGCGCGCAGCGCGGCGGCGGGGACCTCCACCATGGCGCCGGCCACGGGCAGGCCGTGGGCGCGGACGCGGGCGGTGAAGTCGGCGGCCTCGCGCGGCAGGGACACCATGGGCGCCATCACCCACACCTGTGCGCCGAAGTCCTCGGCGGCCGCCGAGATCGCGGCGAGCTGCGTCTCCAGCAGGTGCGGGTCGCGGGCGGCCGTACGGAGGCCGCGCACGCCGAGGGCCGGGTTGGGCTCGTCCGCAGCGGTGGCGAACGGCAGTGGCTTGTCGGCGCCCGCGTCGAGGGTGCGGACGACGACGCGGCGCCCGGCGAAGGCCGCGAACACCTCGCGGTAGGCGGCCGTCTGCTCCTCCATACCGGGCGCGCGATCGCGGTCCAGGTGGAGGAACTCGGTGCGGAAGAGTCCGACGCCCTCGCTGTCGGCGGCCGCCGCCGCGGGGAGCTCGGCGAGGCCGCCGAGGTTGACCAGCAGCGCGACCGGGTGTCCGTCCGCCGTACGGCCGGGGCCGGCGACCGACTCCGCCGCGCGGCGCGCGCGGTCGTCCCGGTCGGCGGCCGCGGCGACGGCCTCCGGGGACGGGTCGGTCTGTACGGTGCCCGCGGTGCCGTCGACCAGTACCGTGCGGCCGTCGGCCAGTCCGGCCGCCCCGGCGCAGCCGACCACGGCGGGGATGCCGAGGATGCGGGCCAGGATGGCGGTGTGGCTGGTGGGGCCGCCGCGCACGGTGAGCAGGGCCAGGACCGTTGCGGGGTCGAGCAGCGCCGTGTCCGCCGGGGCGAGGTCGTCGGCCACCAGCACGTACGGGTGGCCGGGCTCGGGAAGGCCGGGCATGGGGAGCCCCAGGAAGCGTGCGACGGCCCGGTCCCGCAGGTCGTCCAGGTCCGCGACGCGTTCGGCGAAGACGCCGCCCGCCGCTTCCAGCGCCGCACGGAACGCGCCGAACGCGGCGGTCAGGGCGTGCGGCCCGTCCGAGCCGTCGCGGACGAGGTCCGCCGCCCGGTCGGCGAGCGACGGGTCGCCGGCCATCATGGCCTGTGCGGCGAGCACTTCGGCGGCTTCGCCGGAAGTCGCGGAGGCACGCCGTTCCAGGTCGGCGGTCACCTGTGCGAGCGCCTGTCGTACGGCGTCCGCCTCGGCCGCGACCTCGCCGGACGGGACGGTGCGCGGCGCGGGGATCCCGGGGGGAGGCGTCATCCTGGCCACCGGCCCTGCGGCCGCGCCGCCGCCCACGCCGATTCCCCTCGACACGGCGCCCACGGCTATTCCTTGGCGTCGAGGTCGGACGCGACCAGCCGCGCCAGCTCGTCGACGGCCGCCTCCGCGCCCTCACCCTCGGCCGAGAGGACCACCGCATCCCCGTGCCCGGCTCCCAGCGAGAGGACGGACAGCAGGCTGCGGGCGCTGACCGGCGGCCGGCCGTCCCGGGCGACGTTCACCTGCACGGGCAGGCGGGTGGCGGCCTGGACGAACAGCGCGGCGGGGCGGGCGTGCAGCCCGCTCCGGGCACCCACGACGACGGTGCGCTCGAGCAAGAGGATCACACTCCTGGTGCGGTGACGGTCGGTCGGCGTGCGGGACCGAGGTGCAGGTGCGGGCCACGTCGGGCCACGTCGGGCCACGGCCTCGGTGGAGTCCGCAGCGTATCGCCGAACATCTGGGCGTCTCACCGCACCCCGCCGGGGCCCGCGACCCGCCTTGGCGGGGCGCGCGCAGTGCTCGCCTACAGTGGCCCGACCACCCGCGATTCGCCGTCGGACAGTCCGGAGCCGCCACGTGACTCTCTCCTACGCCGACGTGACCGCCGCCCGCGCGCGGATCGCCGGCCACACCCGGCCGGTGGCGCTGTCCGCGCCGGAACCCCTCGCCTGCGCGGGCGAGGACTCCGGGGGTGGAAAGGCGCGGCTGACCCTCGCGTACGAGTTCGCCCAGCACACCGGCTCGTTCAAGGCCCGCGGCGCCGCCAACTTCGCCGCCGCGCACGCCGAGGCGGGGACGCTGCCGCCGTCCGGCCTGGTCATCGCGAGCGGCGGCAACGCCGGGCTCGCCTGCGCCTGGGCGGCGCGCCGGCACGGCGTGCCCGCCACCGTCTTCCTGCCGGAGACCGCGCCCGCGGTCAAGGTCGCCCGCCTGCACGCGCTCGGCGCCGACGTACGGCAGGTGGGCACCGAGTACGCCGACGCGCTGGAGGCCTCGCGGAAGTTCGCCGCCGAGACCGGCGCCCTGCCCAGCCACGCCTACGACCTGCCGCACATCGCCGCAGGCGCCGGCACGCTGCTGGAGGAGATCCACGACGCACGCCCCGACGTGGACACCGTCGTGGTGGCGGTGGGCGGCGGCGGCCTCTTCGCCGGCGTCACGGCGGCCGCGCACGAGCACGGCATCCGCGTCGTCGCGGCCGAGCCGGAGCACTGCCGGGCGCTGAACGCCGCGCTGGAGGCGGGGTCGCCCGTCGACGTCCCCGTCCGGTCGGTCGCCGCCGACGCCCTCGGCGCGCGCCGGGCCACGGCCATGGCTGTCGACTGGGCACAGCGGGCGGACGTGGTGTCGCTGCTCGTGCCGGACGAGGCGATCGTCGCCGCCCGGCAGGCCCTGTGGGACGAACGGCGTCTCGCCGTGGAGCACGCCGCGGCCACCGCCTGGGCGGCCCTGCGCACCGGGGCCTACCGGCCCGCCCCCGGCGAACACGTCTGCCTCGTGCTCTGCGGCGCCAACACCGACCCCTCCGACCTCACCGGCCCGCGCTGAGGGCGCGGCCGCGGGGGGCCTGCCGTACGGAGTTCGCCGGGTGCGGTGCGCGGGATAGCGTGCGGGGGCACGGATCGAGCGGGGCGGGAGAAGGAGAGCGCGGCACCATGGCCGACTGGCTGTCACCGGAGTCGGTGAGTGAGGTGACCCGGGTGCTGGACCTGGCCGGCGTGTTCGCCAACGGGCTCCTCGGCGGGGTGCTGGCGCGCGGGAGGAAGCTCGACCTGCTCGGCTTCCTGCTGATCGGCGTCGTGTCCGGGCTCGGCGGCGGCGTGATCCGCGACGTGCTGCTCCAGAACGGCCCCCCGGTGGCCCTGACCGACTACGCCTACCTGCCGGTGGCCGTGGCCGGCAGCATGCTGGCGTTCGCCATCGACCTGCGCCAGCAGGTGTCCGGGCTCGTGTTCAACGTCCTGGACGCCGCGGTGCTCAGCTTCTGGGCGGTGGCGGGGGCGCAGATGACGCTCGCGGCGGGCCTGGGCTGGCTGCCCGCCGTGCTGCTCGGCATGACGACGGCCGTCGGCGGCGGCGCCGTGCGCGACCTCCTGCTCGGCACCACCCCGGGCATCCTCCTCAACGGCAGCCCGCTGTACGCGACGGTCGCGCTGCTGGTCAGCGGCGTCATGGTGATCTGCACGGAGCTCGGCGCCGCGACCATCGGGATCGTCGCGGGGGTGGGTGTCGGCACGCTGGTGAGGCTGACCGCGCTGCACCGCGTGTGGGTGCTGCCCGGCGACCGCGACTGGCGGCCGCTGTCGGCGCTGGACCGCCTGCGGCGCCGGGAGGACGAGGTGCGGCGCGAGGACGAGGTCGGGCGCGAGGACGGCGGCGAGACCGAAGCGTGACCGGGCGGCCGTACAACTCGGCCGGGTGTTCGGAGGTCATGCACCGCGGAGCCCGCGCGGTGGGCTCCCCTTGCATGTGAACACCGAACTTCCGAGGAGTACGTGTGCGACGCGACGCGCGCCCCGGCCGGAGACGCAGCGCCCTCGTCGGCCTGACCGTCGCCGGACTGCTGGCCACGACCACCGCCGGTGTGGCCCAGGCCGAGGACACCGACGAACCGGGTGCCACGGTCCCCGTGTCCTTCACCGGCCCCGAGAGCTACGCCCTGTCCCTGCAGGCGCAGGACCCGCCGCCGGGCGAGTCGTCGTTCGAGATCGGGCTGCGCGCCCCCGGTGATCCGGACCCCGACGGGGACGGGACCTCGCGTCCGATCCACCAGGGCGACTGGACCGTCACCATCGACGCGACCGCGCTCGACGGTGTCGCCGACGTCCACCTGCCCTGCGACGCCGAGGGCCTCGTCGCCACCTGCTCCGGCTACGAGATCTACGCGGGCGAGGTCGCCAACCAGGACTGGGGCATCGGCCTCGGTGTGAGCGACGAGAGCGCGGCCGGGGACACGGGAGCCATCGTCGTCACCGGCCAGGGCGAGGGCCTGGAGTTCACCCGCCACACCGTCGACGTGCTGGTGGGCGGACCGGAGTTCCGGATGCGCCGGCCCGCGGAGCCGGACGGGTTCGCCGCAGGTGACGTCTTCAAGGCGCGGATGGCGTTCCGCAACGTCGGCGGGGTCGCCGCCGACGGCGTGGTCCTCCGGTTCACGGGTTCCCGCGGCCTGACCTTCCCGCAGAAGTTCTCCAACTGCGCCTACGCGAAGGAGAACGAGGACAACCTCATCCACATGCGGCACGTGGCGCTCTGCACCTTCGAGGGCACCTTCGAGGCGGGCGCCGCCTACCGCGTCGCCACGCCGGTGAAGGTGAAGGCCGCCGACTTCGCGCTGCGCGACACCTTCGCGTACCGCTTCACCGCCCTCGACCCCGCCGACGCGGGCAACCTGCGCGGCTCGGGCACCTACCAGCAGGGCGGCGGCAAGAAGCTCACCCTGGAGCCGGTGCAGGGCGGCGGCACGTACGTCACCTACGCCGAGGTGGACCTGCCCTCCAGCAACACCTACGACCTCGACCTGGTCGGCGACCGGGTGAAGGGCGCCCAGGGCGACACGGTCCAGGCCACCGTCACGCTGCACAACCGCGGCCCCGCCTGGATCGGAGCCCTCCGCTCCGGCGGTGAGCCGGTCGACTTCACGGTGCAGGTCCCCGAGGGGGCCACCGTCGTGAACACGCCCGCCGACTGCAGCCCGAAGGACCGGGAGAACGGCCGTGTCGTCAGCTTCTGGTGCGGCGGCGACACGCCGTTCCTGGAGAACACCACGCGCGAGTTCACCTTCGGCCTGCGCATCGACGAGGTGGTCGAGGGCGCGCTCGGCGAGGCGTCCTTCCCCGGCTGGGAGGACCCCAACGAGGCGAAGCCCGGCAACGACACCGGGTGGATCGTGCTCAACGGCACCGGGGACGAGGAGACGCCCGGTGACACCGCCGGTACGGGCGGCCCGGACGACGACGGCTCCGGGAACGGCGGCTCCGACGGCTCCGACGACGCCACGACCGACGGCGGCGCCGCGGGCGGCGCCGACGACTCCGGTGCGGACGCCGGCACGGACACCGACGGCGGCAGCCTCGCCCTCACCGGCACCGGCGCGATGACGCTGGGCGGCTTCGCGCTCGCTCTGCTCGCCGCGGGCGCCACCCTGCTCGTGGTCCGCCGGCGCCGCGCCGTCCCGGCCACGGTCCGGACGGACGACGCCGCCGCCTGACCTCGGACGATCCGCGCACGCGTCGAAGCTCCCACCCTGCCCGGGTGGGAGCTTCGACGCGTTCCCGGGGGCCCGCACACTGGTACAAAGCTGCGATGGCTGATCTCTTCGTCACCGGCCCCGAGGGGCCGATACGGCCGCGGGGCGCGGAGCCCGTGGAGCCCGTACGGGCGGTGCTGTTCGACTTCTCCGGCACGCTGTTCCAGATGGCGCCCTATCCGGACCGGGTGCGCGCGGCGCTCGGGCGGCCGGTGGGGGAGGCGGAGATGGACCGCATCCTGGGCGGCCTTGAGGCCGGGCTGACCGACCCGGACGTGGTCGCCGCGCAGCACGCGCGGGACGTCTCCGCGACCCCGCACCGGCACGCGTTCACCACCTGGTACGGCTCGGCGCCGGAGCTGGCGCCCGTTGCGGGGGCGCTGTACGACCAGTTGCGGACGCCGGAGCACTGGGTGCCGTACACGGACACGCGGGAGACGCTCGGCGCACTGGCGGCGGCCGGGATCGGCGTGGGCGTGGTGAGCGACGTCGGCTGGGACCTGCGGCCGACGTTCGCCCACCACGGGCTGGACGGCCCCGTCGGCGCCTGGGTCCACAGCTGCGACCACGGCACCGAGAAGCCGGACCCGGTGCTGTTCCGGCACGCCTGCGACGTGCTCGGCGTGACGCCGGGGCAGGCGCTGATGGTGGGCGACGTCCCGGCGAAGGACGGCGGGGCGGCCGCCGCGGGCATCCGCTCCTACGTGCTGCCCGCGGGGCAGGTGCCGGGGAGCCGGCGCGGGCTGGACGCGGTGCTGCGGCTGGCCGGGTGGCGGCGCAGTCGGTGTCGCCAACAGGTAGCGATGAGAGTGACGCGCATTCGGACACATAGAGTGCCTTCCATGCTCACCGTGACGACCGTGAACGTGAACGGGTTGCGCGCCGCCGCCCGGAAGGGCTACGTGGAGTGGCTGGCGGCCGCCGACGCGGACGTGGTGTGCCTCCAGGAGGTGCGGGCCGAACGTGATCAGCTCGCCGCCGCCGTACGGGAGCCCGACCGATGGCACGCCGTGTACGCGCCGTCGTCGGTGAAGGGGCGCGCGGGCGTGGCCCTCCTCACACGCCGGGAGCCGGAGCGGGTGCGGACCGGGTTCGGTGTGGCCGAGTTCACCGACGCTGGCCGCTACCTCGAGGTGGACCTGCCGGGCGTGACCGTCGCCAGCCTGTACCTGCCCTCAGGCGACGTGGGGACGGAGCGGCAGGAGGAGAAGGAGCGGTTCATGGCCGCGTTCCTGCCGTACCTCCGGGGGCTGCGCGCACGTGCGGCGGCGGACGGCCGCGAGGTGCTGGTCTGTGGCGACTGGAACATCGCGCATCGCGAGGCCGACCTGAAGAACTGGCGCGCCAATCGCAGGAACTCCGGCTTCCTGCCTGAGGAACGCGCTTGGCTGGACCAGGTCCTGGACCCGGCGGACGGCGGCTACACCGACGTCGTGCGTGCGCTGCACCCGGAGGAGACCGGGCCGTACTCTTGGTGGTCGTACCGGGGGCGGGCGTTCGACAACGACAGTGGCTGGCGCATCGACTACGCGATGGCCACGCCGGGGCTCGCCGACCGGGCGGTGAAGGCGTACGTGGAGCGGGCGGCGAGCCACGACGCGCGCTGGTCCGACCACGCCCCGGTCACGGTCGTCTTCAGCGCTTGACAAGAGGTCACGTCGGGGTGCGACTCCAGAAGTGCTTCTTACGGGAATCACCCTCCCCATCGAAGTCGTAGAGACTACGCCTCAACAGTACGGCCGTGCAGACGCACGGCCTTCCGCAACTGAGGCAGTCGAAGGTCTCTTCTCCTACCGGTTCGCGCCAGTACTCAGGCAGGTCCGCGACACGTTGGAACCCAGCCGACTCCAGCACGCCAGTGGAGGAATGGACACCACCGGAGTCCCAGGCGAGCACTACAGCGGTTGAGCAACCGAGTTCCTTCAGCCTCGAGAGTCGACGGTTTATCAGTTGCAAGCCGATACCCTGCCCTCTCCCCCTCGGTACCACGGCAGCCGATTTCAGCAATCCCACCTTGGTGCCCATGAGATTCGGCCTACGGATCCCAGCAGAATGGAGTCTGCGCTCGAGGTCTTCTTTCGCAGGGTCCTCCATCACGTGAGCAGTGCCCACGCCTCTGAGTTGGCCATGCTCATTCTCCGCGACAAGAACCACGCCTTCGGGAGTCAGAGTGAGCTCTTCGGCCTCTGCCATGCTTACGTAGCCCGACCCCAGGGAGTCGTTGAGTAGTGCGACAGCATCAGGAAGGATACTGTCGGACGGAGTGCAGTCTCGAATATGAACTTGCGCCATCTTTCTCCACTTCCATTGCCCAGAGATTATGGAACCGGATTCGGCGCCGTAGCCAGCCCATAGACCCTCGATGTATCCAGACTTGATCAGGTGGAGCGCCATGTAGAAGACGCCGAGGCCTTCATCCTCACGTTGCTCTCCCCGGTAAGTGCCGGCGAGGTACTTTTCGTTGACTATTTGCCCATCGAAATCGAACCGGCGACCGGTTTCCAGGTTCTGGGAGTAGCCACTGAATGTGGCTCCGATTTGATTAATGTAGACCTTGTCGCGGATGGTCCGAGTTACGCCGTCCATTGCATCTGTATAGGTGCTTATGTAAATGCCCCCGATGGGATGCTTCTTGGTGGTTCGCACTCGAAGGCGATGCTTCCGAAAGAGCTCTACCAAGCGGGCGATGATCGCCGCCACAGTGGCACTGATCAGACCGAGTAACACGTTGCGCAGGTCCGAGTCCACTCATCCTCCCCGTCGGAACTCGCGGATGGTTGTCGGGTGAGATGACTGTACCGTCAGCGGCTGGTGCGGGTCTCCAAGTAGCTGCGGTCACAACCATGTTGAGTGTGCCAGCAGGTATGGGAGTGCTCCAAGTGGGCAAGATCGCTCCAGTGCGGGCGCCCGTTGCGAGTCGCGTGCGGTGCTGTTGACTTCGGGCGTAGGGTTTCTGTAGATGCGTAGACGTGCGTCAGTGGCTTAACGGGGTGGGAGCTGATCTGGTGTCAGATGTGGAGATCTCGATGGTTCTCGCTGGGGTGGCGCTGATCGTAATCGAGATCCTCCGCTCGGTCCCAGCTTGGCTGCGTGTTAGACGTACAAGGTCGAGTGATGGTGTGAGCGCCATCAGCGTGGGAGTTTTGGCGGGTACTGGAGTTGGGTGGATCGCTGTTGCTATCACAGTAGAGTCTGTCGCTGCGGCGATTGCCACCGCCCTTTGGTTGTCCTTTCACTTACTGCTGTGGCGCGAAGTCGTCCGAGTGGCACCTTCGATGGCCTCCACCATCTTGCTTACAGCGGGATCAAGTCTTTGCGTGACTGGAGCTGTCGGATTCGTCGGCTACCTTGTCGGTCACTTCGAAACGGTTCTAGGCGCCGTAATTGTAGCGGCCACGGCCTGTTACTCCATCCCTGCCCTATTCAGTGGACTCCGAAGTAAGACGACGACTGGGCTGAGTTTAATTTCCCTCCTCGTCAACTCGCTTGAGGGAACAATATATTTGTATGCCGGGTTGGGGTGGGGGGGCCTGACACCTCCGGGCGAACCGATAGCTTCCTATATCTTCTTCGGTGGGCTTGCCCTGGTGTCCAACACGCCGCGGTTCGCTCGTACCGGGTACCGCCGCATCACGAAAAAGGATCCTGACTCCCTTGGGGATCCTCCTCTATGTGCCGACCAACTCTCCTTCTGTCAACGCAGCCCCGATTGATGGCCATGTCGCTCACGGTTGGAACGTGGATCCGCCACCGAAGGGAACAGAACCTCGCAGCGGCTGGCGCATCGACTACGCGATGGCCACGCCGGGGCTCGCCGACCGGGCGGTGAAGGCGTACGTGGAGCGGGCGGCGAGCCACGACGCGCGCTGGTCCGACCACGCCCCGGTCACGGTCGTGTTCGGCCCCTGACCGGAGCCGTGGCTGCGCCCCTGCGGGCGCGGGAGCGGGGGAACGTAGCGGGACGCTATTCCGGTGGCGGCGGTGCGCCCCGGCGGGCGACACTGAGCGCGTCGGCGGACCGTCGCCGGCCGACGACTCACAAAGGAGTCCCGTTTGCGCAAGCTCGTCTACTGCATAGCGTCCTCGCTGGACGGTTTCGTCGCGGGTCCGGACGGCGCCGATCCGACGGGCCCGGACGGTTTCTGGCCGACCCCGGAGGACTACGTCGCGCACCTCGTCGCGGAGCTGCCGGAGATCCTGCCCGGTGCCGCGCGCGCCGCGCTCGGCGTCACCGCCGAGGGCACGCACTTCGACACGGTGCTGGAGGGCAGGCGGTCGTACGAGGTCGGCCTGAAGGCCGGCGTCACCGATGCCTTCCCCCACCTGCGGCATCTGGTGTTCTCCCGGACGCTGACGGAGAGCCCCGACCCGGCGGTCGAGCTGGTGGCCACCGACCCGGTCGCGCGGGTGCGGGAGCTGAAGCAGGAGCCGGGCAAGGACATCTGGCTGGTCGGGGGCGGCGAACTCGCGGGCGCGCTCTACGCGGAGATCGACAGGCTGATCGTCAAGCTCGGCCCGCTCACTCTCGGCACCGGCATCCCGTTGTTCGGTGCGTCGGCCGGATTCGACCCGCGCACCTGGGAGTTGACGGACCACACCGTGCTGGGGAGCGGCGCCGCGTTCCTCACGTACGACCGGGCGTCCTCGGCCTCCTGACCAGCCCGTCCCGGGGTCCTCCCGTCGCGCCGTCGGCCGTCATGCCCCGGACCTCCCGTCCCGGGTTGTCCCGTCCCGATGCGTCCCGTCCCGGGCCGGTGCGTCGCCTGCCGGGGCGTCCTGTCGCTGCCCGGCGGCGGCGAACCACGTCTCCGCCTCGGCGCGGACGCGGCGGTCCAGGGCGAGGCCCAGTTCGGCCTCGACGACCTGCTTGGCGATGGGGCTCAGCCGCGCCAGGGTGAGCGTGACGCGTTCGGCGTCGGCGGCGGTGAGGTCGCCGGGGAGGATGTAGCGCCGCAGCATCTCGCTGAACACCTCGGAGACGGCGTCGACCTCCTCGCGCAGCCGGCGCCCGGCGGCCAGCACGGCCGACAGCGGCACACCCTCGCGCACCAGGGCCGCGGAGGCGTCCAGCAGGCGGCGGCTGACGTGCACGATCTCGTCGCCCTCGACGGAGACGTAGCCGATCTCCAGGGAGGCCGCCAGGTCCTCGGCGGTGACGTCGCTGCCGAAGTGGTCGGCCAGGTCCTCCGGGGTGAGGCGTACCGGCGTCTCGTCGGAGAAGGTGCTGGTCAACAGCGAGTCCATGCCGAGGAGTCGGGCGGTGGAGCTGCTGGTGCGGCCCTGCTCGAAGGCGTCGATGAGGTCGGCGATGCCGCCGAGGGTGTGGCCGCGGGCGAGCAGCGTGGCGATGGTGCGCAGGCGCGCGAGGTGGTGTTCGTCGTACCAGGCGATGCGGCCTTCGCGCCGGGGTGGCGGCAGCAGGCGGCGCTCGCGGTAGAAGCGCAGGGTGCGCTGGGTGATTCCGGCGGCGCGGGCGAGGTCGGCCGCCCGGTACTCGTGCTTCTCGTCCGGCGGCACCTCCGGGTGCGGGGGTGCCGCCCGGTGCTCTGGGTTCCCCACGCGCCCACCCTATGCCGGGCCCGGTCGCCGCCACTCCGTGCGCGCGTCCCGGAGGGCTCGGCACCCCATGCGTAACCGCCGGTAACTTTTCTGCCCGCACCCCCTACCCATCAGTACGGAACTGCCCTACTCTCCCGGACAGTGCCAGTGATTACTGGCGCGATCTCGCATGAGTGAATCAGTCGCGGCAACGACAGCTTCAGCTGTGGCCGACAGACCGGTAGGAGGCGGCGCGATGGCAGGCGAGCGCGAGCACGAGCACGTACGGGTGGCGGTGATCGGATCCGGATTCGGTGGCCTGGGGGCGGCCGTACGCCTCCGCCGCGCCGGGATCACCGACTTCGTGGTCCTGGAGCGCCGCGACGCGGTCGGCGGGACGTGGCGCGACAACAGCTACCCGGGATGCGCCTGCGACGTCCCGTCGCACCTCTACTCCTTCTCCTTCGCGCCCAACCCGGAGTGGCCGCGCAACTTCTCCGGCCAGCAGCACATCCGCGCCTATCTGGAGCGTGTCACCGACACCTTCGGCCTCCGCCCCCACATCCGCTTCCGGCACGAGGTGGAGCAGATGACGTGGGACACCGACGCGCTGCACTGGGTCGTCGAGACCTCCCGGGGCACCCTCACCGCGGACTTCGTGGTCTCCGCGACCGGCCCGCTCTCCGACCCCAAGATCCCGGACATCCCCGGCCTCGACGGCTTCGAGGGCAAGGTCTTCCACTCCGCCCAGTGGGACCACGACTACGACCTGCGCGGCAAACGCGTCGCCATGATCGGCACCGGGGCCTCGGCGATCCAGATCGTTCCGGCGATCCAGCCCACCGTCGACCGCGTCACCGTCTTCCAGCGGACGGCCCCCTGGGTGATGCCGCGCATGGACCGGGAGATCAGCGGTCCGGAGCGATGGCTGCACACCAAGCTCCCCGCCACCCGCGCGGCGCGCCGGCAACTGCTGTGGTTCGTCCGCGAGTTGCAGGTCGGCGCGTTCACCAAGCACCCCGGCCGGCTCGGGCTGATCGAGAAGCTGGCCGCCGCGCACATGAAGAAGGCGATCAAGGACCCGGAGACGCGGCGCCTGCTGACCCCGGACTACCGGATCGGCTGCAAGCGCATCCTGCTGTCCAACAGCTGGTATCCGGCCCTCGCCCAGCCGAACGTCGACGTGGTGCCGGCCGGGCTGAAGGAGGTGCGCGGCAACACCCTGGTCGCCTCCGACGGCACCGAGACCGAGGTCGATGCCGTCGTCTTCGGCACCGGCTTCCACGTCACCGACATGCCCATCGCCCAGCGCATCAAGGGCGCGAACGGCACCACCCTCGCGGAGGAGTGGACCGGCGGCATGGAGGCCCTGCGCGGCGCGTCGGCCGCCGGTTTCCCCAACTTCATGACCGTCATCGGCCCCAACACCGGTCTCGGCAACAGCTCGATGATCCTCATCATCGAGGCCCAGCTGAACTACATGGTCGACTACCTCCGGCAGCTCGACACCCTCGGCGGCAAGGTCGCCCTGGACGCCCGGCCCTCCGCCGTGCGCGCCTGGAACCGGCACATCCAGGACCGGATGAAGCGCACGGTCTGGAACACCGGCGGCTGCGACAGCTGGTACCTGGACGCCAACGGCCGCAACACCACCGTCTGGCCGGGCACCACGGGCGAGTTCCGCAAGGTGACGCGGCGGGTCGACCTCAACGAGTACGAGGTGCTGCGCGTCCGGCCGTCCGTCGCGCAGCCCGCAGAGGCCGGCGCGGTCGTGGAGAACGCTGAGCCTGCCGAGCCCGCTGCGGCCGAGGCCGCCGACGTCGCCCTGAAGGAGGCCTCGTGACCGCCGCCGTGACCCTTCGGTACGAGCCCCCGGCTCCCCGGCGCACCCTGCGGGCGACCTCCGCGGACGGCGCGGTCCTGCACGTCGAGGAGCACGGCCCGGCCGACGGCCCCGCCGTCGTCCTCGCCCACGGCTGGACGTGCAGCACCGCCTTCTGGGCGCCCGTCGTCCGGTCGCTCACGGCCGGCGGCCACCGCGTCGTCGTCTACGACCAGCGCGGCCACGGCCGTTCGGCGCCCGCCGACCCGTCCGCGTACAGCACCGGGACGCTCGCCGACGACCTGTGCGCGGTGCTCGACACCGTGCTCGGCCCCGGCGAACGGGCCGTCGTCGGCGGCCACTCCATGGGCGCCATGACGCTCATGGCCGCCGCCGGCCGACCCCGTCTCGTGGAGTGCGCGGCCGCCGTACTGCTGTGCAACACCGGCCCGTCGCGGCTGGTCGCCGAGTCCCGGGTGCTGCCGCTCCGGGCGGGACGCCTCCGCACCTTCCTGCACCGCAGGCTGCTCGGCACCGGTGCCCCGCTCGGCCCGGTCACGCCGGTCTCCCGCAGACTCGTCAAGTACGGCACCATGGGCGCCGCTTCGACACCCGAGCAGGTCGAGGCGTGCGCCCGACTCGTGCACGCCTGCCCCCGCACCGTGCGCGCGGCCTGGTCGCACGTGCTGGACACGCTCGACGTCGAGGCGGACCTGGCCCGGCTGAACGTGCCGACCGCCGTCGTCTCCGGCGGCGCCGACCGCCTCACCCCGCCCGTGCACGGCCGCCGCATCGCCGACGCCCTGCCGCAGTGCACCGGGCTCACCGAGCTGCCGGGCCGCGGTCACATGACACCGGTCGAGGACGCGGACGCGGTGGCCGGTGTTCTCGCCGCCCTGGTACGCGACCACCTCGCGCCGGTCCCGTCCGGAGAACCGTCCGCCCGCGTCCCCGGCCCGCGCCCGGCAGCCGAGACCGCAGCCGAGACCGCGCCCGGGACCGCGAACACCCCTGCCCCGCCGCAGCAGCAGATCGAGGAGGAGAGCGCATGAGCCGCAGGAGCATGGAGGGCCAGGTCGTCGTCGTCACCGGGGCCGCCCGGGGCATCGGCGCCCTGCTGGCCCGCAAACTCGCCGCCCGCGGCGCCCGGCTCGCCCTGATCGGTCTCGAACCGGACGAGCTCAAGAAGGTCAGCGAGTCGCTGGACGTCGACTCCGACTGGTGGGAGGCCGACGTCACCGACCACGTCGCCATGGCCCGGGTCGCCGGGGAGGTGGCGGAGCGCTTCGGGAAGGTCGACGTCACCGTCGCCAACGCGGGCGTCGCCGCCGGCGGCCCGTTCATGGACTCCGACCCGGACGCCTGGCGGCGCGTCGTCGAGGTCAACCTCATCGGCGGCGCCGTCACCGGCCGTGCCTTCCTGCCGCTGCTCGCCGCGTCCCGCGGCTACTTCCTCCAGGTCGCCTCGCTGGCCGCCCTCACCCCGGCGCCGATGATGACGGCGTACTGCGCGTCGAAGTCGGGCGTCGAGGCGTTCGCGCACGCGCTGCGCGCCGAGGTCGGCCACAAGGGCGTGCGCGTCGGGGTCGGCTACCTGAGCTGGACCGACACCGACATGGTGCGCGGCGCCGACGAGGACGACGTGATGCGTGAGTTGCGGCAGCGGCTGCCGTGGCCGTCCAACAAGACCTACCCCCTGGGCCCGGCCGTCGACCGCATCGTGGCGGGCATCGAACGCCGCTCCGCGCACGTCTACGCCCAGTGGTGGCTGCGCGGCATGCAGAGCATCCGGGGCTACCTGCCCGGCCTCATCGGCACCGTCGGCCGCCGCGAGATGCGCCGCTTCGAGCCGCGCCTCGCGGCCGGCGGCACGCACCGCGGTCTCGTCGGCGCGGGCGGACAGGCCGACGAGAACGCCCGCACCTCGTCCTGACCTGCTCATGCCTGTGGCCCCGCCTTCGGGTGGGGCCACAGGCACGAGCGGGGGCGGCGAGGCGTTCGCGAGGACGGGCGGGAACGGCGCCTTCCAGTAAGGTGTGGGCCCACAACGACCTCTCCGCATCGAGGGGTTGGGCCGCGCGGCCCGAAGGCCGCCGCCCCGGGGGAGTGACGCATGCTGGGTCAGCTGGGCCTCGGACCCGACGAGGAGACGGTCTACCGCGCGATGCTCGGCGGTCGGGGCAAGGGCCCGGCGGGCCTCGCGGAGCAACTGGGCTGGGCCGACGGACGCGTCCTGGCGGCGCTGGACCGGCTGGCCGCCCTGGCCCTCGTGCGGCCGTCACCGGACGGCGGCGCGGGGCGGGCCGTCGACCCGGAGATCGGGCTCACCTCCCTGCTGATGAACCAGGAGGCCGAACTCCTGGAGCGCCAGCGGCAGATCGGCGTCAGCAGAGTCGCCGTGCACCGCATGCTCGCCGACCTCCGCGCCACCGGCGGCCCCCACACCGCCACCGAGGTGCAGAAGCTCACCTCCCCGGACCGCATCCAGTCCCGGATCGAGTGCCTGGCCGGGACCTGCGTCACCGAGATCGCGGCCTTCGTCACCGGCGGCGCGCAGCAGGAGCGGTATCTCGCGGCGGCCCGGCCCCTGGACGCGGCGGCCCTGGAGCGGGGCGTACGGCTGCGGTACGTCTTCCTCGACGGCTGCCGCAACCGCCCCGACGTCCGGGAGTACGTGACGTGGCTGGGCGAACGGGGCGGCCTGGCACGTACCGTGCCGCGGCTGCCGACGCCGACGCTGCTCTACGACAGGGCCACGGCGCTCGTGCCGGTCGACCCGGCGGCGGCCGACCGGGGCGCCCTCGTGCTGCACGGCACCGGCGCGGTCGCGGCGCTGCTTGCGCTCTTCGACCAGACGTGGCGGCAGGCCCGCCCGTTCACCCTGCCCCGGACACGCGGCGGAGGCCGGGACGGCGATCCGCCGACCCCCCAGGAGCGGGCCGTGCTCGACCTGCTCACCGAGGGGATGACCGACGAGGCCGTCGCACGGCAGCTCGGGGTGTCCGTGCGCACCACCCGGCGCATCACCGCGGAGCTGATGCAGCGCCTGGGCGCCCGAAGCCGCTTCGAGGCGGGCGTCCTGGCGGCGGGCAGGGGCTGGGTCAAGCCGTAGCCGCCCGGGTGCCTGGCCGTCTCCGGAGCGGCCCGGTCGGAGCAGGGGGTTCCACAGACGGTGGTGCAGGTCGGTCCAGCTGCTCACGCTCTCCCTTGGCCGTAATTGGGTGGTCGCCGCGGGTGAACCTCTGGGTATCGTTGCCGCGTACACGTTGACCGCATGTACGCGGGCTCTGGGGGGAGTTGACGGGGGATGGGCTACACGCTGCCCGACTGGGTGGACGAGATTCTCGAGTTCATCGGGATCAACTTCCCGAATGTCGACGAGGACGACTACCGCGAGATGGCGGACGCCCTGCGGGAGTTCGCCGACCGCTTCGAGACCCACGGCGGTGACGCGCATCAGGCGGTCAGCCGGGTGCTGTCCTCCAGCGAGGGCTGGGCGGTGGACTCGCTCCAGGACCACTGGGGGAAGGTCAAATCCTCACATCTCGATCAAGTGCCCGCGGTGGCCCGGTTGTTCGCGACGGCCTGCGACACGGTCGCGGTGATCATCGAAGGGCTGAAACGCAAGGCCGAGATCGAGCTGGGGTACATGGCCGCCTCGCTCGGTATCTCGGTGGGGCTTGCTTTCGTCACGGGCGGTCTGTCGGCGTTCATCGGCGCGGCGCAGATGGCGGCGATGCGGGAGCTGATCCGGCGCCTGATCAAGGAGGCGCAGGAGGAGATCGTCGACCGGCTGATCGCGGAGGTGACGGAACCGGTCACGAACAAGCTGACGGCGATGACGGAGGACATGATCCTCGACATCGCGGAGGACGCGATCGCGCTGCCGCCCGGCGGAGGCGGAGGCGGAGACGCGGACTCGGGCGGCGGAGGTGAGCAGGGCGGCCCGTCGGGGATGAACCTCAACTCGGCCGGCTCGGGCGGTTCCGGTGGCGGCGGTGGCGGTGGCCGCATGAAGATCGACACCGACGAGTTCGACAACGGCGCGAAGAAGATGTCCGGTCACGCCAAGGACCTGGACAGCAACTCCCTCGCCTCGCTGCGGCGGGCGCAGAACGCGTTCGGCCGCACGAAGGGGCGGGACCCCTTCACCCAGGTCTTCGAGTCGATGCTGAGCGGAGCGTTCAGCGGCACCGAGAAGGCGGCGAAGAAGGTCATCAAGCACGTCAAGGACGACGTGCCCAACGGCATCACCGCGATGTCGCGCAACCACAAGCGCAACGAGCAGAACGTCGCCGACGCCCTCAAGGCGATCGACCCCAAGGCCGACGGCAAGAGCCCCGGCGGCCTCACCCCCATGCGTCCCCAGGGTCGCAACGTCCCCGGCACGAACGCCAAGCCACCCTCCCCGGAGCTGTCCCAGAAGGCGCGCCCCGACGAGGCGAAGTGCAAGAACGGCGACCCGATCGACATGGCGACGGGGCAGATGCTCCAGTCGCAGACCGACCTCGTCCTCCCCGGCGTGCTGCCCCTGGCGATCGAACGCACCCACCTCTCCGGTTACGCCCACGGGCGCTTCTTCGGCCCGTCCTGGGCTTCCTCGCTCGATGAACGCCTCGAACTCACCGGCGAGCGAGGGCAGCTCTGGTGGCACCGGGTCGACGGCTCCTCCCTGCAGTACGACCACGCGCCCGACCTGATCGGAGAGCAGGTTCTGCCGCGCGAGGGCCGCCGCATCCCGCTGACGTGCGTCCAGGGCTCCAGCGCCTGGGACCTGGCGGTGACCGACCCGCGTACCGGCCTGACCCGCCGTTTCCTGCCCGCGCCCGAGACGGACGGCGTGTGGTGGCTGACCGAGATCGAGGACCGCAACGGCAATGGCATCAGCATCGACCGCGACGACGACGGCACGCCGACGGCCGTGCGGCACGACGCGGGCTACCACGTCGAGGTGTCGTGCGAGGACGGCCTCGTCGGCGGCATCGCGCTGCGCACTCCGGACGGCCCGACGCAGGTCATGCGGTACGGCTACGACGGTGACCGCAACCTCACCGACGTCGTCAACTCCTCCGGCCTGCCACTGCGCTTCGGCTATGACGACCAGCACCGCATCACGTCGTGGACCGACCGCAACGACTCCATCTACCAGTACGTCTACGACGAGCGCGGCCGGGTGGCCCGGACCGTCGGCCCGGAGGGCTTCCTCTCCTCCCAGGTGCACTACGACGCCGAGAACCGCACCACCCGCTACACGGACTCGACGGGCGCCGTCACCACCTACCACCTGAACCATCTGGGTCAGGTCGTCGCCGAGACGGACCCGCTGGGTCACACGGTCCACAGCGAGTGGGACCGGCACGACAACCTGATCTCCCGCACCGACCCGCTCGGCAACACGACGACGTTCACCTACGACGACGCGGACAACCTCACGGCCGTCGACCGCCCCGACGGCACGCGCGTCACCACGGAGTACAACCGTCTCCACCTCCCCACGGAGGTCACCGCCCCGGGCGGTGCGGTGTGGCGCCAGGAGTACGACGGGCGCGGCAACCGCACAGCCGTGACCGCGCCGGACGGCGCGACCACGCGGTTCACGCACGACTCCGCCGGGGCTGTCAACGGGATCACCGACGCCCTCGGCGCCGAGACGCGCGTGACCAGCAACCCGGCGGGTCTCCCGCTGACCCTCACCGACCCTCTCGGAGCCGAAACCCTCTGCGTGCGCGACGCCTTCGGCCGCCCGATCGCCGTCACGGATGCGACGGGCGCGACCACACGCATGGAATGGACGGTCGAGGGCAAACCCTCGCGGCGCATCGCCCCGGACGGCACGGAGGAGACCTGGACCTGGGACGGCGAGGGCAACTGCCTGACCCACACCGACCCGGCCGGCGGCCGATCCGCCTTCACTACACACACTTCGACCAACTCGTCAGCCGTGCCACGCCCGATGGAGCGAGCTACGCCTTCGCCTACGACACCGAGCTGCGGCTGACACAGGTCACGAACCCCTACGGCCTCACCTGGGACTACACCTACGACCGTGCGGGCAACCTCGTCGCGGAGTCCGACTTCGACGGTCGGCAGGTCTCCTACGACCACGACGCCGCCGGGCGCCTGACCGCGCGCACCACACCTCTCGGCGACACCTTCACCTACACCCACGACGCCGTGGGGCGCACGGTCACCAAGTCCGTCGGGGAGGCGGAGACCCGCTACACGTACGACGAGGCGGGCCATCTTCTGCGCGCCTCCTCGCCCGCGTCCACGCTGGACCTCCGGTACGACCCGGTCGGACGGCTCGTGGCCGAGTCTGTCGACGGCCGCATCACCCACTACACCTACGACCAGCTCGGGCGCCGCACCACCCGTACCACGCCCACCGGCGCGGTCAGCACCTTCACCTACGACCTCGCGGGCAACCGCACCTCGCTGTCGGCGGACGGGCACACGCTCGCCTTCGCGCACGACGCGTTGGGCCGGGAGACCGAGCGGGCCTTCGGTGACTCCGTCACCCTCCACAGCGGATGGGACCCGTTGGGCCGGCTCATACGTCAGGAGCTGGTGACGGCCACCCGCCCGCAGCGGGCCCGTCACTACTCCTACCGGGCCGACAGCTACCTCACCTCCGTCACCGACGAGGTCACCGGCGCCGTCCAGCACATGGACCTCGACCCCGTCGGCCGCCCGCTCACCGTTACCGCCGACGGCTGGTCCGAGACCTACGCCTACGACCGGGCCGGCAACCAGACGAGCGCCCAGTGGCCCGACCGGGCCGGCCGGACCGCGGCACGCGGGCAGCGCAGTTACGAGGGCACGCGCATCGTCTCCGCAGGCGGCGTGCGGTACGAGCACGACGACGCCGGCCGCATGACCCTGCGGCAGAAGACCCGTCTGTCCAGGAAGCCCGACACCTGGCGCTACCACTGGGACGCCGAAGACCGCCTCACCGCGTGCACCACGCCGGACGGCACCCGCTGGACCTACACCTACGACCCACTGGGCCGCCGCACCGCCAAGCACCGCCTCGGGCCGGACGGCGAGCCGGCCGAGACCGTCCACTTCACGTGGGACGGCACGCGCCTCGCCGAACAGTACGACTCCACCACCGGGGTCACCCTGACCTGGGATCACGAAGGTCACCGGCCGCTGACCCAGTACGAGCGCAAGCACCTCACGCAGGAGCAGGTCGACTCACGCTTCTTCGCCGTCGTCACCGACCTGGTCGGCACCCCGACGGAGTTGGTCGACGAGACCGGCGGCATCGCCTGGCACACCCGCTCCACCCTGTGGGGCACCACCACGTGGAACGCCGACGCCACCGCGTACACCCCGCTCCGTTTCCCCGGCCAGTACGCCGACCCGGAAACCGGCCTCCACTACAACTACTTCCGCCACTACGACCCCGACACCGCCCGGTACGCCACCGCTGATCCGCTGGGGCTGGCGCCGACTCCTAATCCACGGACGTACGTTCGCAACCCGTACAGTCAGATCGACCTCCTTGGCCTGGCGCCGGGAGACTGTCCGATCAAGCTGTACCGGGCGCCCAGGGCCGGCCAGAGCGAAGCTGCAAGGCGTGGTCTGGATCCGTCGGAGCACCCCGTCCAGAGGTCTCCCGACGGGCGCATCCATCAAGGGACCGCCTATCTCGGTGATGACGAGGTCGTTGCCGCTCAGTACGCAGGCGAGGGGGGCTTCGAGCCGGGCTTCTGGGAGTACACCATGAAGCCGGAGTTCGCCGACGAGTTCCCAGCGGACCAGTATCGCCAGCCGCATGAGAACAGCCGAGGTCGAGAGGAGTACGAATGGGTAATCAAGACGGAGGACATCCCTCGCTTCAATGAGCTCATCGATGGCGAACCGGTATGGTGGGACTCCATGCACGGGTATTCGCAGCGAAGTGTGTGAGGTCAATGGGGAGGAAGTGGTTAGTCATGTCGAACGCCAACGGGCGCGTCGATGTTCAGGCCGGTGACGTGCGCAAAGGGATTGTCACCGGGTTGCGAGATTTCGGCGTGTTCGTTGATCTCGGTGAAGTCGAAGGAATAATTGACCTCCTGGAGGTTTCCTGGAGGCGTGATGTCGACGCATCGCAGCTATTGTGCGTAGGGCAAGAGGTCTTCGTCCTGGTCCTCGGGACGGAGACGTCGCACGGTCCCGTGCGTTTGTCGCTTCGGGCCCTCGTGCCGGACCCCCTGGTGCAGATCGCTCGGGAAATGATGGGTACGACGGTCTCCGCGCGCGTCTCGCAAACGACCCCGATCGGAGTCTTCGTCGAGGTTTCGGACGGAATTCACGGGCTGTTGCTTTCTCAAGGTTCGAAAGAAGCTGTCCCCTCGCTGCGAGTCGGCGACCGGGTTGATGTGCAAGTCGACGGTGTCAATCTGCAGAAGCGTCAGATGAGCCTTTCCTTGGTGAATGCACATCCTCGCGAGGACTGAAGGTTCTCCGGTGTGGAGTCGAAAGCTACGGCTGGACCTTTAGGTCGCGCTGGTACCAGGTGCCTGGCTTGCCGCTCAGGTCGGCCGGGTCGGCCGGGCCAACCGGGACGAATCCGGCCTTGATAAGTACCTTCTGGGACGCGATATTGCCTCGGGCGGTAGCCGCCCGCAAGGTGTGCAGTTCGTGTCTCGTCACCGCCAGCCGACACAGCTCCCCGACGGTCGCTGTCGCCATGCCGCGGCCGGCGACGTGTTGTGCAACTCGGTAGCCGAGTCTGGCGGTGCCGCCTTCGAGGTCGTACAGGTTGAACCGGCCCAGGACCGAGCCATCGTCAGCGACGAGCAGGTAGAAGGCACAGACATCATCCTCCTGCTCAGTCAGCAAAGCGCTGTACCGTTCGGTGAACCTGTCGAAGAACTCGTCGCCGCGGTCGGGGACCGAGGCAGCAAAATAGGCGCGGTTCGTCAACTCGAACGCCAAGACCGCCTCAGAATGGTCGACGTGAAGTTGTTTCAGCTCGGGCATCGCAAGACTCTATCCACGGGGTGTGCCGAGTTCACCTGAGATTCTGCCAGCGGCAGACAGGCCGCAGAGCTTTGCGAAGCCTTCCCGTCGACCGGGCATCCTGGTACGTGGTGGACGCCCTTCGGTGGATCGGGCTCCTGGATCAGTGGAGGGTGGTGAGGAACGCCCGCCAGGCGGGGGCGGGGAAGAGGGGTGTTCCCGCTGTGGTGGACTTGGAGTCGCGGACGGGGGTGTGGGTGGGGTGGCCGGTGGCGACCTCGACGCAGTTGGCGTCGCTGAGGACGGCCCGTTCCGCCGGTGCTTCGTCGGACACCGGCGGACGTTTCCGGACTTCTGCGTGCCCGGCTTCGACCCATTCGCGGTCGGGGCCTTGGAGGCCACGAGCCAGCCGTTAGCGTGGTGCGGCACGCTTCCGTCGGCCACCGGCGGGGCGGGAGCCGAGATCCGTCCGCGAGGAGCAGCATGCACGCCGACCCCCCTTTCAGAGGCTTTCCCGCGCAGCGCCTTCCCTCCGGGTGGGAGGCTCCCCCGGCCGCGGCTGCGCCCGCCTCCTGGGGGCATGCCGAAGGCGGCTTCCCCGGAGGCGGCTTCTCGGGCGGTGGCCACGGCGACCGGCCCGCGAATCCCGGCGGCGGACAGGCCGGGACGGCCCCGCACAACGGTGCCGAGGGGACGGGAGTGGTGGACCGGGCGGAGGCCGAGGACTTCCTCCGCCTCTTCTACACCGAGCAGCCCGACCAGCCCGTGACGTTCGCCCGCAGGCTCTACCAGATCCGCGCGGAGGTGGAGAGCACCGGCACCTACGCCCACACCTTCGAGGAGCTGGCCTTCGGCGCACGCGTCGCCTGGCGCAACTCGGCCCGCTGCATAGGTCGCCTCTACTGGAACAGTCTCCAGGTCCGCGACCTGCGCCACGTCACGGCACCGGATCACATTTTCGCCGAGCTGTGCGAGCACCTGCGCCTGGCGGCCAACGGCGGCCGGGTGCGCCCGGTGATCTCCGTCTTCGCCCCGGACGCCCCTGGCCGGCCGGGGCCGCGCGTGTGGAACGACCAGCTTGTGCGTTACGCGGGGCACCGCCGTTGGGACGGGGGCGTCGACGGGGACCCGGGCTACACCGCGTTCACCGAACAGCTGCGCCGCATGGGCTGGCAGCCGCAGGGCACCGCGCACGACCTGCTGCCGCTGGTGATCGACACACCCGACGACAAGCCCCAGATGTTCGACGTGCCGCGCGAGGTGGTGCTGGAGATACCGCTCTCGCACCCCGACTACCCGTGGTTCGCCCGACTCGGCCTGCGGTGGTACGCGGTGCCGGCCATCTCCCACATGCGGATGCGGGTCGGCGGGGTGGACTACGGTCTCGCCCCCTTCAACGGCTGGTACATGGGCACCGAGATCGGGGCGCGTAACTTCGTCGACGCCGACCGGTACGACCTGCTGCCCGTCGTCGCGCGGGAGATGGGTCTGGACACCCGCAAGGAGTCCTCCCTGTGGAAGGACCGGGCGCTCGTCGAGATCAACGTCGCGGTGCTGCACTCCTTCGAGGCCGCCGGAGTGAAGATCACCGACCACCACACGGAGTCCCAGCGCTTCCTGACCCACCTCGCCAAGGAGGAGCGCCAGGGACGCACGGTCCCCACCGACTGGAGCTGGATCGTCCCGCCGCTCTCCGGCGGCGTCACCCCCGTCTTCCACCGCTACTACGACGAGGGCGATCTCCGGCCCAACTTCTACCTCGACCCCTCCGCGCGCGCCCGCAGCCGAGGCGAGTGCCCCTTCGGGCACTGATCCGCCGCCCAACGGAGTTGCTCTGACTGTCTGAGTTCAGCGCAACGGCCCCAGCGGCGAGACGAATGAAACTCCACGTCATTTCGGCAATTGGAGCTTGGCTTTCCGCCTCTACGGAGATCCGCATGGTGGTTTCGTAAAAGGCTGCGAATGGAACAAGAAGGCGGGACCCCAAGCCGCGTATACCGGGTATCTGCGCGAGGTTACCCAAAAGCCCGACGGGTATCCCATGGATCTGATGAGACGCCGGCTTCACCGCCACGGATGGACCGCGCCACCCACGAGGACCAGTGCGGGCTGACTGAGGCTCACGCCGGTGATCAGGTGGGGCGCTGGGCCATGAGGACGACGCCGGGGCCGGTGTGCTCGTCGGCGGGGAGGCGGAGTTCGGCGACCGGCCGGAGGCCGGCGCGTTCGAGCAGGGCCGTGAGCTGTTCCGGCTGCCACTTGTACGTCGTCCAGCGAACGGGCACGCCTCCGTACGCTTCGGTGCGCGCCGCGTCTTCGTCGCCGACGTGTGTGGCCGTCAGGAGGTGGCCGCCGGGCTTGAGGGCGCGAGAGAAGTGGGCGAGGACCTGGGGGAGGACGTCGCGGGGGAGGTTGAAGAGGGACCACCAGCCCAGGACGCCGCCGAGGGAGGCCGGTTCGAGGTCGAGGTCGGTGGCGGAGGCGACGCTGAAGCGGCACTGCGGGTAGAGGCGACAGGCGTTCTCGATCATGCGGGGTGACAGGTCGACTCCGGACGCGTCGAGTCCGCGTTCGGCGAGGTAGGCCGTCACGGTGCCGGGCCCGCAGCCGACGTCCAGGACGGGCCCGAGCCCCCGCACGGTGTCGGCGAAGGCGTCGACGGATGCCTTGAGCCAGGGATGGTGACGGATGTCGCCGATTCCCGTCGTGAGCACCATGTGGGCGTAGTTGTCGGCCACCCGGTCATAGGACTCGCGGACCAGGTCGAGGTCTGCCGGGCGGTCGATGTGGTGTGCGCCCATCCGTCAGCGGAGGGTGGTGAGGAACGCCTGCCAGGCGGGGGCGGGGAAGAGGAGGGTGCCCGTGGCGGGGGACGTGGAGTCGCGGACGGGGGTGTGCGTGGGGTGGCCGTCGGCGACCTCGACGCAGTCGCCGCCGTCCTGGTTGCTGTAGCTCGACTTCCGCCAGTGGAGGGTCGGCGCGAGGTCGGCGCTGCGGGGGTCACGCATCGGGGACATCCTTCACGAGGTCGCGGACGAACGCCACGGACTGTGTGGGCGACAGCGCGTGGTCTCTCAAGTGATCGTAGGCGAGTCGGAGTCGTTCGACTTCGGTCGCGTCCTCGGTCAGTTCGCCGGCGTAACCGCTCTCGGTGTAGGCGACCGTGGTGCCGTCGGGCAGCCAGAGCAGGGTGAGCGACGTGCCGACGAGGCAGTGCAGGCCCACCGAGAGCGGGACGACCTGGAGGGTGATGTGGGCGCGCTCGGTGGCGGTGAGAAGGGATTCCAGCTGTTCCCGCCAGGTGGTCGGGTCGCTGGTGGGGCGGCGGAGGACCGACTCGTCGATGAGGGCCCGGAACGGCAGGGGTGACGGGCCCTCGTGGAGCAGGTGTTGGCGGCCGAGCCGGGCGGCGACCTGCTCCTCGACGTCCTGTTCGTCCGTCGGGCGGGCGGAGGTGAGGAGTTCGCGGGCGTAGGACTCGGTCTGGAGAAGGCCGGGGACCGTCGCGGGCGAGTAGGAGTACCGGACGGTGGCCTCGCGTTCGCGTTCCATGAAGCGCTTGTAGCGGTCGCGGAAGGCGTCGTCCTTGGCCAGCTCCCAGAGCAACTGCAGGTGGCGGTCGGTGCCGTAGACACCGTCCAGGGCCGCCATCACCTGCGTGGAGCCGAGCTTCGCGCCGGTCTCCAGCTTGTGCAGGTACGAGCGGTCGAACGTCGTCAGGTCCGCGAGGTCGCCCAGCGAGTGCCCGGCCTCCTCGCGCAGGCGCGCGAGTTCGGAGGCGAGCACCTGGCGGGCCGACGCCTTGGCGGTCGTACGTTCGGGCATTGCTTCTCCCCTGTGGTCCCTGTCCGCTGGGCCACACGTCGGTGCTTCCGGTCCTCCGCGCACGGCGCGAGTCTGTGATCAGTCGAGCACACAGTGCGGTCGAGTCGCAGGAGAAGGGGACGAATCGGTGAACGAAACGACGGACGCGGCGTCGCAGTTGGCGATGCGGGCGGTGCGGGGTGCGCGGGAGGACGCGGTGGGGGAGCGGGTGGATCCGGACGACGCGGTGCGGGCGTTGCGGCTGGCGCTGCACGCGGCGCGGATCACGTTGCCGGACCTTCAGGCGGACGGGTGCGCGTGCGGGCGGCTGGCGACGGCGCCGCTGGTGGAGTTGGGGAACGTGCGGCCCGATGTGGCGTTGCGCCTGGCCGAGGTCGTGTCGGAGGGGGCGATGCACGCGGCCGTGCGGGAGGCGAACGCGCGGTCGCGCGGGGAGCGGCTGTGAACGTGGTGCGGGCCGTGGGGCGGTTCGCGGGGGTGCTGTTCCTGGTGGGGGTGTCGGCGGCGATCGGGGCGGTGGTGACGTTGGCGGTGCTGGGCGCGCCCGAGTGAGGGGGTGAGCTTCGCCGAGGGTGACGGAATGTCCTGGGTTGGTCACATGAGGTGTACTCTGCCGCTGAATGGGTTGCCTCGTGACGGAAACGGGGCGGTCCCCGCCCGGTGGGCCAACACCGGACGAGGCCCTACACCCCGTAGGACTTACAGAAGGAGTCCCCGGAATGCTCCGGCATGTTATCTCCCTGGCGCGCTCGTTCGCGCAGATCCCGAACGGGATCATCCGCTGTCCGCGCCTGTCGTCGGATGCGAAGAACCTGCTCCTCTGGCAGTTGTCGCTCCCGCCCGGGAATCGCGAGTGTCTGAGCGAGACGGCGCGGAAGGCCGGGATCAGGAAGACCGCCTTCCAGCGCGCGAAGCGCGTGCTGCTGGCGGAGGGCTATCTCCACGAGTGGCGGGTGCAGGTGGAGCAGGGGCGGTTCGCGACCGTGCAACTGGTCTCCAACACCGTGCTGACCGCCGAGGAGGCGGCCGCCGTACGGGACGGACGCACGGCGGTCCCGGACGCGGCACGGCTGGTGCGGCCGGGTGCCGGGAATCCGGCGGTCGGTGAGCCGACCGGTCGGGCCGTCGGCGGTCCACCGGAGAAGAAGACGGGGGAGGAAGACCACCCACCCACCCCGTGCGAGGGCGAGGAGTTGCTGCGGTCGCTGGGGCGGGAGCAGCCGAGGCTGGCGATGCCCGCGCGGACGGCGCGGCGCTGGGCGCCGCTGGTGGCGCCGTGGCTGGAGAGCGGCCTGTCGCCCCTGCGCATCCGGCAGGCGCTCACGCAGGGGCTGGCGGACGTACGGTCGCCGCTCGGCGTGCTCAAGTGGCGGCTGGAGCACGCGCTGCCGGACGTGCCCCAGCCCGATCGGCTCGCGGAGGAGCCGGCGGTGGCTCCGCCGCAGCCGCGCGTGGCCGGGATGCGGGAGTGCGCCGGGGTCCACACGCAGCCGCGCCTGTTCCGCCCGGGGGCGGGCGAGACGCTGTGCGCCGAGTGCCGTACGAAGGCCGAAGCGGAACGGGAGCCGGCGCCCGTCGGGGCGGGGTTCGCACGGTTCCTCGCGGCGCGGCAGGCGCGGTGCGTCTGAACACCGGGGGCTTACCCGGGGGCTCACCGGAACGTCGGTCGAAGTGCTGCGTCCCGTGCGGGTGGTGTGGTCTTCTGCCGGGATGCCTGATGAACTCCTGTGTTCCGGAAGCGTCCTGCGCGCGGTCGAGTCGGTGGTGCGCGAGGTCGCGGACGAGGAGATCATGGCGCGTTTCCGGCTGCTGGCCGGGGGCGACGTCGCAAGGAAGTCCGGGCCGCTGGACCTCGTCACCGTCGCCGACCGGCGGGCCGAGGAGCGCTTGACGGAATCCCTGACGGGGTTGCTGCCCGGGTCCGCGGTGGTGGGCGAGGAGGCGGTGGACGCCGACCGCTCGGTGCTCGACGCGCTGCACGGGGAGGGTCCCGTGTGGATCGTGGATCCGCTCGACGGCACGCGCGCGTTCGTGCACGGCGAGGAGGGCTTCTGCATGCTCGTCGCCCTGGTGCAGGGCGGCGAGGTCGTCGCGTCCTGGACGTACCTGCCCGCGCGGGACCGGATGGCCGTCGCCCGCCGGGGCGCGGGCGCCCGGCTGGACGGGCGCGAGCTAAGGGCGGGGACGTCCGCGCCGGGTGCCGTGCTCGGAGTGGCGACCTCCTACTACGTCTACTCCGACGAGGCGCAGAAGGAGGCCCTGCTGCGGCTGCGGTCGCCCGGGTTCGAGACGCGCCCCATCACCTCGGCGGGGTGCGCCTACCTGGACGTGGCGTCCGGCGTGGCGGACGCCGTGGCGTTCGCCTGGGAGAATCCCTGGGACCACGCGGCCGGTCTGCTGCTGGTTCGGGAGGCCGGAGGCGCGGGCACGACCCTGGCGGGGGAGCCGTTCCGGGTCACCGGCGGCAACGCCCTGCCCCTCGCGGCGGCGCGCGACGAGGCGTCGCTCCGGCGGGTGCTGGTCGCGCTGCGGGGCGACCGTTGACGCGCCCCGCCCCAGCCGCCACCCGGAGCCGCGCAGGGACGGCGGGGTGCGGGGGACCTGCGGTCCGGTGAGCAGGGTCGCCCCGCCGTGCGGACTCGTCCACGCCGTCCGTCAGTTCTTCGACGCCCGGTACGAGGGCGCGCTGACGCAGGCCGTCGTGGCGGGGCCGGCCGTCGTCGTGCTGGTCAGCCTGTCCCAGGGAGTGCGCGGCTCGGGGCTCGCGCTTCCGTACACCGACCGCCGGTCCGACCGGAGCCTGAACCTCTGCGCCCCGGCCGCCACGCCGGACAGCACCGGCGGCTGAGGGCGGCCGTCGCGCCGAGGGCCTCCCTCGAAGGAAACGCCGAGAACGGGCGGCTTAGAGTACGTGGGTCACCGCCGCCCCCCTCGGAGCCCGCCCCGCATGGAGCCCACCCCTCCGGATCTCTCGCCGGTTCGCCGTCACCGTGCGGCGCTGCGGTTGTGCTTCGCGATCCCCGGCCTGTCGCTCGCCACCTGGGTGACCCGGACCCCGGACGTCCGTGACCGGCTCGGCGCCTCCACCGCCGAGATGGGCCTCGTGCTCTTCGGCATGTCGATCGGTTCGATGCTCGGCATCCTGGTGGCCGCCGCCCTGGTGGCCCGGTTCTCGACCCGTCCCGTCATCGTCGCCGGCATGGCTCTCGCGTCCGCGAGTGTGGCGACGACGGCCCTGGGCACGGAGATGTCCTCCGCGCCGATGGTGGCCTTCGCCCTGCTGCTCCTCGGTGCCGGTGTCGGGCTCTCGGAGGTCGCCAGCAACGTCGACGGCTCCGTCGTGGAGCGCGAGCTGGGCCGACCCGTCCTGCCGGCCATCCACGGCTGCTACAGCCTCGGCACGGTGGCCGGGGCCGGCTTCGGAGTGGCCGGTGCTGCGGCAGGCGTCCCGGTGCCCTGGCACATGGCGGTCGCGCTGGTGGTCGTGGTCGTACTGTTCGCCTGCGCGGTGCCGGGGTTGCGTCCCGGCATCGGTCGCACCCGGGCCGTGGACGCCGGGCCGGCCGGTGCCGGTGCCGGTGCCAACACGGCCTTCGTCAGCCCGGGAGAGGTCAGGGAACGCCGGCTGTACCGCGATCTGCGGCTGCTGATGATCGGCGGCGTGGTGCTGGGCATGGCGCTGGCCGAGGGGGCCGCCACCGACTGGTTGCCGCTGCTCATGGTCGACGGCCACGGCATGCCCACCGGCCCGGGATCACTCGTGTACGCCGGGTTCGCCGCCGCGATGGCGGTCGGCCGTTTCGCCGGAGGACCCGTGGTGGCCCGGGTCGGCCGGCCCGCGGTGCTCGGCGGGGGTGCACTGCTCACGTCCGTCGGCATCGCTCTCGTGTCCTTCGTCGACTCCCCGGCGGCAGCCGGCTGCGCTGTGCTGCTCTGGGGGCTCGGCACCTCTCTGGGTTTCCCGCTGGCCCTCTCCGCGGCGGGCGAGTCCGGCCCGGACACCACCGGCCGCGTGGCCCTGACCTCGCGGATCGGCTACGTCGCGCTGCTGGCGGGGCCACCGGCGCTCGGTTTCCTCGGTGAACACCACGGATTGCGCGCCGCGATGGTCCCGGTCCTGCTGCTCATGCTCGTCGCGGCGGTGCTCACGCCGGCCACCGCCGCGCGGGCCGTCCGGCCGGGAGCGCGCCACGGGACGTAACCCGGACCACGCGCCGGAACCTCTAGCCGCGCCGGAATCTCTAGCGCGGCGGGAGCTCGGGGCGGCGGCGGTCGGGGACGTGTGCGAGGTCCGGCGGGGTGGCGGCGGGGTGCTGCTCCAGGCGGTCCAGCGCGGTGCGTACGGCGGCGGCCAGCACCGTGTAGCGGCCCTCCGCCCAGTCCAGGGGCGTGCGTTCGACCTCGATGTCGGGCTCGACGCCGTGGTTCTCGACCGACCAGCCGTAGGCGTCGAACCAGGCGGCGTTCATCGGCACCGTGATGACCGTGCCGTCGCCCAGGCGGTGCCGCCCGGTCATGCCGACGACGCCGCCCCACGTGCGGGTGCCGACGACCGGGCCGAGGCCGAGCAGCCGGAACGCGGCGATGATCATGTCGCCGTCGGAGGACGTGGCGCCGTCGGCGAGGGCGACGACGGGACCGCGCGGCGCGTTGCCGGCATAGCTGACGGGCTGGGCGTTGCGGGTGAGGTCCCAGCCGAGGATGACGCGGGTCAGCTTCTCGACGACGAGTTCGCTGATGTGGCCGCCCGCGTTGCCGCGCACGTCGACGATGAGGGCGGGGCGGGCGACCTCCATCCGCCAGTCGCGGTTGAACTGCGCCCAGCCGGAACCGCCCATGTCGGGGATGTGCAGGTAGCCGCACGCGCCGCCGGACAGTTCGCGGACCACCTCGCGCCGCCGCGTCACCCAGTCCTGGTAACGGAGTTGGCGGTCGTTGATCAGCGGCTGGACGGCGATGCGGCGGGGCGGGCGTTCGGGGTCGGTGCGGGAGAACGTCAGCTCGACGGTGGTGCCCCCGGCGGCGGTCAGCAGCGCCCACGGCCCGGCGGTCGGGTCGACGGGACGGCCGTCCACGTGCGTGACGGTGGCGCCCTCGCGGATACCGAGACCGGCCAGCGGCGAACGGGCCTTGGAGTCGGAGGAGTTGCCGGGCAGGATGCGGGAGATCTGCCACTCCCCGGCCTCGGTGCGGGTGAAGTCCGCGCCGAGCAGCCCGATGGGCCGCTGGTAGTGCGGCGGCCCCTCGTCGCGCCGCGCCGCGGCCACGTACGCGTGCGAGGTGCCCAGCTCGCCGAGAAGTTCGCGCAGCAGGTCCGCGAACTCGGCCGGTGAGGCGACGCGTTCGACCAGCGGACGGTACTGGTCCAGTACGGCGTCCCAGTCGATGCCGCACATGTCCGGGTCCCAGAAGTAGGCGCGGATGATGCGGCCCGCCTCCGCGTACGCCTGCCGCCACTCCGCCGCCGGGTCCACCTCGTGCTGGATGCGGCGCAGGTCCACGTGGACCATGGAGTCCAGGTCGGCCGGTTCGGTGGCCGGGACCACCCGCAGGTCGCCCTCGTCGTTGACGACCAGCCGGGAACCGTCGCCGCTGACGGTGAACGCGTCGACCAGGCCGGTGAGTTCGGTGCGCTTCGCCTTGACCAGGTCGAAGTGTTCGAGGGTGGGCCGGCCGGAGGTGTCGGCCGGGTTGACGAAGGTCTCGCCCAGGGCGCCGGAGATCGGATAGCGCAGCCAGACCACGCCGCCGCCGTGCACCGGCCGCAGCGCGGAGTACTTGGAGGCGGCGACCGGGAACGGCGTCACCCGGTCGGGCAGGCCCTCCGCCTCGACCAGCACCGTGCCGTACTCGCCGGACACGCTCTGCGGGTCCAGCCCGCCGGCGGCCGGACGGCCCTCGGGCGTCAGCGCGAACGGCGACAGCGTCGCGGAGGACAGCGGCACCAGGTAGGGGCGGCAGCCGAGGGGGAACGACAGGTCGCCGGTGTGCACGTCGTAGACCGGGTCGAAGCCGCGCCAGGAGAGGAAGGCCAGGTAGCGGCCGTCACGGGTGAAGACCGGCTGCTCGTCCTCGAACCGGCCGTCGGTGACGTCGACGACGGTGCGGGTGCCGCCCAGGCGGCCGATCCTGATCTGGCTGAGCGAGCGTCCGATGCCGGGGTGGGCCCAGGCGATCCAGGAGGAGTCGGGGGAGAAGGACAGGTCGTGGACGGGGCCGTTGACGGAGGCGACCAGCTCGGTGACGGAGTCCCACGCCGGGGGCTCCGGCTCCTCCCCGTCTCCGGTGTCCGCCGCGTTCCCGGCCTCCGGCTCGCCCGCCGGCTCCGCCTCCGCCGCGTCGCTCGCCTCGCCCGCGGCCGCCCCGCGGTCCGCCGCGTCGCTCGCCTCGCCCGCCTCCGGGGCCCACTCCGGGGGCCGTTCGGCGTCCTCCGGGGCGCGGACGTCGACGAGCAGCAGCCGTCCGTCGTGCGAGGCCACGGCGACCGTGCAGCCGTCCGGCGCGGCGGTCAGTTCGCGGACGCGGCCCAGCCGTCCGCCCGCCAGCCGCCACGGGGTGCGGGGGCGGGTGGCACGCGGCAGGTCGGCGATCTCCAGGGCGTCCTCGCCGTCGGCGTCCGTCACGTACGCGACGCGGCCGGTGTCGCCGAGCATCACCGGCAGCCGCACCCGTACGCCGGGGGTGTCGGCCAGGGTGCGGGCCGGGCCGTCCCGGTGGGTCAGCCAGTACAGGCTGCCCCGCACGCCGACGGCGCTGGCGCGGCCGGTGTGGTCGGCGGCGAGCGCGTCCAGATGGGCGGCGGCGGGCACCTGGTACGGGCGCCGCCCGGGGCGCGGGCCGCCCAGCCGAACGGGCAGCCTGCGCGGGCGGCCGCCGGGCGACAGGTCCTCGGCGAGCCACAGTTCGCCGGCGCACTGGTAGACGACGCGCCGCCCGTCGGTGGTGGCGTGGCGGGCGTAGAAGTCGGCGTGGTCGGTGTGGCGGCTCAGGCCGGTGCCGTCGGGCAGGCAGGAGTAGAGGTTCCCGACGCCCTCGTGGTCGGAGAGGAACGCGATGCGGCCCTGCACGAACATCGGGCAGTCCAGGTGGCCGTCGAGGTCGGGGAGCAGGCGCTGCCCGTCGAGCCACAGGCGGCCGGTGGCGCCGCCGCGGTAGCGCTTCCAGGCGGCCGGCTCGTGCGGGGGCGCGCCGGCGAGCAGCAGCGTGTGCAGGCGGTCCGTGCGGCCGGCGGCGATGTGGGCGACGGGACCCCAGGGCAGGCGGGCGCCCGGGCCGCCGCCGGTGCGGACCTGATACGCCCAGGTGAAGTGGGAGAACGGCTGCTCGTGCGAGGAGACGGCCAGCACGTCGCTGCGCCCCTCTCCGTCCGGCGGCGTCCAGCCGCAGACCCGGGTGTCGGGGGAGCCCCAGTAGGTGAGGCGGGTGGTCCCGCCGCCCGTCACGGGCGCGAGGTGGATCTCGGGGTCCAGGCTGCGCCAGGTGGTGAACGCGAGGTGGCGGCCGTCCGGGGAGAAGCGGGGGTGGTCGACACGGGTGCGGTCGACGGTGAGCCGCCAGGCCCGTCCGGGTTCGGCGCCCTCGTCGGCCAGGGGCGTGACCCACAGGTCGTCCTCGGTGATGAAACAGACCAGATCGCCGTGAAGGTCGGGAAACCTCAGATACGCGCCGTTTTCCGTCACCTCTCCCATTCTCCCAAGCGGGCGGACGCGGGCAAGTTGTGATCTGGCCCTCATTTCGTTCGACGGCTCAACCGTGGGGTATGCGAGCCGGCGTCTTTTGGCATGGACTGCCATCACTGTCTCCACCCGGTCGCCGTCCTCCAGGTGAGCGGCCGGTGGGGCCCGAGAACCGGAGAACCACGCCCGTGGCCACATTCCTGTACAAACTCGGCAGGCTCGCCTTCCGGCGCCGCCGTATCGTCGCCCTGCTGTGGGTGGCGCTGCTGGTGGCCGCCGGAGTGGGAGCCTCCACCGCGTCCTCCCCGCCCGACGACGACTTCGCGCTGCCCGGCACCGAGGCCCAGAAGGCCTTCGACCTGCTTGGGGAGCAGTTCCCCGAGGCCAACGCGGACGGCGCGACCGCCCGCCTGGTCTTCCGCGCCGAGGAGGGCGCCAAGATCACCGCCACCGACAACCGCCAGGTCGTCGCCGAGGTCCTCCAGGACGCGAAGAGCGAGCAGACCGTCGCGGTCTCCGACCCCTTCGCGAAGCGGAGCGGCGCCGTCAGCCGGGACGGCGAGACCGCGTACGCCGTGGTCTCGTTCGAGGTCCCGGCGATGGAGCTGACCGACGCCTCCCGCGAGGACCTGGAAGCGGCGGCCCAGACGGGCCGGGACGCCGGGCTCACCGTGGAGACCAGCGGCGACGCCCTCTTCGCCGAGCCCGACATGGGCAACGGCGAGATCATCGGCATCGCCGTCGCCGCGATCGTGCTGATCCTCACCTTCGGCTCGCTGGTCGCGGCCGGGCTGCCGCTGGTCACCGCGCTGATCGGCGTCGGCATCGGCATCTCCTCGATCGCCGCGCTCGGCGCCACGCTCGGCCTCTCGGCCACCACCTCGACGCTCGCCATGATGATCGGCCTGGCGGTCGGCATCGACTACGCCCTGTTCATCGCCTCCCGCTACCGCGCGGAGCTGACGGAGGGCCGGGAACGCGAGGAGGCGGCCGGACGCGCCGTCGGCACGGCCGGCTCGGCGGTGGTCTTCGCCGGCCTCACGGTCGTCATCGCGCTCGCCGGGCTGTCCATCGTCAACATCCCGATCCTCACCAAGATGGGCCTGGCCGCCGCCGCCACCGTGGTGATCGCCGTGCTGGTGGCCATCACGCTGGTGCCGGCCGCACTCGGCATGGTCGGCAAGCGGATCTTCGGCCGCAAGGTGCGCAAGGCCAACCCGGAGACCGGTGCCCCGGCCGCGGAGCACGCCGACGCGCGGCCCAGCGCGGGCGTCCGCTGGGCGCGGTTCGTGCTGCGCCGGCCGATCATGGTGCTGGTGGCGTCCGTCATCGGCCTGGGCGCGCTGGCGATCCCGGTCTCCGGCATGCAGCTCGGCCTTCCGGACGAGGGCGACCAGCCCGCCGAGACCACGCAGCGCAAGGCGTACGACATGCTGTCGGACGCGTTCGGGCCGGGCTTCAACGGGCCGCTGCTGCTGGTCGTGGACGCCCGGGACGCCGAGGACCCGCAGGCCGCGGCCGGGCGGGTCGTCAAGACGGTGCAGGGCGTGGACGGCGTGGTGAACGTGTCGCCGCCGGTCTTCAACGCGGACAAGGACACCGCGACCATCACCGCGATCCCCGAGACCGGGCCGAGCGACCCGGAGACCGAGGACGTCGTGCGCGACATCCGTGACCGGGCGGAGGGCCTCGAGACGAAAACCGGCGCCACCGTCCTGGTGAGCGGTGCGACGGCGGTCGCCATCGACTTCTCGCAGGTCATGAACGACGCGCTGGTGCCCTACCTGTCGCTGGTCGTCGGGCTCGCGTTCGTGCTGCTGATGATCGTCTTCCGCTCGGTGCTGGTGCCGCTGAAGGCGGCGCTCGGCTTCCTGCTGTCCGTGCTGGCGGCACTCGGCACCGTGGTGGCCGTCTTCCAGTGGGGCTGGGGCGCGGAGCTGATCGGCGTCGAGTCGACCGGGCCGATCATGAGCATGATGCCGATCTTCATGGTCGGTGTGATCTTCGGGCTGGCGATGGACTACGAGGTGTTCCTCGTGACCCGCATGCGCGAGGCGTACGTGCACGGGGAGTCCCCCGAACAGGCCGTGGTCTCCGGCTTCAAGCTGGGCGCCCGCGTCGTCACCGCCGCCGCGGTCATCATGATCAGCGTCTTCGCCGGGTTCATCGGCGCCGGCGACTCGATGATCAAGATGATGGGCTTCGGTCTCGCGGTGGCCATCCTCTTCGACGCCTTCATCGTCCGGATGGCCGTGGTGCCGGCGGTGCTCGCGCTGCTGGGACGGCGCGCCTGGTGGGTGCCGCGCCGGCTGGACCGGATCCTGCCGAACGTCGACGTGGAGGGCGAGCGTCTGCGCCGGCAGCTGGCCGAAGGCGGCGAAGCCGCCGGGGCGGTGCCGCAGCAGCGCGCCGCGAAGCCCGAGGACTCGCGGGTCTGACCGTCGCGCCTGCGGCGCGCGTGCGCCTTCGCATGGCGGAGGCCGACCGACGAGGCGGGGCCGGGGAGACTTCCCCGGCCCCGCCTCGCACGTATGCGCGGGCCGCGCGGCTGGGGGCGTCCCGGGCTACGCCCCGACCGCCTCGGCGACGCCCCCGCCTGCCGAGCCGGGCGCCGGTCGAGCCCGGCGCCTCGGCTCGCGGCGGCCCAGCGCATGGCCTCCCAGCGCACGGCGTTTCGGCGCACGGCGTCCCGGACTGCGGGGCCGGGCCCGGTCTGCGAGGGCTCGAACCGACTCCGTCGGCCCGTCCCCGTCGCTTCCGCAGCCGCAGGTCCGCGAGGCGCGGAGGCGCGAGCGCCGGAACAGGTCCGCGAGGCTCCCGCTGACGCGCTCCGGCACCGGGGCCCGACCGTCCGGTGCCGGTCCGGGCCCGACGTGTCGGCGCGGGCGGCGGCACCGGGTGAGCGGCCCGCCACAGGGCGGCTCGTCAGCCGCTACCCCGAGGCCGGAGCCGGAGCCGGGGCCGGCGCGGGCGCGGGATCGGGGTGCGTGGCGCGGAGGGCGAGGAGGGCCATGTCGTCGGCGGGGCGGCCGTCGAGGCGGCGGGCGACATGGGCGCGGACCTCGCGGCGCAGCGTCCGCACGACCGCCTGGGGATCGCCGCCGACGTGACCGCGCAGCCGGGAGACGGGGTCGTAGAACGCGCCGTCCGCGTCGCGGGCCTCGGTGGTGCCGTCGGTGAGCAGCAGCAGTGTCGCGTCCGGTGGGAAGGGGACCGCGAGGGACCATGCGCCGGCCGGGGACAGGTCGCGCAGCCCGAGCGGCGGGCCGGACTCGGCCGGGGCGAGAACATGGACCGCGTCGGGGCGCAGCAGCAGCGGCGCCGGGTGCCCGCGGTTGACCAGCCGCAGCGCGCGGCCGTCGGGGCCGATCTCCGCGACGACGGCGGTGACGAAGTCCTCCGCACCCTCCTCGTCCGTACGCGTGGACGCGTGCCGGCGCACCGCGGCCTCCAGCGCGTCGACCACCGTCTCCAGCGTCGGCGCTTCGGCGGCGACCGTGCCGAACGCGTCCAGCACGGCACGCGCTCCCGCGCCCGCCGCGGCACCCTGGCCGCGGACGTCGCCGATGAGCAGCCGCAGCCCGTACGGGGAGCTGCGCACGGAGTGCAGGTCTCCGCCCATGCTCGTCTCGGCGGTCGCGGGGAACCACTCGGCCCCGGCCGCCCGTACGGCGTCGGTCACGTCGGTCACGTCGGTCACGTTGGTCACACGCCTCGCAGGAGTTCGGCGAGGTCGCGGTCGAGTTCGTGCGACCCGACGCGTTCCGCGCCCTGCGGCACGCAGTCGTAGGCGGCGTCCAGGAAGGCCCGGACACCGGGGGTGTCCACTTCGAGCAGGGCGATGCCCTCCGCCGCGTGCAGGCTGAGGGCCGTGCGGTGCGGGCCCGCGGGCCGCAGGCGGACGTCGCCCTCGCCGGCCGGGAGGCCCAGCCCGGTGGCCAGCAGGTCGCGGGAGAACGTCCAGACGGCCTCGACGCCGTCCAGGCAGGCCGGGGCGGGGAAGGTCACGGAGACCGCGAAGGCGTTCCGCGGGTCGTAGCGCAGCAGGACCCGCAGCGGGCGCGACTCGGGCGCCCGGGTGACCAGTTGGGCCTGCACGGTGTGCTCGATGACGGACACGAATGCTCCTTTCCATCGGCATGTGCCGATGCCCCCTGCAGGGTCAGACGCGCCGCGCCGTCCCGTAGTCACGGCGCCGCACCCGTGAGCTGCGCCACAGTGCATGGCGCCCGCTCGGGGTGGGTATTCCGCAGGGTGCACGCTCTTGCACACCGTTCGCAGGTGCCCACTACCATCGAACGGCTGTCTGCGGGGTCGGTCCGCTCACCGGCCCTCCACCAGCCGTTGCGCACGACGGCCGGTGCACGCCGGCGGAACCACCACCCACCGAGAAGCGGAGCCTTCGCCATGCATGTCCCCGACGGATTCATCAACGCGCCGGTGTCGGTCGCCACCGGCGTCGTCGCCGTGGGCGCGGTCGCCGTCTCGCTGCGCGGCGCGCGCCGTGAGCTGGGCGAGCGCACCGCACCTCTCGCCGGTCTGGTGGCGGCGTTCATCTTCGCGGTGCAGATGCTGAACTTCCCCGTCGGCGCCGGCACCAGCGGGCATCTACTGGGCGGTGCGCTGGCGGCGATCCTCGTCGGGCCGTACACGGGTGTGCTCTGCATATCGGTGGTGCTGCTGATGCAGGCGGTGCTCTTCGCGGACGGCGGCCTCACCGCGCTCGGCACCAACATCACCACGATGGGCGTGGTCGGCGTGGTGGTGGCGTACGGCGTCTTCCGCGGCCTGGTGAAGGTGCTGCCGCGCCGCCGTTCGTCGCTCACCGCCTCGGCGTTCGTGGCCGCGGTGGTGTCGGTGCCGGTCGCGGCCGCCTCCTTCGTCGGCGTCTACGCCCTCGGCGGCACCGCGGACGTGGCGCTCGGCAAGGTGCTCGGCGCCATGGTCGGCGTGCACGTCCTGATCGGCATCGGCGAGGCGATCATCACGGCGCTGACCGTGGGCGCGGTGCTGTCCGTGCGCCCCGACCTGGTGTACGGGGCGCGCGGCCTGACCGCGCCGCTCACCCTGCGCACCGGCGCCGCCCCGGCGGTGCCCGGCACCCCGGCCGCCGCCGAGCAGTCCCTCGCCGCCCGCACCGAGACCACCGCCCCCGCCCCGCAGCCCGGGCCCGCCGCGCACCGCCCGGCCGGCAAGGTGTGGCTGGCCGGCCTGGGCGCCACGCTGGCCTGCGCGGGCGTGATCAGCTTTTACGCCTCCGCGCACCCCGACGGCCTGGAGAAGGTCGCCGCCGAGTTCGGCTTCGAGGAGCAGGCCACCGAACACGACCTCGCGGAGTCCCCGCTGGCCGACTACGGCGTCGCGGACGTGGAGAACGCCCGGATCTCCGGCGGCCTGGCCGGTGTGGTGGGCGTCGGCGCGACCCTCGCCGTGGGCAGCGGCGTCTTCCTCACCGTGCGCCGCCGCCGTTCCGGCTCCGCGGACGCCGCCGACACGACCCCCGCCGACACGACCTCCGCGACCGGCGCGGACCCGGACGGCGGCTCCCTCGCCGCCGGCCCGTCCCCGTCGCGGGAGAACCGGTGACGGCGCACCGCGCGGCCGCGCGTACCGGGGAGGGCTGACATGGGTGCGGGGCACGCGCACCGGCTGTACCGGCACGGGCACACGCCGGTCCACGCGCTGCCGCCGCACTGCAAGCTGGTCGCCGTCCTGTGCTTCGTCCTCGCCGTGGTGGCCACGCCGCGCGAGGTGATGTGGGCGTTCGGCGTGTACGCGGCGCTGCTGGCGGCGGTCGCCGTCGCGGCCCGCGTGCCGCCGGGGCACCTGCTGAAGCGCATGCTGATCGAGGTGCCGTTCGTGGCCTTCGCGGTGCTGATGCCGTTCGTCGCCGAGGGCCCGCGCACCGAGGTGCTGGGCCTGTCGCTCTCCGAGTCCGGCCTGTGGGGCGCGTGGAACATCCTGGCCAAGGGCACCCTCGGCGTCGCCGCGTCCGTGCTGCTGGCCGCCACCACCGAGCTGCGCGAGGTGCTGCTCGGCCTCCAGCGGCTGCGGCTGCCGCCGCTGATGGTGCAGATCGCGTCCTTCATGATCCGCTACGGCGACGTCGTCGCCGACGAGATGCGGCGGATGCGCATCGCCCGCCTCTCTCGCGGCTTCGAGGCGCGCGGCGTCCGGCACTGGGGCGTGCTGGCCAAGTCGGCGGGCGCGCTCTTCATCCGGTCCTACGAACGCGGGGAGCGCGTGCACCTGGCCATGCTCAGCCGGGGGTACGCCGGGTCGATGCCGGTGATCGACGAGGCGACCGCCACCGGCGCCCAGTGGGCCCGCAGCGCCCTGCTTCCGGTATCGGCGCTGGCCGTGTGCCTGGCAGGATGGGTCCTGTCATGACTGCGCGCGACACCGACACCCTTCCCGAGGCGCCCGCCACCGAGCCTCCCTCACTGGAGGTGCACGGCCTGGCGTACGCCTACCCGGACGGGCACCAGGCCCTCTTCGGGGTGGACCTGACCGTCCCGCACGGGGAACGGGTCGCGCTGCTGGGCCCGAACGGCGCCGGCAAGACCACCCTCGTCCTGCACCTGAACGGCATCCTCACCGCGGGCGCCGGCAGCGTCACCGTCGCCGGGCTGCCCGTGGAGGAACGGAACCTCGCGGAGATCCGCCGCCGGGTGGGCATCGTCTTCCAGGACCCGGACGACCAGCTGTTCATGCCGACCGTGCGCGAGGACGTCGCCTTCGGCCCGGCGGCCGCCGGGCTGCGCGGCGACGAGCTGGAGGCGCGGGTGCGGGAGGCGCTGGAGCGGGTCGGCATGGAGGCCTACGCGGACCGGCCGCCGCACCACCTGTCGTTCGGTCAGCGCCGCCGGGTCGCGGTGGCGACGGTGCTCGCCGGGCGCCCGGAGATCCTGGTCCTGGACGAGCCCTCGTCCAACCTCGACCCGGCCTCCCGCCGCGAACTCGCCCACATCCTGCGCGACCTGGACGTCACGGTGCTCATGGTCACGCACGACCTGCCGTACGCGCTGGAGCTGTGCCCGCGCGCGGTCGTGCTGAGCGAAGGGGTCGTGGTCGCCGACGGCGGCACGCAGGACCTGCTGTGCGACGAGACGCTGATGCGCGCGCACCGCCTGGAACTGCCCTTCGGCTTCGACCCCAAGACGCAGGTGCCCCCGCAGGGGCGCTGACCGGCGCCGCCCTGCGCCCCGCGTGGGGCCCGAGCACGCCCGGACAGACGCCCGGACAGACGCCCGGACAGACCTTATGCGCGCAGGGCGTCCAGGCCGTCGAGAAGCTTGTCCGGCGTCGCCGGCAGGTCCCGGACACGGATGCCGGTGGCGTTGAACACCGCGTTGACCACGGCTGCCGGTGAGCCGACGATGCCGATCTCGCCGATGCCGCGGGCGCCCATCGGGTTGGCGTGCGGATCCTCCTCCTCCAGCCAGGTGGCGTCCATGTCGCACACGTCGGCGTGCGCCGCGATGTGGTAGTCGGCGAAGTCCCCGTTCACCACGTGGCCGGTGTGCGGGTCCATGACGGCGTGCTCGTGCAGCGCCATGGACAGGCCCATCGTCATGCCGCCCACGAACTGCGAGCGGGCGGTGCGCGGGTTGACGATGCGGCCCGCGGAGAAGACGCCCAGCATGCGCGGCACGCGGATCTCCCCGGTGTCGGCGTCCACCCGCACCTCGGCGAAGTGCGCGCCGAAGGAGTGCCGGGCGTAGGTCTTGCGGTCCGGGTTCTTCGGCATCCCGGAACGTGCCTCCGCTCCCGGGTCAGGGTCACGGCCGTGCCGCTCGCGGAAGGCGCGGGCCGCGCCGATCACGGTCGAGCCCCAGGACGCCAGGCCCGCCGACCCGCCCGCGACCGTCGCGGCGGGCAGCGCGCTGTCGCCGATCAGCAGCGTCACGTCCTCCGGGGCGGCGTCGAGGGCGTCGGCGGCGATCTGGGTGAGGGTCGTCCAGGTGCCCGTGCCGAGGTCGGCGGCGCCGATCCGCACCGTCCAGCGGCCCTCGCCCTCGTAGCGGATCACCGCCTCCGAGCCGGGCATCTCGTAGTACGGGTAGGTGGCGGAGGCCACGCCCAGGCCGACCAGTTCCCGGCCGCCCGGGCCCTCGCGGCGGGTGCCCGGTGCGGTCGGCCGCCGGTCCCAGCCGAAGAGGCGGGCACCTTCCCGCAGGCACTCCACCAGCCGCCGCCCGGACCACGGCCGGCCCGTCTCCGGGTCCTCGGGCGGGTCGTTGCGCACCCGCAGCTCGATCGGGTCCAGGCCACAGGCGACGGCCAGCTCGTCCATCGCGCACTCCAGCGCGAAGAAGCCCGGGCATTCCCCGGGCGCCCGCATCCAGGACGGCACCGGCACGTCCAGCGAGGCCAGCCGGTGCGAGGTCCGGCGGTTCGGCGCGGCGTACATCATCCGCGTCCCGGTGGCCGTCTGCTCCGCGAACTCCTTGACGGTGGAGCTGCGTTCCACCACCTCGTGCGCGATCGCCGACAGCCGCCCGTCGGCGTCGGCCCCGAGCCGCAGCCGCTGGATCGTCGGCGTGCGGTGCCCGGCCAGGGTGAACATCTGCTGCCGGGTCAGGGCCAGCTTCACCGCCCGGCCCGGCACGGCCTTCGCGCACAGGCCGGCCAGCACGTCGTGCGCGTGCGGCATGCCCTTCGAGCCGAAACCGCCGCCGACGTGCGGCGAAACCACCCGTACCTGGTCCTTCTCCAGCCCGAACAGCGGCGCGAGCGTGGTGCGCACGCCGTGCACGGACTGGGTGGACGCGTACAGCAGCAGCCGCACGTCCCCCTCGGGCTGCCACACCGCGACCGTGGTGTGCGGCTCCATCGGGTTGTTGTGCTCCATCGGCGTCGTGTACACGGCGTCGACGGTCACCGGGGCGCCGGTCATCGCACCGTCCACGTCGCCCTCGTCGCTGTCCGTGGCGTAGGACGGGTTCACGGAGTCCGGCGCGTACAGGTCGTCGCGGTCGGCGCGCAGTTCGACGTCGTGCGGCTCCACCTCGTACGCGATGCGTACCAGGGAGGCGGCGTGCCGTGCGGTCTCCGGCGTCTTGGCGACCACCGCGCCGACGAACTGGCCGCGGAACGCGACCCGTCCGGACTGCAGGACCGCCAGCTCCCGGTCGCCGGTGTCCGCGAGCCGCGGCGCGTCGTGGTGGGTGAGCACGCACGCGACGCCGGGGCACGCCTCGGCGTCCTCGGTGTCCACGGCGCTGACCCGGCCGCGGGCGATCGTGGACTGCAACGGATGCACGTACAGCGGGTTCTCGACGGGCTGCTCGAAGGCGTACCGCGCGGTTCCGGTCACCTTGGCCGGGCCGTCCAGGCGCTCCATCGGCGTGCCGACGGCGCGGGGGCGGAGTGTCGTCATCGCCTTCCCTCCGTGAGGTTCCGCAGGGTCGCCACCATGGTGTTCCGCGCCAGCGGCACCTTGTACGCGTTCCCGTCGCGCGGCTGCGCGGCGGCCAGTTCGGTCTCCGCGGCGCGGCGGAACGCCTCCTCGGTGGCCGGTGCGCCGCGCAGCGCCTCCTCCGCCTGTTCCGCGCGCCAGGGTTTGTGGGCGACGCCGCCCAGCGCGATCCGCACGTCCCGCACGGTGCCGGCGGCCTCGTCCAGGTCCAGCGCGGCGGCGACGGACACCAGCGCGAAGGCGTAGCTGGCCCGTTCGCGCACCTTGCGGTAGGTGGAGCGGCGGGTCAGCGCGTTCGCGGGCGGCAGCTCCACGGCGGTGATCAGCTCGCCGTGCGCCAGTTCGGTGTCCCGCTCCGGCGCGTCGCCGGGCAACCGGTGCAGGCCGGCGAGCGGCAGCGTGCGGGCGCCGTCGGGGCCGAGTACGTGCACCGTGGCGTCCAGCGCGAGCAGGCCGACGGCCATGTCGGAGGGGTGCACGGCGATGCACTGCTCGGAGGCGCCCAGCACGGCGTGCTGCCGGTCCCAGCCGCCGATCGCGGAGCAGCCGGAGCCGGGCTCCCGCTTGTTGCACGGCGTGGTGACGTCCTGGAAGTAGCGGCAGCGGGTGCGCTGGAGCAGGTTGCCGCCGGTGGTCGCGGCGTTGCGGAGCTGGCCGGAGGCGCCGGAGAGCAACGCCCGGGACAGCGCCGGATACCGCTCCCGTACGAGCGGGTGGGCGGCCAGGTCGCTGTTGCGCACCGCCGTGCCGACGCGCAGACCGCCCTCCGGGGTCTCCTCGATCCCGTCCAGCGGCAGCCGGGAGACGTCCACCAGCATGTGCGGCGCGGCGACGCCCAGTTTCATGTGGTCGACCAGGTTGGTGCCGCCCGCCAGGAACACGGCGTGCGGGTGGGCGGCGACGGTGGCCACGGCCTCCTCGGCGTCGGTGGCCCGGTGGTACTCGAAGGGGATCACGACGCCTCCCGGGGGGCCACGGCGGTGCCGCGCAGGGCGGCGACGATGTTGACGTAGGCGCCGCAGCGGCACAGGTTGCCGCTCATCCGCTCGCGGATCTCGTCGTCGTCCAGCGGCGCGGGCACGCCGGGCGTCTCCGGCGGCACGAGGTCGTCGGTGACGTGGCTGGGGTGACCTGCCGCCGCCTCGTCGAGCATGCCGACGGCCGAGCAGACCTGGCCGGGCGTGCAGTAGCCGCACTGGAAGGCGTCCTGTTCGACGAACGCCTGCTGCACCGGGTGCAGGCCGCCGTCCCCGAGCGCCTCGCCCACGCCCTCGGCGGTGATCACCCGGTCGCCGTCGTGCGCGACGGCGAAGGCCAGGCAGCTCAGCTGCCGTCGCCCGTCCAGCAGCACGGTGCAGGCGCCGCACTGGCCGTGGTCGCAGCCCTTCTTGGGGGAGGTCACCCCCAGCCGTTCGCGCAGCGCGTCCAGCAGCGTGGTGCGCGCGTCGACCGTCACGGACCTGTCGCTGCCGTCCACCCGAAGGGTGATCCGGTGTTCCATGTGCCGCCTCCAGCGGGGCGCTCCGGTTACGGTCCCAGCGGGCGGGTACCACGCTGCGCGCCGCGCGACACCGCTCCGCGTGCGGACATTACCGACAAAGGGGTGGGGACGGGGTCCTGGGGATCAGGGCGCGCGTGTCGCGGTGCACCATGGAACCTGCGGCGCGCGGGCGCGTGCCGTGCACGAACAGGGCCTACGGGAGCGAGACGGAGCCGTGGTGGACGTCCAGGGCGCGGTGGCGGACGGATTCGAGCCGGTCCGGGAGGCGTTCGCACGGAACCTCACCGAGCGTGGCGACCCGGGTGCGGCGGTGGCCGTGCACGTGGACGGACGCCGGGTCGTGGACCTCTGGGGCGGCACCCGAAACGATTCTGCGGGCGGCGCCCGGGCCACCGACGGGACGACCGCCGGGACACAGCCCGCTCACGGCGCGGGCGACCCGTGGCAGGCCGGCACCGCCACCGTCGTACGGTCCGCCACGAAGGGCGTCGCCGCGACCGTGCTGCACCTGCTGCACCAGCGCGGACGCCTGGACCTGGACGCCCCCGTCGGCACCTACTGGCCGGAGTTCAAGGCGCACGGCAAGGAGGGCGTCCTGGTGCGGCACCTGCTGTCGCACCGCGCGGGGCTGCCGGTCCTGGACACGCCGCTCACCCCCGCCGAGGCCCTCGACGGCGTCAGCGGCCCCGCCGCGCTCGCCGCCCAGCGCCCCGTGTGGGAGCCCGGCACCGCGCACGGCTACCACGCGCAGACCTACAGCTGGCTGCTCGGCGAACTGGTGATGCGGATGACCGGCCGGTCCATCGGCCGCTGGTTCGCCGAGGAGATCGCCCGGCCGCTCGGCCTCGACCTGTGGATGGGCCTCCCCGACGGCGAGCGGCACCGCGTCGCCACGCTCAGGGACGTCACGGCGCCCCCGCCGCCCGCCGCCGCGGGCCTGCGGGTCCGGGCCAAGAACACCGTCCTCGACGCCTACCGCGACCCGGACTCGCTCACCCGGCGCGCCTTCGGCGCGATCGACCCGCTGCCGGACGAGAACGACCCCGCCTACCGGGCCGCCGAACTCGCCGCCTCCGGCGGCATCGCCACCGCCCGCTCGCTCTCCCGCTTCTACGCCGCACTCATCGGCCACGTCGAGGCCGAGGACGAACACCCCGCCGCCCGCTCCCTGTTCACCGCCGCCACACTGACGCAGGCCCGTTCCCAGGAGTCGCACGGCCCGGACCGGGTGCTCGTCGTCGGCACCCGCTTCGGGCTCGGCTACATGCTGCACAGCCCCTCCTCGCCGATGCTCGGCACCGGCTCCTTCGGCCACCCCGGCCGCGGCGGCTCCCTGGCCCTGGCCGACCCCGAGTCCGGCACCGCCTTCGCCTACGTGACCCGCGGCACGCAGCCCTCCGTCACCTCCGACCCCCGCGCCCAGGCCCTGCTGCGTGCGGTGAAGTCCTGCCTGCGGGGGTGACGGCGCCCAGACGGCTCCGTGGGGGTCGTCACCGCACGAACGGCCCGGCTAACCTCGGGCGATGCGACGATTCGAGGGATACGCGGCCCTGGTCACCGGCGCCGGACGAGGCATCGGCCAGGCGGTCGCACGGCGACTCACGGACGAGGGCGCGCGAGTGATGCTCGCCGACGTGGACGGAGAACGCGCCCGGCGCGCGGCCGCCCCGCTCGACGGCGCGGAGGCGGTCGCCTGCGACGTCGCCGACAGCCGGTCGGTCGAAGCCGCCGTGGCCGCGACCGTCGAACGGTTCGGGCGGCTCGACGTACTGGTCAACAACGCCTACTCCTGCCATCCGGAACCCGCCCGCATCGAGGACCAGGACGACGAGCCCTGGCTGCGCGACCTGGACGTCTCCCTGACCGGGGCGTTCCGCTGCATGCGTGCCGCGATGCCGCACCTCGCCGCGGCGGACGGCAGGGGTGCCGTCGTGAGCATCGGCTCCGTCAACGGCATCGCCGACTTCGGCAACCACGCCTACAGCGCCGCGAAGGCCGGCCTCGGCTCCCTCACCCGCACCCTCGCCGGGGACGCGGCCCCGCGCGGCGTCCGCGTCAACCTGGTCGCGCCGGGCACCGTCCACACCCCCGCCTGGGAAGGACGGGAGGACGTGCTGGAACGCGCCGCCCGCGAGTACCCACTGGGGCGCGTCGGTGTCCCGGACGACATCGCGTCCGCCGTCGCCTTCCTCGCCTCCCGCGACGCGGCCTGGATCACCGGCGTCACCCTGCCCGTCGACGGCGGCCTCCTCAGCGGCAACCAGGGTCTCCAGCGGGCCATGCGGGGCGGCGAGGTCTGACCCGACGGCCGGTGGCCGGCCCCGGCTCCCGCTCCGGCGCCCGAGCGCCCACCGCGCCGCACGCGCGGACAGGCCGCCGCGGCCCGGGGCGCCGGCGTTCCGCACCCCGTCCGGGCGGATGCGTGCATGCGATCCGCGCTCGTGGGATACCCGGCCACACAGCCGTCGCAGAGACGGCCGGACCAGCACCCACAGCCGACGACGCACGAGTGAGGTAGTTCTCCTTGCGTGACGACGAGTTCCTGGCGCACGTCCGCGACCACGGGCAGTACGAGGACCAGAAGGAAGCCCGCACGGTGACGGAGGCGGTTCTGACCGTGCTCGCCGCCCGCGTCACCGCCGACGAGGCGGGAGACGTGGCCGCGCAACTCCCGCCGCCCCTCGACGAACCGCTGCGCACGAGCGCGGGCGGCGAACGGTTCGACCTGGACGAGTTCTACCGCCGGGTGGACGGGATCGTCGGGCCCCGCTCCCGGACCGCCGAGTGGGACGCCACCGCGGTGCTCTCCACCCTGCCGCAGGCGATCTCCCCCGGAGCGGTGCGGCACCTGGTCACCCAGCTGCCCGACGACTTCGCGCCGCTCTTCAACCGACAGGCCGCGTGACGGCGGGGCACACCCCGTGAACCGCCCGACGCACGGTCGGCAGCGAGCCGTCCCCTCCACGCCGCGCTCCGCAGGCAGTACCCCGCGACGGGGGCGGCGCCGTGTGCGCCACGGCCCCCCACAGGCCGGTACGCGCGACGCGGCTCACCACCCAAGGAGACATTCGTATGCAACTCAGCCGACTCGCTTCCCTGTACACGCCGGAGCAGGCCTCCTTCGCCACCGTCTACCTGGAGGGACGCTCTCCCGGTGAGGACGCGGCGGACCAGGTACGGCTGCGCTGGCACGAACTCCGCGAACGGCTCACGAAGGAAGGCGCCTCGGAGGCGGCGCTCGGCTCCGTCGACGAGGCACTGTCCCAGGACAAGGCCGGCGAGGAGCAGGCCGACGGCCGGGTACTCGTCGCCTCCGCCGAGGGCCGCCTCGCACTCGACCAGCCCTGGGACGCCGCCCTGGGGGCGGGCGACCAGGCGCACTGGGGTCCGTTTCCCGAACTGGGCTCCTACGTGCGCCACACCGCCGACGCCGTCCGGGTACTGCTCGTCGTGGCGGACCAGCAGGAGGCCAGGTTCAGTGCGGTGACCGTCGCCACCGGGGGCGATGCGGCGGAGGACTCCGCTCCGCCGCAGGAAGGGGGGTCGGCACCTCACCGGCGCGTCCGGCACCGTTCCGCCACGGTGGTGAACCAGGACGCCGACGACTTCGACACCACCGCGACCGACGCCCTGCGGCGCACCTCGCCCGACCTCGTGGTGCTCGCGGGCGAGGTCCAGGGACGCGCGACGCTGCGCAGCCGGATGCCCGACCCGCTTTCCGCCCCACTCGTGGAGACCGACCGGGGAGGAGTGACCGACTCCCGTGCGCGGCACGTCCTGGACGAGGAACTGCTGCAGATCGCCACCAGGCACGCCCAGCAGAAGCAGCGGGACGACGCCTCCCGGTTCCACGAGGCGGAGGGGCACCGGAACACCGTGCAGGGCAGCGACAAGGTGCTCGAGGCCGCCGAATCCGGTGCGCTGGACATGTTGTTCACGGAAGCCGGCACGGCCGCCGGGCAGGAGGCGCGGATTCTCGGGGCCGCCGCGCGCTCCGGCGCCGGCTTCGCCCTCGTGCCGCACGGGACCGGGCTGGCGGGCGGGGTCGCCGGAATCCTCCGCTTCTCGCCCGGCGGCTGAAGCTCCGCAGGGACGGAACGCGGTCGGGCCCCTGTCGACGACGCGGTCACCGCCTGCCACGCCCGAGCCCCCTTCGGTCCGATCACCAGCAGCAACACCGACAACCGACGCCGCGGTCGTCTGTCCGGCAGACGGCCGCGGCGTCGGTCGTCCGCCCGGACGAGGCGGCCTGCGCGACAGCCTGCGCTGGGCTGGGTACGTCGTGCGCGGCTCGCGCACCGGCGGCCCGGCCCGCTCTTCCGGCGTGTTGCCCCCTACACCTCACGTCACAAAGGCGCGAGCATGGACCGTCTGTTCGCACAGTTCGCACGGTTCGCATCGGATCCGGACACGGAAGGCGTAGGGATGGCGATCGAGAGGACGTGCCCATGAGCGCCGGCGAGGAGAACACGCCGGGAGCACGGGCGGCCAGCGTGGGCGTGCCCCGGGAGCGGGGAGAGGGCGAGCGGCGCGTCGCCCTGGTGCCGAAGGTGATCGAGAAACTGCGGCGCACCGGCGTGGAGATCGTCGTGGAAAGCGGCGCCGGGATCGGCGCGCTCATTCCCGACACGCACTTCACCGCCGCCGGTGCGAGGGTCGGCGACCCGTGGGCGTGCGACGTGGTGGTGAAGGTCGCACCACCGACAGCGGAGGAGACCGCCCGTTTGGGCAGCGGGAGCACGCTGATCGGATTCCTCGCGCCCCTGACCTCCCCGGAGACGGTGACAGCCCTGCGGGACGCGGGCGTGGCGGGCTTCGCGATGGAGGCCGTACCGCGCATCTCGCGGGCGCAGTCGATGGACGCGCTGTCCTCGCAGGCGAACGTGTCCGGCTACAAGGCCGTGCTGCTGGCCGCCGACCACTGCACCCGGTTCTTCCCCATGCTGACGACCGCGGCCGGCACGGTGAAGCCCGCCACCGCCCTGGTGCTCGGCGTCGGCGTCGCCGGCCTCCAGGCGCTGGCCACGGCCAAACGCCTCGGTGCTCGCACCACCGGCTACGACGTGCGGCCGGAGGTCGCGGACCAGGTGCGGTCGCTCGGCGCGCAGTGGCTGGACCTGGGCATCGACGCGGCCGGCGAGGGCGGCTACGCCCGCGAACTGTCCGAGACCGAACGCGCCGAGCAGCTCAAGCGGCTGGAGGAGGCGATCACCGGCTTCGACGTGGTGATCACCACCGCGCTGGTGCCCGGCCGCAAGGCGCCGCGACTCGTCACCGCCCGCGCGGTGGAGGGCATGCGGCCCGGCAGCGTGGTCGTCGACCTCGCCGGGGAGGCAGGGGGGAACTGCGAACTCACCGAGCCCGGGGAGGTCGTGGAACGGTACGACGTCACCGTCGCCTCGCCCCTCAACCTGCCTGCCCGCATGCCCGAGCACTCCTCCGAGCTGTACGCGCGCAACGTCTCCGCGCTGCTGGAGCTGATGCTCGACGAGAACGGAGCCGTGGTGCCCGACTGGTCCGACGAAGTGCTCGCCACGTCGTGCGTCACCCGTTCCGAGGCGTCCGAGGGCGCCACGGAAGCCACGAAGGGGGAGTCCTGATGGAGTCGGGAAGCCTGCTCGCCAACATCGCGATCCTGGTGCTGGCCGCGTTCGTCGGATTCGCGGTCATCTCCAAGGTGCCCAACACCCTGCACACGCCGCTGATGTCGGGCACCAACGCCATCCACGGCATCGTGCTGCTCGGCGGCCTGATCGTGCTCGGTGAACTGGAGAACCCGTCCGTGGTCGACTCGGTCGTCCTCACCGTCGCCATCGCCTTCGGCATGATCAACGTCGTCGGCGGATTCCTGGTCACCGACCGGATGCTGAGCATGTTCAAGTCCGGGCACGGTGAGAAGAAAGGCGGGCGCGACTGATGGAGACCTTCACCTACTTCCTGTACATCGTCGCGTTCGGGCTCTTCATCTACGGGCTCTCCGGCCTGACCGGCCCCCGTACGGCCGTGCGCGGCAACCAGATCGCGGCGCTCGGCATGCTCGTCGCGCTCGTCGCCACCCTGCTGCGCATCGAGCACAACTGGGTGCTGGTCGCCGTCGGCCTGGTCGTCGGCACCGTGCTCGGGGTGCCGTCCGCCCGGCAGGTGAAGATGACCGCCATGCCGCAGATGGTCGCGCTGTTCAACGGCGTGGGCGGCGGCGCGGTCGCGCTCATCGCCTGGTCCGAGTTCCGCACCTCGGGCGCCTTCGCCGACACCGCCGGGTACGTCGCGGTGACCTCCATGTTCGCCGCGATCGTCGGATCGGTGTCGTTCTGGGGGTCGTTGGTCGCGTTCGGCAAGCTGCAGGAGATCCTGCCCGGACGGCCGATCGGCCTGGGCCCCGCCCAACAGGTCGTGAACGGCCTGCTGCTGGCAGCGGCCGTCGGATGCGCCGTCATGGCCGGACTCGGCGGTGCGTCGGAGCTGTGGATCGGACTGGTCCTCGTCCTCGCGGCCGTGCTCGGGATACTGGTCGTGCTGCCCATCGGCGGCGCCGACATGCCCGTGGTCATCTCGCTGCTCAACGCGCTGACCGGTCTTTCGGCGGCCGCGGCCGGTCTGGCGCTGGACAACACGGCGATGATCGTCGCCGGCATGATCGTCGGTGCATCCGGATCGATCCTCACCCACCAGATGGCGGTGGCGATGAACCGCACCATCCCGGCCATCGTGGCGGGCGGGTTCGGCGGTGGCGGCGGCGCGCTCGGGGCGGGTGGCGACGACGGTGAGGAGCGGACGGTGAAGTCCACGTCCGCGGCCGACGCGGCGATCCAGATGGCGTACGCCGCGCAGGTCATCGTCGTCCCCGGCTACGGCATGGCCGTCGCCCAGGCGCAGCACGCGGTGAAGGACATGGCGGACCTGCTGGCGACGAAGGGGGTCGAGGTGAAGTACGCGATTCACCCGGTGGCCGGACGGATGCCGGGGCACATGAACGTGCTGCTGGCGGAGGCCGACGTGTCGTACGACGCGCTGAAGGAGATGGACGAGATCAACGACGAGTTCGCACGCACGGACGTGACGCTCGTCATCGGCGCCAACGACGTCACCAACCCGGCGGCGCGCACCGACCCGACGAGTCCCATCCACGGCATGCCGATCCTCAACGTGGACGCCTCGCGCAACGTCATCGTGCTGAAGCGGTCGATGAGCAGCGGGTTCGCGGGGGTCGACAATCCGCTGTTCTACGCGGAACGGACGTCGATGCTGTTCGGCGATGCGAAGAAGTCGGTGGCGGAGGTGACGGAGGAGCTGAAGGCTCTGTGAGCCGGGGGTGGGGGGTGGGGGTGTTGGGGCTCGGTGTGGGCGCGGCGTGCTGTCGGGGTGTGGGTCGGGGGCGTGAGCAGCGGAGCCGGCCGACGAGCCC
>NZ_JAVREQ010000009.1:0-192038 GCF_031845485.1 Streptomyces hazeniae
CCCGCCCGCCCCGCCGCCGAAGGAGCCGCCGGACATGCCGATCGACGTCACCCGCGCCCTGTCCGCAGGCCCCCGCAGCACCCGGCTGACCTGGGACGACCGGGACGTGCGGCTCTACCACCTCGGCATCGGCGCCGGGACCCCCGCCACCGACCCCGCCGAACTCCGCTACACCCTGGAGAGCCGGCTGCACGTACTGCCCGGCTTCGCCACCGTGGCCGGCGGCGCCATGGACTGGGCGGATGCCGTCTCCGCGCCCGGTGTGGACGTCGATCTGGCCGCCGTGCTGCACGGCGGCCAGGACCTCACGCTCCACCGCCCCCTGCCGGTGAGCGGCGACGTCGTCCGGACGTCCACGCTGACCGCCGTGCACGACAAAGGCAGGGCCGCGGTCCTCGTGGTCCAGGCCGAAGCGGCGGACAAGGAGGGCCCGTTGTGGACCAGCGAGGCGCAGGTCTTCGTCCGCGGTGAGGGAGGTTTCGGTGGTGCCCGGGGCCCGTCCGGCCGCCTGCCCGCGCCCGAAGGAGACCCGGACCTGGTGGTGGAACGCCCGCTCCGCGAGGACCAGGCACTCCTCTACCGCCTGAGCGGCGACGGCAACCCGCTGCACGCCGATCCCCACTTCGCCCGCCGCGCCGGCTTCGCGCGCCCCGTCCTGCACGGCCTGTGCAGCTACGGCGTCGTCCTGAAGGCCGCCGTCGACACCGAGTGCGCGGGCGAGGTGACCCGCGTGCGGCGCTGCACCGCCCGCTTCACCGGTGTCGCCTATCCGGGCGAGACCCTACGGGTCGCCTTCCGCCGCCCGGCGCCGGGCGTTCTCCGTGCGGAGGTCACCGCCGCCGAACGGGACGACGCCCCGGTGCTGGGCGCGCTCATCGAACTCCTCGGCCCGGGTGGGAGTGGACCAGCCGCGCACGCGGGGGCCGGGGCCTGAGAAGGGCGGTGCCCGGGTGGTCGGGACCCGGGAAGGCGTCAGCCTTCGCCGGCTGTGCGGCGGTGGCGGCCCGGGCCGGGCGCCGTGGGCTGAGGCTCCTCCGCCTCGGCGGCCGGGCCCCGGTGTCTGCCGTGTCCCGGGGAGGTGGAGCGGGCGGCCGGTTCGGCGTGTGCGGGCTTCTCCCGTGCGGCGTCTGACATGAGGATGGCGCTCCGTGCTCTGGCGTTCGCTGTCCGGGCTCGCGCCCGGTCAGCCCCGCTACCCGGTCCGCCCGTCGGTCATGCGCCCGCCGGTCGTGGCGTGCCCCCGTGGTTGCGCGATCGTCACCTGCCGTCCACGGAGCCGGGGGCGACGACCTGCCCCGCACGTCCCCGGCCCCCTCCCGGGTCATCCCCGCGCCATCGGCGCCTGCTGGAGCGGCACGGGCCGGGGCGCCGCCGCGGGAGCGGGCGGGGCGGGGGAGTGCCGGTCCGCCGCAGGGGCCCGCACCGGGACCGGCCCGGCCGCGACCGCGGCGACCCCGCACGCCGTGCCGGGGGTCGTGAAGGGCGGGCGCAGCTCGCCGTCCGCCGTCCACACCCCGCTCCCGGCGAACCAGCCGTGCGGCGCGGCGACGTGCCGCAACGTCCGCTGCGCGGGCCGCCACACCCCCGCCCACGTGCCGTTCGGCCCGTCCACTCGCAGGGCCACCGCGCAGCTCTCCGGCAGCAGCACCTGACCGGGCTGCACGGCGAAAGGGGTGAGCCGCACGCCGTCGGGGCGCAGCGCCTCGGGGAACCGCACCGGGAGACTGCTGCCCAGCACGCCCCAGCCGAGGCGTTCCTCGCCGGGTGCGTCGGACCGCAGCAGGAGCAGACCGCTGTCCGGGTCGGCCAGCAGCAGCCGGTCGTCGCTCTCCTCGGTGATCTGGAGGAGCGGCGACACCGCGCCGGAGCACCCCAGGTCGACGACGACCGTCTTGGTGCGGGCGCCGCCGGGCTCGGTGCGGTCCAGGGCGAGCAGCCGTGCCTCGCGGTCCAGCCACACCCCGCCGGAGCACCGCCCGTCCACCTCGGCGACCTGCCGGGGCCCGTCCGCGCCGCCCCCCGCGACCAGCCAGACCTGCGTCCCGTCCGGTCCGGCCACCAGCCCGTACGCGAGGTGTCCGGCCGGCGTGGGCGGGAGCAGCGTGAGCCACTCGGAGTCGACGGTGCCCAGGGTGAGTTCGCCGGTGGCGGGCCCGCTGGGGTAGAGCAGGGCGAGCCGGTGCGCGCCGGTCTCGCGGCGGGCGACGAGCACCCGCCCGTCGGCGAGGGGCAGCAGCTGGGTGCCGGGTTCCTCCGGCCCCGTGCCGGGCAGGGCCACGGCGTACGGTTCCGGACCGTCCAGCGTCCAGCGCTCCGGGTACGAGCCGCCGTCCCCGCCGGACCGCCGGGCGAGCCGCGCACCGTAGCCACCGTCGGCCGCGATCACGAAGCCGGTGTGCCCGGTCGTACCGCCGTCTCCCGCGGTCGCCTCCACGGCACAAGCAGTCATGGTTCGGTCACCTCCTGCGACGAAGCTATGCCTCGCACTTCCGGCCGAACAACGCGAGTTGAGCGCCTTCACGCATAAGGGTGGAGGTGAACCGATTCTGCTGAAACGGGGCGCGCGGTGTGCAAGCACCCGCTCCCGGAGCCCGTCCACGCGCCCACGAGCGCCGCCGCGCACGCCCCGCGCTCGCCCCCGCGCACGCCCCCGCCCACGGCCCCGGTACGCGGCCGGGCGAAGGCCCGGAGGGGGAAGGTAGCCTTTCACCCGTGCCCGTACTTTCCGACGTCATCGCCGCGCTCGACGGACTGTGGCCCCGTGAGCGCGCCGAGCAGTGGGACGCCGTCGGCCCGGTCTGCGGCGACCCGGACACCGAGGTGACCCGGGTCCTCTTCGCCGTCGACCCGGTGCAGGAGATCGCCGACGAGGCCGTCGCGCTCGGCGCCGAGCTGCTCGTCACCCACCACCCCCTGTACCTGCGCGGCACCACCACCGTCGCCGCCGACACCTTCAAGGGCCGCGTCGTCCACACCCTGATCCGGAACGGCGTCGCGCTCCACGTCGCGCACACCAACGCCGACCGCGCCGACCCCGGCGTCTCCGACGCTCTCGCGGGCGCTCTCGGCCTCCGCGTACTGCGCCCCCTGGTGCCGGACCCCGAGGACCCCGCCGGACGGCGCGGCCTCGGCCGCATCTGCGAACTCGAGACGCCGCTGCCGCTGCGCGAGTTCGCCGCGCTGGCCGCGGCCCGGCTGCCCGCCACCGCCCAGGGCGTACGTGCCGCAGGCGACCGCGACCGCCCCGTGCGCACCGTCGCGGTGTGCGGCGGCTCCGGCGACAGCCTCTTCGACCAGGTGCGCGCCGCCGGTGTGGACGCCTACCTCACCGCCGACCTGCGCCACCACCCCGCGTCCGAGGCCCGTGAGCACTCGCCGCTCGCCCTCGTCGACGCCGCCCACTTCGCCACCGAGTGGCCCTGGTGCGAGCAGGCCGCCGCCGAGCTCGACGCCGTCTCCGACCGCAACCGCTGGGGCCTGCGCACGCACGTCTCCCGCACGGTCACCGACCCCTGGACCGCCCACGCGGCGTCCTCCGCAACCGCCGCGACGGCCCCCCAGGCGGGGTTCGCCGTCGCACCGACGAACACTGGAGCCCCCAACTGAACGCCGCGCCCGCCGACCAGATCCGACTCCTCGACGTCCAGGACCTCGACACGCGCCTCGCGCAGCTCGCGCACCGGCGCCGTGCACTGCCCGAGCACGAGGAGATCCAGACCCTGGAGGCCGACCTCAGCCAGCTCCGCGACCTCCTCGTCGCCGCCCGCACCGAGGAGAGCGACACGGCCCGCGAGCAGACGAAGGCCGAGCAGGACGTCGACCAGGTGCGCCGGCGCGCCGCACGCGACCAGCAGCGCCTCGACTCCGGCATGGTCACCAACCCGAAGGACCTGGAGAGCCTGCAGAGCGAGATCGCCTCGCTCGCCAAGCGTCAGGGCGACCTCGAGGACGTCGTCCTGGAGGTCATGGAGCGCCGCGAGTCCGCGCAGGAGCGCGCCGCCGAACTCGCCGACCGCGTCGCCGCCGTCGAGGCCAAGGCGGGCGACGCCACCTCCCGCCGCGACGCCGCCGTCCAGGACCTCGACGCCGAAACCGCGTCCGTGCGCAAGGAGCGCGAGGTCGTCGCCGGGTCCGTGCCCGCCGACCTGATGAAGCTGTACGAGAAGATCCGCGAGCAGCAGGGCGGCGTCGGCGCCGCCAAGCTCTACCAGCGGCGCTGCGAGGGATGCCGCCTGGAGCTCAACATCACCGAACTCAACGAGGTGCGGGCCGCCGCCGAGGACGCCGTCGTGCGGTGCGAGAACTGCCGCCGCATCCTCGTCCGCACGCCCGAGTCCGGTCTCTGATGGCCCCCGGCCACAGCGGTCGCACGTTCGTCGTCGAGGCGGACGGCGGCTCGCGCGGCAACCCCGGCCCGGCCGGGTACGGCGCCGTGGTCCGTGACGCCGCCACCGGCGAAACGCTGCGCGAGGCCGCCGAGTTCATCGGCCGCGCCACCAACAACGTCGCCGAGTACCGCGGCCTGGTGGCCGGGCTGCGCGCGGCCCGCGAGCTGGACCCGTCGGCGGCGGTGCGCGTGCGGATGGACTCCAAGCTGGTCGTGGAGCAGATGTCCGGCCGCTGGAAGATCAAGCACGCCGACATGCGCGCCCTGGCGGGCGAGGCGCGCGACGTCTACCCGCCCGGTGCCGTCTCCTACGAGTGGATCCCGCGCGCCGAGAACAAGCACGCCGACCGGCTCGCCAACGAGGCGATGGACGCCGGCAAGCGCGGGCAGCAGTGGTCGCCCTCAGGCTCGACCGCCGACCTCGACACCCGCGCCGACCTCGACACCCGCGCCGACCGCACCGCCACCCGTGCGGCAGAGGCGACCGCCCCCGCCACGGCAGCGGACACCGCCCCCGCCACGGCCGTGGACGCCGAAGCCGCCCCGGAAGCACGCCCGTCCGCGCCCGCCGCCCCACCCCCCGGCTGGGGCCCGGACCTCGGCCCGCCCACCACCTTCGTGCTCCTCCGGCACGGCGAGACCGAACTGACCCCGCAGAAGCGCTTCTCGGGCTCCGGCGGCAGCGACCCCGGACTCTCCGGCACCGGCCGACGGCAGGCCGAGGCGGCCGCCGCCGCGCTGGCCGCCCGCGGCACCGTGCAGGCCGTCGTCACCTCGCCGCTGCGCCGCTGCCGCGAGACCGCCGACGTCGTCGCCGCCCGCCTCGGACGCGACGTCCGTGTCGAAGACGGCCTCCGCGAGACGGACTTCGGCGACTGGGAGGGCCTGACCTTCTCCGAGGTGCGCACCCGCCACCCGCACGACCTGGAGAAGTGGCTCGCCTCCCCGGACGCCGAACCCACCGGCGGCGGCGAGAGCTTCGCCACCGTCGCCCGGCGTGTCGCCGTGGCCCGCGACAAGCTCCTCGCCCGCTATCCGGGGAAGACGGTCCTCCTCGTCACCCACGTCACCCCGGTCAAGACCCTGGCCCGCCTGGCGCTGGGCGCACCCCCGGAGTCGCTGTTCCGCATGGAACTCGCCGCGGCCTCCCTCACCGCCGTCGCCTACTACGCCGACGGCAACGCCTCCCTCCGCCTCCTCAACGACACCTCCCACCTCCGCTGACCCCGGCCCCGCCGCTTCGCATCGTGCGGCGGGGGTGCGGGTATGCCGTACGGAGCACACCACGCCCCGTCCGTCCTCCCCGTCTCACGAGGTCCCCGCCGATGTCCGACACCTTCGTCCACCGCTTGCCGACGCCCGAGGAGGCGCTGCCCGGGCGGGCCGAGCGGGCCTTCCCGCTGCCGGAGAAGCACGCCGAACTCGGCACCCCGCTGCTCGGCCCGTACCCGGAGGGCACCGAGATCGCGGACTTCGCCCTCGGCTGTTTCTGGGGCGCCGAGCGCCGGTTCTGGCGTACGCCCGGGGTGTGGACGACCCTCGTCGGCTTCCAGGGCGGCCGCACCCCGCACCCCGTCTCCGACGAGGTCGCCTCCGGGCGCACCGGCCACGCGGAGACGGTCCGTGTGGTCTTCGACCCCCGGCGGGTGACGTACGCGCAGCTGCTCCGGGTCTTCTGGGAGGGCCACGACCCCACGCAGGGCATGCGGCAGGGCAACGACATCGGCACGCACTGCCGTTCGGCGCTCTTCGTGCACGCGCCGCAGCAGGAGGAGGCGGCGGAGGCGAGCCGGGTGGCGTACCAGCGGGCCCTTTCGGACGCCGGTCACGGCGGCATCACCACGGAGATCCAGTCCGCCGAAGCCTTCCCCTTCTACCCGGGGGAGACCCGCCACCAGCAGTACCTCCACCACAACCCCCTCGGCTACTGCGGCTTCGGCGGAACCGGCGTCGCCTGCCCGGCGGGAACGTCCTGAACGACGCGCTTCAGCCCGGGATGTGGAGGGTGGCCGCCTCGCGGGCGAGCCGGGTGACGCGGGACCAGTCGCGGGCGGCGAGGGCGTCGTCGGGAAGCATCCAGGAGCCGCCGACGCAGGCGACGTTGGGCAGGGCCAGGTAGTCCGCCGCGGTGGACGCGGAGATGCCGCCCGTGGGGCAGAAACGGGCGCGGGGAAGAGGCGAGGAGAGGGCCCGCAGGTACGGCGCGCCGCCTGCCGCCTCGGCGGGGAAGAACTTCATGTCGGTGACGCCCTGTTCGAGCAGCGCGAGCACTTCGGACGCGGTGGACGCCCCCGGCAGGAACGGCAGCGCGGACTCGCGCAGCGAGCGCAGCAGCAGGTCCGTGCAGCCGGGGCTGACCAGGAAACGCGCCCCGGCGTCGACGGCGGCGCGGACGTGAGCGGGGGACAGCACGGTGCCCGCGCCCACCACCGCCTCCGGGACCTCCGCCGCGATGCGGGCGATCACCTCGGGCGCGGCCCGCGTGCGGAGGGTGACCTCGATCGCGGGCAGGCCGCCCTCGACCAGCGCCCGGGCCACCGGCACCGCGTCGACGGCGTCCTCCAGGACGACGACCGGGAGGACGGGGGCGAGGTCCAGCACGGGTGACGGCGCTGCGGGCGGTGTGGTGGTCATGCCGGCCATGGTCGCAGACCTGCCCCGGTGGCCTCGCCCTCACCACTGCGCCACCACTGCGCCACCGCTGCGTCAGCGCGGGGGCAGCACGGCGAGGGCCTGGACGCGCGACGTGGCGAAGCCGCTGCCGCACTGCGGGCAGCCGCCGATCAGCCGGTGCGCGGCGAGATGGGGACCGAACAGCGGCAGCCCCGCCTCGGGATACAGCGCCGGAACGCGGGCGGAGCAGACCCGGCACGACAGCGTGCCCGCCTGGCCGAGGGCGACGCCCCGCAGATCGTCCGGGTGCGGGACGTCCTGCGGAGGGCCCGGCCGGTCCGGCGGCCACACTGCGACGTAGGCGCCCTCGCCGCCGCGGGCGAAGCGGAGCAGCGCCGGGCGGAAGCGGTCCTCGAGCCGTGCGGCGAGATCGGCGGCGGGACGCAGCACGGGCGGCACGGGGTCCCGGGCGAAGACGTCCAGTTCGGCCCAGGGCAGGGTGAAGTGCCATGCCGGAGGGTGTGCGTCCCCGGTCACGTCTCAGATCTCGGTGACGATCACGTCGAGCTGCCGGGGCCGGCCCGGCCCGGCCGGTGCGTCGGCCTCCACCGTATGGCCCAGTTCCCGCAGCGTGGCGGCCAGTTCGGCGGGTGTGCGCGGCGCCGCGCCGGACTCCAGCAGGGCGCGGACGATGCGGCCCTTCGTCGCCTTGTTGAAGTGCGACACGACGGTCCGCTTCTCCCGGCCGTCCACGAGGGTGGAGTGCAGCACGCGGACGGTGGCCGTGCGCTCCGCGAGAGCCCCCTTCGGCTTCCACATCGCGGCGTAGGCGGAGGATCGCAGGTCCAGCACCAGCCCGTCCCCGGCCGCCTCCGGCAGCGCCTCGGCGAGCGGGCCGCGCCAGTGCGCGGCGAGCGGGCCCAGGCCGGGCAGCTTCACGCCGCCCGAGCAGCGGTACGCCGGAATGCGGTCCTTGACCCCGACCGCACCCCACAGGGCGGAGAAGACCAGCAGCGAACGGGAGGCGCGCCGTTTGGCCGCCGGGCTCAGGGACGCCAGGCCGAGGGCGTCGTACAGCACGCCGGTGTAGATCTCCCCGGCCGGGCGGGTGGGCGCGGTACGCAGACCCGCGTTCTTCGCGACCTCGCCGCGCAGCCCTTCGCTGAGGCCCAGCACCTCGCGGGCCTTCTCCTCGTCGCCGGAGCAGAGCTCGACCAGCTCGTCGAGCACCGCCTCCCGCGCGGCCGTCAGGCCCGGCAGCGACAGCCCGCCCGGAGCGAGGGCGGCCCCCCGGCTCACGGTGGCCTTCCCCTCCGACGGCGGCAGCAGCACCAGCACGTGTCGTTCCTCCCGGCTTCCTCGCCCGACGTCGCGTCCCGCCCGCAGCCTACGCGGCGCGTACGCACGCCCTCCGTGTGGGAGAGGCGCAGGTGTGCCACGATCGAGTGAGCAAGGTCGATTTCCTGAGCGTCGTTCCCCTCGGCGCCTCGATCATGGTCGCGACCAAGGAAAGGGTGTGACATGGCCGTCATGACACACGAGCCGCTTTCGCAAGAAGAGATCTTGCAGGAAGGCTTCCTCGCCCTGGGCGTTCCCGACGGCTTCCGGGCCGAACTGATCGAGGGGGAGATTGTCGTGACGCCGCCGCCGAACGGCCACCACGAGAGTTGCATCAACCGGATCGTGAAGCAGACCCTGCGGCTGGCGGCCGCCGACCTGGACTTCTCCGGACACCGGGGCATCGAGATCGTTCCGCCCACCGGGCCGGTGCACAAATTGATCCCTGACGGCACATGGGCGCTGAGCGAGGACGACGTCTTTCCCAGCGACGAGCCCTGGATGCCGGTGCACCTCCTCGTCATGGTGGCGGAGGTCACGACGAAGCGTGCTGACCGTGACAGAGCTGCCAAACGTCGTTGCTACGCCCAAGGCGCCATTCCGCTCTACCTGTTGGTCGATCGGGAGCGGAGCCAGGTCACTCTGCATGCCGAGCCGGAGGGCGGGGACTATCGCGAAGCTCTGACGTATCCCTTCGGCAAGCCCGTCCCTCTACCCGCACCCCTTTCTTTCGACCTGGACACGTCCGGACTGACCTGACCACACGGGTACCATGGCCGTACGGCAGACGAGTCGTGCGGGCGGTCGCGTCGGGGCCTTCGGGCTCCGCCGAGGAACGTCCGGGCTCCACAGGGCAGGGTGGTAGGTAACGCCTACCTGGGGCGACCCACGGGACAGTGCCACAGAAAACAGACCGCCGGGGCCACGAGGCACCCGGTAAGGGTGAAACGGTGGTGTAAGAGACCACCAGCGGCCGGGGTGACCCGGCCGGCTCGGTAAACCCCACCCGGAGCAAGGTCAAGAGGTGCCGCCTCCCACGTGGAAACGTGGACGCGGCGCTGCGCGGATGTTCGAGGGCTGCCCGCCCGAGTCCGCGGGTAGACCGCTGGAGGTCGTCGGTGACGGCGGCCCTAGATGGATGACCGCCTCCGGGCGGACCGCGAGGTCCGCCCGAGACAGGACCCGGCGTACAGCACGGCTCGTCTGCCGCCTCATCGCGAAAGCCGGCGCTTCCCTCCCCGGGACGACATGAGTCGTGACCGGCTGCGGTTCCCTGGATGCGCAGGTGTGCCTCCATGCCCTGGGCCCATCTGCTCCCGTAGTGACGCCCAACCAGGCAGCCGGGTCATAGACTTCGGCGGTGCACGCCGACGCCGCCTGACCGTCGCGTGCTTCGTGGGGAGGAGATCGCATGGAGGATTCTTCGGACTCGACGAAGATCGCCGAGCCTGAGGAGAACGGCCGGAGCCATCCCGCCGACTCCCATGTCATCGACGATCAGACACCCCACCCGGAGACCGACTCGACGACGGCGTCGACGGTCCTCGTGGAGGTGCTCCCCGGGGTCGCTCTCGTCACAGGTGAGATCCCGCCGGAGCTGAAGCCGGATCTGATCGACTTCGGGATCGTGCCGGCCGCCGACCGCAAGCAGATCTCAGCGATCCTCGCCTCGATCGGGAACGCGGCGACCGCGGCGGGCAACTTGGGAAACGCCTTCGCCGGCGTGCAAGGGCTCTACAGGCTCGGCGACACGGCACAGGCCCTGCTGAGGAGCGGCGCGACGCTCGCCGCCAAGGACGGCGGGAACCTCGGAGCAGTGATGGTTCCTGGCCGCATCCTGCACCAGGCCCGTTTCTACCCGGTGCAGGCGGTGAGCAAGGCGCAGACCGCGGCCTCGATCGGGCCGGCGCTGGCCATGGTCGCCCTTCAGATGATGCTGAGTGAGGTCTCGGGCCTCGTCAGGACCAACCTCGCGGTGACGAGTCAGGTCCTCACCGCCATCCGCAAGGATCAGTGGGCCGAACTGACGGGGCTCGTCGCCACCATCGATCGCGCGGTCGACCAGGCTCGAGAGATCGAAGCGGTCCCGATGTCCTTGTGGGAGGACGTCGCGGGCAATGGAGCGCTGCTGCAGAAGCAACTCGAGCTCTACCAGGGAAACGTCCGCGAGCATGTCAGTCAGATCGGTCGGTCCGGCGCAGGCAACCACCGTGAGTATCTGCAGACGACTGCCGAGGCGATCGCCTTCGACGCCCATGCACTCCTGTCCTCTCTCAAGGCATGGACCGGGTATCACGCGCTCCGCGCCGCCAGGGCGAGAGCTGCCGGACGCGAAGACGCCGCCGAGGCGCAGTACGCCGAGGTCATCGCGCGCGACACCCGCGTGGAGTTCGACTCCACTCTCGCCGAGGCGACGACCCTCGTCGACGCGTTGACGCGGGAACTGCGGATCATCGCCGCGCTCCCCGGGCGCGACACGCTGTCACTGCCGGGGAAGCGGAAGGAGTCGAAGGCGGCCCGCCACACCTCGGCTCGCCTTCTGGACGCGATCGAGCCTCTTGCCGATGCCCTCCGTCCGCCGGCCCCACCGCTGGCAGCTCCGGATGTCCGCTGCGCACCCGAATCGCTGGACCTCGAGCCGTACCTCCGTATTCTGCGATGGTTTCTCGAGGACGGCGAGGAACTACGTGTCCTCGGCTTCCCCGACCAGCTCGACGCCGTCGGTCCGATCTCTGCGATCCTCAGCGGAGCGAAGGAGATGTTCGTGGCAGCGCGGGACAAGACTGCGGCAACATCGATGGTCGCCGTCACGGATCGCCGTGTCATCACGGCCAAGACGTATGCCTTTCTCGAACGAGGCGAGATCCGGCAGGACATCCCGATCGACCACGTGCGGTACGTCCGAGCAGCGACCGCGAAGGACAGCAGCACGCGTCCGGCCATCGACCTCATCACGCGCGACGAAAGCATCCGGTGGCTCTTCCGCGCCGACATCGACCACACTCATGTGGACGGGCTGGCAGCCGTGCTTGCCGAGTCGATGACCATCCCGGACTCTGAACGAGAGGCGCTTCAGCAGTGCCGCCACGCTTCCATCGAGGCGGGCACGAAGAGTGAGAGCACGGGCATGAGGTCTCCGGCACCGAGTGGGTCCGAGGCCACGACCCGCGATGCGCACTGACACCTGCTCTTTGCTGCTCACTGCCGGCCCCCTGCCTTCACGCCCAGGACGAAAGCGAACCGGTCCGGGAAGACGAGCACAGGCTTCGGATGCGCGGCACGCATCTCCTCGATGCCCGCTTCGATCTCGCTGTCACTGAAGGTCGAGAGCAGCGACATGTACCTCGCCCGCACCATGGCGATGTACTTCTCGCGGTCGAGTCGCAGCTCGTGCTCGACGTGGAACAAGCGGGCGTCGAGGCCGGCTGCCCGAAGATGGCCCGTGACGTGGTCCGGGTCCGGCTGCAGTTCCTCGAACCGGTCCAGGGCGGCGCGGAAGAGTGGATACTCGATGGTGGCGGGCAGCATGGCGACCAGCATTCGGCCGCCGGGAGCAAGTAGTTCGGCCAGCCCTGTCAGGGTGGGGGCGGGCTCGGCGATGTGGTGCACCGTTTCCTTGAGCCACATCGCGTCAAGTTGCTGGTAGGGAAGCTGGACGCGGCCGGAGGCGATGTCCTCGGCCGATGCGGTGAGGGGCGCGAGCCGGGACGCCGGGTCGGTGCCTACCTGGCGCAGCATCGGCTCGGAGGGGTCGGCGCACACGAGGGGGTTGCTCGGGGTGGATCAGCTGCTCGACCTCACGGGCGAAGAGGCCCGTCCCGCACCCGATGTCGGCGATGCGGTCGGTCGACGACAGGCCCAGGGATTCAGCGATGCGTGCCGACATCCAGGGCACGTAGTCCGGCCCGTACACCCAGTGCTCGTCGTACTCGGCAGCGAGCTCCTCGTAGTGCCCTCGCACGTCACGCCGCTCCGCGTTCTTTCTCGCACCGGTCGCCGGTCTCACCCCGGCCAGGCTACCGACTGCCGCACACGGGTGGCATGGGGTGATTACCAGCCATGGGCGGGCTGTTGCTGATGCCGCTGGTCCCCGAGCCGGTAGGCGCGACGGCCGGCGCGGAAGCTCGGGTTGGTGATCCCGGGCTCGGGCTCGGCGACGTCCTCGCTGTGACGGTCGTTCGGTGAGCCCCCAGGTCGGGCCGACACCTGGATTTCCGGGGCCCGGTGGGGGAGGACGGGACCCGGAGAACCGGGGCCCGGTGAGCCCGGAGATCCCTCAAGGACTCAGGAGCAAGAACGTCCCTCCACCCACCCTCCCCGGAAAGGTCACTCACAAGGGTGACTTCTGTACGCAGGGTGGTGGAAAGGGGGTACTGTCGGCCACGACAAGCACATGAGTACGGCCCCCGGCCAGGATTGCAGTCCCGGACGCGAGGGCCTCACCACCAAGGAAGTTAGGCCCTTCCCGATGGCTATCACGCAGCTTAACGCGCCCATGCCCACGTCCGGCGCGATCCATGTCCGGACGCGTCTGGCCGGGAATTTCACCATCCTCGCGAATCGGCTCGCCAGGCGACCGGGCAGCGCCGTCACGGTGGGCGTCGCCCTCTACATCAACTCGATGCCCGACGGCACCCCGGTGACCATCGCGGCTCTGCAGAAGCACTTCACCGAGGGCGAGACCGTCATCAGCCGCGCGCTGCGCGAGTTGGAGGCTGACGGCTGGCTGGAACGCCGCCTCTTCCGCGGCTCCGACGGCCGCCTCCGCACCCGAACCCTGATCTACGCCCTTCCCGAACTCGCCGACCCTGACGGCGCTGCGGAAGCGACGCAGCCCAAGCCGTCGTGCGTGGAAACGGCAACGTCGTTGCCCTCCCCACGCACGGAGCAGCCGGAACCCCGGCCTGCGGCCTCCACCGCCTCGCAGGCCGAACCCGGCGAGCGGACGGACCCGCCGCCCGCACCTGCCCCGTCGGTTGAACACATGGCTCAGCCCGAACCGCGTGCCCAGACACCGGCCCAGCCGGACCCCGAGCCGTTCGCCCCCGCGAGCCGGCAGGCGCGCACGATCCTCGCCGAACTGGGGGCCGTGGACCCGCGGCTCACCCTGTCCCGCCGTGAGATCGACCGTCTCGCGCCCGGTGTCGACGCCTGGCTCGCCTCGGGCGTCCGTCCCGCGCGCATCACCGGCACCCTCACCGCCGACCTGCCGGCGAGCTTCCGCTCCCGCCCCGCAGCCATCCTGGCCTGGCGCCTGGCCGAACTCCGCCCCGCGCCCTCCCCGGAACCGCCACCACCGTCCGTTCCCGTCGCCCCCTTGCGGAACTGCCCCGAGTGCGACCGCGCCCATCGCAGCCACACTCCCGGCCTGTGTCCCTTCTGCGCCCACGAACGCCGCCACGGGCACCCGCAGTCAGACGCCGTCGAAGCGGGCTGACGACCGGTCGCCCGGAATCGAATCCACACGCTTGGTGTCAAGGAGCTCTACTAACCCGCCAAGAGGTAGGGACAACGAACGACCGGCTGGGCTGGTGGGGTCGGCGGCTGATGACGCCCAGTCCGGCTGAGGGCCGGGGCGAGAGCCAGGGGGCGGAGGGCGCGTGCTCGGTCGCTGCCAGGGCCCGGACGCCGGGCCGCCTCCCGGCGCCGGTCAGGTCCCGCCGAAGTCCGGCAGCACGAGCGACCCGTCGTCCCCGAGGGCGAACCCGGGGTTGTGGGCGATCTCCCAGACGTGCCCGTCCGGGTCGCGGAAGACCCCGGCATATCCGCCGTACGCGGTCGCCGCAGGCTGCCGGGTGACGGTGGCCCCGGCCTGTCCTGCCGCGGCGACCAGCCCGTCGACCTCGGCGCTGGAGCGGACGTTGTGCGCCACGGCGACACCGCCGAAGCGAGAGCCGTCGTCGGTGACGCCGCAGTCCTCGGCCAGCTTGTCGCGTCCCCACAGCACCAGGGCGATGCCCCCGGCCTGGAAGAAGACGGTCTCCTCGATCTCCTGGCCACGCCATCCCAGTGCCTCGTAGAAGGCGCGGGCGCGCGGCAGGTCCTCGACGCCGAGGGTGAGCAGGCTGATGCGCTGTTCCATGCCGGAGAGGGCATCACGCCCGCAGCCGGAGGACGCGAAACGACACGTGAGGATTCGGGGCGGAACGGTGCCGGACCTGTTGACGGTGGCGACGGAAGCCGGGTGATGTTGACGCTGTCCAGTCAAGCCTCCGACGGAAGGCAGGCGTCCCCCACATGCCTGGCATCACCCCGCTTCGCCGCCCCCGGTACGCCGGCCGGCTGCTCACCGCCGCGCTGGCGGCCGGAGCCCTCACGTTCGGCGCGACCGCGCACTCCGCACCGGGTCCCGCCGCGGACTCCGACCGCGCACGCCCCGCCGCCGCTGCCACCTCGCCCTTCACCGGACTGCCGGCCGAACCGGCGCCCGTGCTCGCCGTGAAGGTCGACAACCACCGCGGCGCCCGGCCGCACACCGGCCTGGACCGCGCGGACATCGTCGTCGTCGAACAGGTCGAGGGCGGGCTGGGCCGTCTCATCGGCGTGTACGCGAGCGACGTGCCCGACGCGGTCGGGCCGGTGCGCAGCGCCCGCGACTACAACGTCGAGCAGCTCCGCATGTTCGATCGCCCGGCCCTCGCCTACTCCGGCGCGGCGGAGGGCGTCGAAGAGGTCATCCGCAACTCGCCGCTGTACGCGCTGTCGCACGACACCTTCCCCGCCGCGTACTACCGCGATGCGGAGGGCGAGGCGCCGCACAACCTCTACGTGCGTCCTGCCGACGTCCTCGCGGAGGCGCCGGACGCGAGTCTGAGCGACGACATCGGCTTCCGGTTCGCCGACGACGCGCCGGAGGACGGCGAGCCCACCACGACCGCCGGTGTCGAATACCCCGCCTTCCGTGCGGACTTCACCTGGTCCGCGGAGGAGGAGAGGTGGCTCGCCTCCTTCGACGGCGCACCAGCCGAGACCGCGGACGGCGGTCGCCTCGGCGGCCGCACCGTGGTGATACAGGAGGTCGAGATGCGGCCCTCGGACGTCAACCCCGCCACGCCGTACATCGAGACCGTGGGGGAGGGGAGTGCCACCGTCCTGCGCGGCGGCCGGGCTTACGAGACGACGTGGCAGCGCCCCGACGCGACGTCGGGCACCGCGTTCGTCCGCCCGGACGGCGAGCGGATGCGGTTCGACCGCGGCCAGGTGTGGATCGTCTACAAGGAGGCGTGAACCGGGCACGGATCGCGGCGCGGTTCCCCGGGCCGGCCGCCTGCCCGGCCGCCGACCGGCCCTCCCGGCGGCGGCCGGCCTCGTTCACGCGGTGTCGTTCAGGCGCCGTCGTTCACGCGGGGTCTTCGTCCAACCGCAGCAACGTGCTGCGGGCTTCGGTGCCGTCCGGACGGTGCCAGGGGGCGGAGACACGGGCGAGGGTGCCGGCCGGGTCGGCGGCGGGTTCGCCGGCGGGCAGGACGCGGGCCACGGTCAGCGTGCGGCGCGGCTGCTCCTGCGCGTCCTCGGTGCCGGTGCGCAGGACCACGCCGGTGCCGTGCGGCGGACGCTCGGCGACACCCGTCGCCTCCAGCCCGGCCGGCAGACCGTCCGCCGGCCCGTGCACGGTGACGGCGGGGTCCGGAGTGCCGGACTCGCTCTGAGCCTGCGGCTCGGCGCGGCCCCGGAGGAGGGCCAGCACCTGGGCGACCAGTACCGGGTCGTGGACGCCGTCGTAGATCCAGCGTCGCCCCAGCACGCCGTGTTCGGAGGTGCCCAGCAGGGCGTGCTCGGCGCCGTCGAGCGGCGCACCGCGGTAGCTCAGCGGAAGGTGGTACGCCACGGGCCGCTCACCGGAGGCGTCCGTGACCACCATGAACTCGATGCCCACCTCGCCGGCCGGGTCGTCGAGCCGGAAGCCGCCCGCCTTGGCGAGTTCCGGCTGCCGGCCGCTCCCGGCGCCGGCGTACCAGGGGCGGCCGGGCAGCCACGCGGCGACGAGCTCGAGCTTCGTGGGCGTCATCGTGGTCCTGTGAATGACAGACATGCCTGCTGAACCCCCGGCGTGCCGAGGCTGTTCCCGGCGTACGGGGGCGGGGCAAGCCGGGGCGGGCCGGTCGGGTGGACCGGCGTGGCGCCGGGGCGTTCTCCGGCGTGTCGGGGGGACGGAACGGTTGAAGGGGGCACTTCTTCCAGGGCTTTGCCGGGGCCGCGCTCACACCCCGTGAGGGCGGACCTCAGACGCCACTCTCCTGATGGAGGAAACGTGATCAAGCGCACCCCCCACACCGCCGCATCCGGGAAGCGCCGCCTGCTGGCGCGCGGCTCCGCCCTCGCGGTGACCGCAGCGCTGGCGCTGCCGGCCGCGGCGAGCGCGGACGCCCCCACACCGCCGACCGTCGCCGAGTTCGCCCGTGCGAGCGAGGCGATCCTGCAGGCGGACGTCGCCGGCACGGCCTGGCACGTCGACGACCGGGCCGGCACGCTGGTGGTCACCGCGGACCGCACGGTGTCCGACAAGGAGATCGCCTCGCTCAAGGACGCCGTCGGCGCGCCGATGAGCGACTCGATGCGGGTCGAGCGCACCGAGGGAGAGTTCCGGCCGTACGCCTCCGGCGGTGACGCCGTCCACTCCGGACGGGCGCGCTGCTCGCTGGGCTTCAACGTGCGGAAGGGCAGCGAGTACTACTTCCTCACCGCCGGCCACTGCACCGAGTCGGCCACGCAGTGGGAGGACGGCTCCGGGAACGTGCTCGGCCGCACGACCGGCTCCAGCTTCCCGGGCGACGACTACGGCATCGTCCGGTACGACGACTCGGCCACCGAGCCGCCCGGCACGGCCGGCTCCCAGGAGATCGACCGGGCCGGCACGGCGACGGTCGGCCTGCAGGTCGAGCGCCGCGGCAGCACGACCGGCACCCACAGCGGCCAGGTCACCGCCCTCGACGCCACCGTCAACTACGGCAACGGCGACGTCGTGCGCGGCCTGATCCGTACGACCGTGTGCGCCGAGCCGGGTGACAGCGGCGGGCCGCTGTACGACGGGACCACGGCGCTCGGCCTGACCTCGGGCGGCAGCGGCGACTGCTCCGGCGGCAGCGCGACGACCTTCTTCCAGCCGGTGAACGAACCGCTCCAGCGGTACGGCGTGGAGGTCTACTGACACATCCGGTCCGGGCGGTCCGCACCCGCCCGCCGACCGCTCGCCCCGGCGGACGGGGCGAGCGGTCGGCGGCCGGGCGGTGGCCGGGCGGGCCGGATACGCTGCACGCGCGACGGCCGCCCGCCCGCCGCCCGCCCTTCCGACGGAGGTAGCGCGCATGACGACCCGGCGACACGTGCTGACGTGGGAGGTCCCGGCCGGCGACGCCACCGGCTGGGAGACCGCCTGGGTGGAGACCTCCGGCAGCGCCCTGCGTGCCCACGGGCGTGCCTTCGGCCTGCGCCCCGACCCGTACTGGCTCACCTACGAGCTGGAGACCGGCCCGGAGTGGGTGACCCGTACGATGCGCGTCACCGTGGAGGCCGAACACGCGGTGCGGCGCCTGGAGCTGACCCGTGACGAGGACGGGGTGTGGAGCGCCGACGGCGAGCCGCTGTCCGGGCTCGGCGAGGCGCTGGACTGCGATCTGGGGCTGTGTCCGCTGACCAACACCATGCCGGTGCTGCGCCACCGGCTGCACGAACGGCCTGGGGACCGGTCGCTGGTGATGGCCTGGATCTCGGTGCCGGATCTGGTCGTGCGGGCGTCGCGGCAGCACTACACGCACCTGGGGGAGTGGCCGGGGCGGTCGCGGGTGCGGTTCGCGTCCGGCACCTTCCGCAGCGACGTGACGTTCGACCGGGACGGCTTCGTCGTCGACTACCCGCAACTCGCACGCCGCGTGTCGGCGGCCTGAACGGAACGGCGGGGTCGCCGGCACACCGCCGCCCCAGGGTGTCTGGGAATGCGGCGCCCCGTCCGGCCCGGGGCCGCCCACGCGAGCGGAAGCGGGCGGCGGGCGACGCCTCGACGGAAGCGCCGCCCGCCGCACCGCGTCCGTCAGCCGGACAGCGGCAGCGGCCTGCGCCCGCTGAGGTCCGGCAGGGCGCCCGCCACCGGCCGCCCGGTCGCCTCGTCGACGACCGTGACCCGCACCGCCGGCACCGGCGTGCCGTCGACCGTGGCCCGCGCGTCCAGGGCGAACAGCACGGACACCGGCCGTGCGTCACGTGCGCCGGTGTCGTGTGCGCCGGTGTAGTGCAGGAAGCGCCAGCCGTCGTCGTCCCAGTGGTCGGCCAGCCCGGACCGTACGATCCCGGAGGCCGACTCCCAGGCCAGCGAGCGCTCGAGGAGTTCCACGGTCGCCTCCACCGGCACGTGCGCCGGGTCCCCGTCGCCGCCGAGCGGGTGGCCGAGGAGCCGCAGCCGCAGCCGCCGCAGCGGCAGCAGGTAGCGGTCGGGAGGGGTGAACAGGCCCGCCGCCACCAGCCCGTACGCCGCCAGCACGCTCGCGGACGCGAACGGGTGCCCGGCGAGCGCGTCCCACCAGGGCTGCCACCCGAACGCCGGGCCGGCGACCACGGCCGCACCGCCCGCGACCACCAGCCCGGCCCGCAGGAAGGCGCGCGGGCCGACGGGGACGTCCTCGCGCGCCGTGCAGCCGCACGAGGACTCGGGGGCCGTGACCTTCGCCCAGGTGAGGTAGCCGGTGAAGCCCGCACCGAGGCAGAACGCCGCCGGGCCGGTGACGGCCGCGCCGGGAGCCGCCAGCAGGGCGGCGGCGACGGCGAGTTCCGCCGCCCCCACCGCCCGCAGGGCGCGGACCGCGCCGCGCAGGTCGCCGAACGCCCGCTCCAGCGCGGTGCCCGCCGCCTGCCGTTCGGGTGAACGGCCGAACATTTTCCCCGCGCCGCTCCACCCCAGCAGGGCGCCCAGTGCGAGCGGCACCAGGGACAGGAACGGCACGGCCGTGGTCGTCGCGTTCATCGGGTGTCCGCCTCCCGCCTCAGTGGCCGACGGTGACGCGGACGACGTCGATGGAGTCGTCGCGCGGCCGCCAGGCGCCCAGGACCTGCGCGTACTGGCCGATGCGCAGCCGGGACAGGTCGGAGGTCAGGGCGCCGCCCGCGTACGAGGCGGCGGTCGTGTCCTTCACCAGCCGTCCGACGATCTCGTGGTCGTCGTGGGACAGGTGCAGGCGGTCCTTGGCGATGCCGCGGATGGTGCAGGCGAGGTTGACGATGTTCACCCACACCGCGTCGGCGGCGATGCTGCCGTCCGGCATCCTCACGCCCCGGGCGTAGAGGCCGTCGCCGGGCTCGATCGCGTCGGCGGTGGTCGGGTGGACCTTCCAGATGCTGGTGGCGTTGGTGAGCTGGATGCGGTGGCTCTCGCCGTGCGAGCCGGCGACCTCCAGCATGCTGGCGTTGCGGCCCATGACCCGGCCCTCGGCGAACGAGGTCTCCTTGACGGCGGGGTCGAGCGGCTTGGTGGGGGCGGCGAACGCGGCGTCCGCGTCGAGCGCGCCGAGTGCGGAGGCGCCGACGACGGTGGCGCCGCCGAGGGCCGCGGTGGTGAGGAAGCGGCGCCGGTCGACGCCCTGCCGGGTGGTGTGCTCGGTCATCTCGGTCGTCCCCTCTCTCACTCGTAGATCCAGACGGGCAGCTTGCCGGAGCTGAGGCTGCCGATGGCGGAGTAGGCGGCCGGGGTCAGGTCGAGGATGCGGTTGACCCGGCACTGCCCGCCGCAGCAGGCCTGTTCGCCGCAGAAGCTCTTGGTGCGGGGGCCGCAGTCGGTGATGGTGATGCAGACCTGCGCGCCGGTGCACTGGTGCTTGACGTTCATCACGCTGCCGCAGCCTCTTCGCGGGATGTTGCCCTCGCCGCAGAGGTCGGGGCGGGTGATGTCGTAGCAGGCCTGCGAGGCGTAGGGCCAGGCGCCGTGGTTGGCGGCGGAGCGGCAGTTGCCGCAGGCGCCGCCGCCCGCGGAGCCGCAGGGGCCCCAGGCGTTGCCGCAGCAGAACCAGGTGGCCTCGCCGCGCCAGAGGTAGGTGGATCCGCATGCCATGGGTGGTGCTCCTTCCGTCGTGTCCGCTGTCCTGCCGCCACCCAGACTGGCGTGGGCATGACAAGGCAGCGCGCTGAAGCTGCGCCGGTGCAGGACACTCCGCAGGAGACGGACCGGGCGGTGGCCGTGTGCGCAGAGGGTGCGGGTTGCGACGGCGAACCGCGAGGTGGGGGTTGCGCCGCGTGGGGCGGGCAGTGCGGTCGAGCAACGCCATGATGCCGCGCGGCACGCGGCACCGGAAGGGGGCGCGCACACGTGGAGTCGCGCCACGACGGCGGCGCCCCCCGGAACACCCAGGTCAGCCGAAGTGCAACGCGTCCGGACCGAGTTCGGCGGGCGAGCGGTGCCCGGACAGGCCCAGGGTCAGGTCCAGGTCCGCGAGCAGGCAGCGCAAAACGTGCCGTACACCCTCCTCGCCGCCGTGCGCCAGCCCGTACGCGTAGGAGCGGCCCACCAGCACCGCCCGCGCGCCGAGGGAGAGCGCCTTGAGCACGTCCGCGCCGGTCCGCACACCCGAGTCGAACAGCACCTCCAGCCGGTCCCCGGCCGCGGCGGCGACGGCGGGAAGCACGTCCAGCGAGGCCACGGCGCCGTCCACCTGCCGCCCGCCGTGATTGGACACCACCACGCCGTCCATCCCCGCGTCGGCCGCCCGCCGCGCGTCGTCCGGGTGCTGCACGCCCTTGAGGACGATCGGGCCGTCCCAGTGCTCGCGGAGAAACGGCAGCCGGTCCCAGGTCTTGTCCGTGCCCGTGAACATCGGCACCCAGCGCAGCACCGCCGCGATCACGTCCTCCTCCGGCGTCGTGGCCAGCCCGGCGCGGAAGGCCGGGTCGGAGAACGGGATCGCCGTGCCCACCCCGCGGATGAACGGCAGGTACGACCGGTCCAGGTCGTTCGGACGCCAGGCCAGCGTCCAGGTGTCGAGTGTGGCGACGAGCGTGGAGTAGCCGTGCGCGCGGGCGCGTTCGAGGATGCTGACGCACACCTCGTCGTCGTTCGGCCAGTAGAGCTGGAACCAGCGCGGGCCCTCGCCGCTCGCCTCGGCGACCTCCTCCAGGGTGTGCGAGGAGGCGGTGGACAGCACCATCGGCACGCCCAGCCCGGCCGCGGCGCGGGCGGTGGCGAGTTCGCCGTCCGGGTGCACGATCGACTGCACGCCCACGGGCGCGAGCAGCACCGGCGCGGGGAGCCGCTGCCCGAGCACGGTCGTGCCCAGGTCGCGTACGGTCGCGCCGGTCAGCATCCGCGGCACCAGGCGGTGCCGGTCGAACGCCTCCCGGTTCGCCCGTGCGGTCGCGCCGGAGCCCGCCGCCCCGGCGACGTACCAGAAGGGCCCGTCCTCCAGCCGCTCCCGCGCGGAGGACTCCAGCGCGGTCAGGTCGGTGGTGAAGGGCGGCAGCCGGTCCTCGAGCCCGTGCAGGTAGATCTCGTTCTGGTAGTCGCCGAAGCGGGGTGCGCTCACGTCGGGTCTCCCTCCACGCGCCGCCCCTCCGGGGCCCGGGCGCGTCCCGGTCGGTCGATGCGGGCCGCCGCACCGGACACGTGCACCCGCGCGTCGCCGTCCCGCAGGTCGACGGTGAGCACGCCCGGCCGGCCCATGTCCTCACCCTGATGGAGAGTGAGGGTACTCCCCGCCGGTACGAGACCCAGCTCCCGCGCGTAGCCGCCGAACGCCGCCGCCGCGGCCCCGGTGGCCGGGTCCTCCACCACGCCGCCGACCGGGAACGGATCGCGCACGTGGAAGGTGTGCGCGTCCCCCGGGTCGCGCCACACCAGCTGGAGGGTCGTCAGGTCCAGCCGCAGCATCAGCGCCTTGAGACGTTCGAAGTCGTAGGCGAGGGCGGCGAGTCGGCCGCGCGTCGCGGCGGCCAGGACGAGGTGGCGTGCTCCGGCGAAGGCGATGCGCGGCGGGACGCGCGGATCGAGGTCCGCCTCGGCCCAGTCCAGCGCGGCGAGCGCCTCCGCGAGATCCTCTGCGGCCACCGGTTCGCTGTGCGGCTCGACGCTGCTGAGCGTCGCGCGCAGGGCGCCGCCACCGCCGTCCTCGCCACCCCGTTCGGCGACCGTCACCGGGACGGGACCGACGGGGCTGGTGAACAGCATCGCGCCCGGTCCGTGCCGCTCGGCCAGCGCGACGGCCGCCGCGACGGTGGCGTGCCCGCAGAAGGGCACCTCGGCGAGCGGACTGAAGTACCGCACCGCGTACGCCCGCCCCGCGTCCGTGGGCCCCGCGTCCGCCGGGCCGGTGGGCGGCGGGGTGACAAACGCGGTCTCCGAGTAGCCGACCTCGGCGGCGATCGCAAGCATGTCGGCATCGGAGAGTGCGTCCGCGTTCAGCACGACACCGGCGGGGTTGCCGCCGTCCGGGCTCTCGGAGAAGGCGGTGTAGCGCAGGACCTCGGCACCCCTGATCGTCGTCATGATCGTTTCAACCGCCGGGTCCGGCACCGTATTCCGGCCGGGTCACCGCCTCCTCTCCGGGACACCCCGATGTGGAACGCGTCACGCGTGGCCTCCGGCGGCACGCCGTACGCGGGCGCCGCGCGCACCGGCCGCTGCGGAGGAAACGCCCCGGTACGCAGGGCGCCGTCGCGGATCGTTGCTGTTCAGGATGGTTGCCCGCGGGGCCCGTGCACCGGTGCGCCCCGGCCGGACGGCCTGTGCCGGGCGGCCTGTGCGGCGGCGAGGCCCCACCCCGCCGGAGACCGGGAGCCGAAACCGGCTGGGCCACCGGGGCGATCCCTGGGAGAATGTCTTCGCCGTTGACTTTCTCCTGGAGAGGTGCATGTCCGACTCCGGCCCCTCGACCCCGGCCGCTCCGCCCGCCACCCCACCCGCTGCCACCCCGGTCGTCCCCGCGCCCCGCACCGCGCCCGCCGCCCCGCCCGCCGCCGAAGAGCCGAAGCTCACCCGCCGGCAGCGGGCGGGACTGCTGCTCACCCTCATCCTGGGCAGTCTCACCGCGCTCCCGGCGCTGTCCATGGACATGTACCTCCCGGCGCTCCCGGCGGTCGGCTCCGACCTGTCCACCCCGGCGGCGAGCGTCCAGCTCACGCTGACCACCTGCCTCCTCGGACTCGCCGTCGGCCAGCTCGTCGTCGGGCCGATGAGCGATCAGTTCGGGCGTCGCCGGCCGCTCCTCATCGGCATGGGCGGATACGTACTGGCCAGCGCCGCCTGCGCGTTCGCCCCCACCATCGGCACGCTCACCGGCTTCCGTCTCGTCCAGGGCCTCGCCGGGTCGGCCGGCATCGTCATCGCCCGCGCCGTCGTCCGCGACCTCTACGACGGCCTGGCCATGGCCCGTTTCTTCTCCACCCTGATGCTCATCGCGGGCACCGCGCCGATCCTCGCCCCCGTGCTCGGCGGCCAGATCCTCCGCTTCACCGACTGGCGCGGCGTGTTCCTGGTCCTCACCGGCATCGGAACGCTGCTGATGCTGATCGTGGCCCGCAAGCTGCCCGAGACCCTGCCGACGCGCGCACGCCACCGGGGCGGGGTGCCGGAGGCGCTGCGCACCATGCGCGGCCTCTTCGCCGACCGCGTCTTCACCGGCTACCTGCTGGCCGGCAGCTTCGGCTTCGCCGCGCTGTTCGCCTACGTGGCCGCGTCGCCGTTCGTGGTGCAGGAGATCTACGGCGCCTCGCCGCAGACCTTCAGCATGCTGTTCATGGCCAACTCGATCGGCCTGGTGGCCGTCGGCCAGATCAACGGCAAGATCCTGGTGGGCCGGGTGTCGCTGGACCGGGTGATGGCGTTCGGACTCGCCCTCACCCTCCTCGCCGCGGTGGCGCTGCTGCTCCTGACCGCGGGCGCCTTCGGCCCGGTCGGCCTGGTGCCGGTCGCCACCGGCCTGTTCGTGCTGATGTCCGGCATGGCGCTGATCCTGCCCAACGCCAACAGCCAGGCGCTGATGCGCGCCCCGCACGCCGCCGGGTCGGCGTCCGCACTGCTCGGCACCTCGCAGTTCCTGGTCGGCGCCGTCGCCTCGCCCCTGGTCGGCATCGCCGGCGAGCACACGGCCGTGCCCATGGCGCTGGTGCAACTCGGCGCGCTGCTCGTGGCCGTCGGGGGTTTCCTGGGTTTGTGCAGACCGTGGCGTACGCGCGACTGAGGCCGGCCGCCTCGCCGGAACGGGCGGGGCTGCACGCCGCCCGGCTCGACGCCCTCGTCGCACACGTCGACGCCCTCCCCGGCCGCTGGTGCGCCGGCGTCGTCGTCCTCGCCGGCCGCGGACCGTACGTCGCCGTCGAACACGCCGCCGGCCGTGCCGTCCGGTACGCCTCCTGGGACCCGCACGCCGGACGCGGCACCGAACTCCCACGCCACCGCCAGGTGCCCGCCGGGACGGGCACGGTCTTCGACCTGGCCTCGCTCACCAAGCTGTTCACCGCGATCGCCGTCCTGCAGCAGGTGGAACGGGGCGCCGTCGACCTCGACACCGGGATCGACCGCTACGCCCGCCGCCACGCCGGGCGCGACGCCCCGGCGCGCGGCCTCACCCTGCGGCAGCTGCTGACCCACCGCTCCGGGCTGCGCCCGGAACTGCCGCTGTACGCCTGCGCCACCCGCGCCGAGCGCATCGACGCGCTGTGGAACGAGGAGCCGCGGACCCGCCCCGGTACCGCCGTCGGCTACTCCGACCTCAACCTGCTCCTCGCCCAGCAGGTGCTGGAACTGACGACCGGCCGTGGTCTGGACGCGCTGCTGCACGAGGGCGTGCTGCACCCGCTGGGCATGGAGCACACCCGGTTCCGGCCGCCCCGGTCCTGGATTCCCCGGATCGCGGCGACCGAGGACCAGCGCACCCCGTGGGCCAAGCTCGACCGCGGCATGCTGCGCGGCGAGGTGCACGACGAGAACGCCCACGCCCTGGGCGGCGTCGCGGGGCACGCCGGCCTGTTCTCCACCGCCGGGGACCTCGCGGTGCTCTGCCGCACCCTGCTCAACGGCGGGGCGTACGGCACCGCGCGCATCCTGGCGCCGTCCTCGGTGGCGGCGCTGCTGGCCCCGCCGGGGCTGGGCTTCGGAGTCGACCAGCCGTGGTTCATGGGCGAGTTGGCGGGGCCGCTGAGCGAGGGCCGCGCCGCCGGGCACACCGGCTTCACCGGCACCAGCCTGGTGCTGGACCCGGTCACCGACACGTTCCTCGTGCTGCTGGCCAACACCGTGCACCCGGTGCGCCGTCCCGCCGACAACGCCCCCCGCGCCCTGGCCGCGACGCACCTGGCGCGCGCCCTGCGCTGAGGCGGTCCCGCGCGGCGGCCTCCCCACCGGGGTGTCTCCGGGGCGGGGACCGCCCCGGAAAACCCCGCGACGGGAGCGCACCCGGCCCCGCACAATGCGCGCCATGGAACGCACCCGCATCAGCGCCCTCGCCCACACGCACCACCCCATCGCCGCACCGCTCGCCGACGCCGTCGTGGCAGGGCTCCTGGAGCGGGCGCTGCCACCGGGCGAGGGACGGGTGCTCGACCTCGGCTGCGGTGGGGCCACCTGGCTGCGTCGCGGCCTGGACCTGCGTCCCGGACTCCATGCGGTGGGCGTCGACCTGGACGCGCAGACCGTGGAGCGTGCCCGCCGGGACGCGGCCGCCGACGGACTCGGCGACCGCCTCGCCCTGCACGCCGCCGATGCGCGGGAGTTCGCCGCCGACCGGTCGTTCGACAGCGTGCTGTGCGTCGGCGCCACCCACGCCTTCGGCGGCCTGCTGCCCACGCTCGCCGCCGCCCGCCGCCACCTGGCGCCGGGCGGCACGGTGCTCGTCGGCGACGGCTTCTGGGAACGCGAGCCCGACCGCCGCACCCTCGACGTCGGCTTCGCCGCGGACGAGTACGCCGACCTCGCCACCACCGTCGACCGCGTGACGGCCGCGGGCTGGACACCGGTGTACGGGCACACCAGCACGGCTGAGGAGTGGGACGACTACGAGTGGTCCTGGACCGGCAGCCTCGCCGCCTGGGCCCTGGACAACGACGCGGACGCCGCCCTGGAGGCCGCGACGCGGCATCGCGACGAGTGGCTGCACGGCTACCGTGGCACCCTCGGCTTCGTGACCCTGGTGCTGCGCCGCACGTGGCCGGACGACGAGCCGTCAGGCCACCGGTAGTCCTGCCGCCCGCCAGGCCTGGAAGCCTCCGCGCAGGTCCGCGACGTTCGTCAGGCCCAGCGTCTCCAGCGAGCGGACGGCGAGGCTGGACGCGTACCCCTCGTCGCAGAAGACGACGACGGGAAGGTCCGTACCGGTGGCCTCGGGAAGCCGGTGCGGGCAGGTGGGGTCGAGCCGCCACTCCAGTTCGTTCCGCTCCACGACGAGCGCGCCCGGGACCAGTCCGTCGCGGTCGCGGAGCCTGGCGTACCGGAGGTCGACCAGGAGCGCGCCGGCCCGGGCCGCCGCTGCGGCCTCCGCCGGGTCCACCCGGCGCATTCCGGCCCGCACGGAAGCCAGCAGCGCGTCGATCCTGCTCATGTCCACGCTCCGGGGTGTTCGACGTCGACCAGCCGCAGCAGTCCGCCGTGCGCCGCGAACCGGCGCATCGACGGCAGGGCGGGCGCGTAGAGGTGCAGCGAGACCGCGTGCACGGTACCGGTGCTGAGCACGTCGTGCACGTGGTGCGGGCCGAACGCCCGCCCGGCGCCTGGCGTGAGCGCGCGCCGGTGCGGCCCGCCGGGCGGCAGCCGCACGGTGTCCGTCTCCCGGGAGGGTTCTGCGGCCGGGGTGTGCTCCTCCAGCAGCCCTTCGAGCACGGTGAAGGCGCCGCTGGCGCCGCCGTGGTCGTGCCAGCCGGTGGCCGTGCCGGGCGGCCAGCCGACGAGCCAGGCCTCGCAGCCGTCCGGGCCGTCGATCCGGGCCCAGGTCCGGACGTCGGCCTCCAGGTGCAGCTGCGGGCGCACGGCGGGATCGCGTGCCAGTTCCGCGGCCCGGGCAAGGAGCCGGCGGCGGGGCGAGGCCCCGGGCGCGGCCGGGTCCGGGTCGGGGCGCGACTGCGTGGGGGAGGCGAGCATCGGTGCTCCAGAGGGCCGGTCGTACGAGCGGACGGTGAGTGGGGGCGGCGGGCCCGGGATGCGGACTCGGTGATGACCCGCTGATCTCCGACTGTACCCTACTAATTCAGTAGGGAAACTAGGGAAATCTTGGGTGTGCGTCGCGAACCCGGGGGAACCCCGCTCCGCACCCGCCGACCATGCCGTGGTGCGGCTCCGCGAGGCGGGGCTTTTCCGCGGCCGCCACCACACCCGTACGCTCCGCGACCACCCGGCGCTGCACGCGTAGCCTCACGCGCCCGCCACCCGCCCGGCGGGCGCGTGAGGCCACGGGCGGGGCGGCCTACCGGTACGACACCACCAGCGCGTCGGCGAGGGCGGCGGCCTGCACGCGGATCTCCGGGATGGCGGTGGTCTCCCACAACTCGCCACGCCTGGGCGCTCCGAGGGTGTGGAGCGCACGCGACGCCGTGCCCTGCTCGTCCAGCAGCCGTCCCTCCTCGGTCGCCACGCCGAGGCCGAGCGGCCCGGGCACGGCCAGTCCGGAGTCCAGCAGGGAGCGCCACAGTGATCCCGGCGCCGCGTCGGTCTCCGAACCCGGACCGGTGCAGTCCACCACCCAGCCGGTCGTCAGCCGGGCGCCGTCGGCCAGGACGGTGGCGAAGCTGCCGGTCTCCAGTGGGCTTACCGAGGAGATCCGCCCGGTGTGCCGCCGCAACCCGCCGGTGGCCTCCAGTCGTTGCACGGTGCGCGCGGTCGCCGGGGGCATGCGGTGCCGGAGGGTGTTCCACCGGGTCATGCCGTGCGCCATCAACTCCGCCTTCTCCGCTGCGCCGAGGCCCTGCCAGACCCGCGAGACCACCGGCCGCAGCCCGTCCATGGCCGGGCGCCAGTCGCCCGACTCCCGCCGCTGACCGGCGAGATGGCGGGCCACGGCGGCGCGCAGCCGACCCGGGGAGCGTTCCGCCGTCAGTCCGGGCGGGCAGGGGACGGGCGGCAGCGGCACGTCCGCGTGCCGGGCGGGCAGCAGCCCGGTGCGGGAGACGGCGTGCACCGTGCGGCCGGGACGCGCGAGCGTCATCGCGAGGTCGACGGCGGTCAGGCCCGCGCCGACCAGCAGCACGTCGTCGCGGGCCGCCGCGACGGCGTCCAGCGCGCCGGTCTGCCACGGCCGGGCCAGGAATCCCGGCGCCTCCCGGAGCTCCTGCGGAATCCAGCCGCCGCCCTCGGCGGGCCCGGTCGCCAGCACCACCCGGTCGGCGTGGACCAGGCGCCCGTCGGCCAGCAGCAGAGCGGCTCTCCCGGCGGGGTCGGGCCAGTCGCACCGCACCGCCTCCGCCCGCAGGCGCCGTACGCGCACGGTCTCCCGCGCGCCGATCACGGCACGGCCCAGCGTGTCGCCCAGGTAGGAGCCGAACCGGTAGCGGGAGACGAAGTCCCCGTCCCCGACCTGCTCGTCGTGCCGGCACAGCCAGCGCCGGAAGTGCCCCGGATCATCCGGACGGCAACTCATCGCGCCCACCGGCGTGTTGAGTAGATGCCGCGGATCGCGGCTGCCGTACGCCGTGCCGCGGCCCGCCTCCGGCGCGGGATCGACCAGCACCAGGTCGAGCGGCTGTCCGGCGCGCACCGCGGCGTCGCACACGTGCAGCGCGACGAGCGTGCCCGCCGCTCCCGCGCCGACGACCACCACGACGGGCCGCACCGGTGAGACCTCCACCCGGAACCTCCTCGGCCGCAATTTCCGGCCAAGCAGACCGGAAAACTAGGGAACTCTACTCTACCCCGCCTCCCGCTCCCGGAAAACCGCTGTCCCGCCCGGAGCCGCGCTGCTAGCCTGCCCGGCATGAAGCGCGCTGCCGTCACGACGACGCCGGACTGACGTCCCGGCGCGCTGAACGACGAACCGAAGCGAAGCCCCGGGGCGAGTGCCCCGGGGCTTCGCCGTGCGGTGGTCACTCGTCCCCGACACCGAGGGAGACCACCGTGCAGGACCACCGCAGGCTCGGCCGCGAACTGGACGTCTTCGACACCGACCCCCTGATCGGCGCGGGACTGCCGTACTGGCTGCCCGACGGCGCCGCCGTGCGCCACGCGCTGGAGGAGTACGTGCGCGACGAGGAGCGACGGGCCGGCTACCGCCACGTCTACGCGCCACCGCTCGGCAAACGGGAGCTGTACGAGCTCTCGGGCCACTGGGAGCACTACCGCGACGACATGTTCCCGCCGATGGACCTCGGCGGCGAGCAGGTCGTGCTGCGGCCCAGCCTCTGCCCCCACCATGCGCTCATCTACCGTTCCCGTTCCCGCAGCCATCGCGAACTCCCGCTGCGTATCGCCGAACTGGGCGACATGTACCGCTCCGAACCCTCCGGGGTGCTGGGCGGTCTGAGCCGCGTGCGGGCCATCCGGCTCAACGACGCGCACGTCTTCTGCACCCCGGGCCAGGCCGCGGCGGAGATCCGCGCCGCGCTGGAGATGATCCGCCGGGCCCACCGCGCCATGGGGATCGTCCCCACCCGCCACCGCCTCTCCCTCCCGGGCGCGGGCGGGAAGTACGTCGCCGGGCAGGAGCGGTGGCGACGGGCGATCGCGCTGCTCACCGAGGCACTCGACGCCTCCGGCCTCCCGTACGAGGCGGCGGAGGGCGAGGCCGCGTTCTACGGGCCCAAGATCGACGTGCAGTTCACCGACGCGGCCGGACGCGAGTTCACCCTGTCCACCGTGCAGATCGACTTCCACCAGCCCGAGCGGTTCGGTCTGGAGTACGTCGCGGCGGACGGCGGCCGCCACCGGCCGGTGATGGTGCACCGCAGCGTCGTCGGCAGCATCGAACGGGCCGTCGCCCACCTCCTCGAACGGCACGGCGGCGCCTTCCCCGCCTGGCTCGCTCCCACCCAGCTGGTCGTCCTCCCCGTCTCGGACGCCGAACACCCGGCCGCCGCCGCGCTCGCCCGGCGGGCCGTCGAGGAGGGACTGCGGGCCGAGGTCGCCGGCCCGGAGCGCGGCACCCTCGGGGCCCGCGTCCGGCGGGCCCGCCACGTGCCGTATCAGGCGGTGGTCGGCCCGCGGGAGGCGGGCGACGGCCGCGCCGCCCTCCGGCTGCGGGACGGTCGCAGGCTCGCCGCCATGCCGTCCAGCGACCTGCTCGCGGGCATCGGCGCACACGTCGCCGCCCGCAGCGCCGAAGCCCTGTGGGACAGGGCATGACGCCGCGTAAACTCGCCGGATGGCGAAGTACTACGACGTGCACCCCGAGAACCCCCAGCCGCGCAGCATCGGCCAGGTCGTGGAGGCCGTCCGGTCCGATGCCCTCGTCGCGTATCCCACGGACTCCTGCTACGCGCTGGGCTGCCGGCTGGGCAGCGCCGACGGCATCGCCCGCATCCGGTCGATCCGGAATCTGGACGACCGCCACCACTTCACCCTGGTGTGCCGCGACTTCGCCCAGCTGGGCCAGTTCGTGCACATCGACAACGACGTCTTCCGCGCGATCAAGGGAGCGACCCCCGGCAGCTACACCTTCATCCTCCCCGCGACCAAGGAGGTGCCGCGCCGGCTGCTGCACCCGAAGAAGAAGACGGTCGGCGTGCGCATCCCCGACCACGTCGTCGCGCAGGCGCTGCTCGCCGAACTCGGCGAGCCGCTGCTCTCCAGCACCCTGCTGCTCCCCGACGAGGAGGAGCCCATGACGCAGGGCTGGGAGATCAAGGACCGGCTCGACCACGTCGTGGACGCGGTGATCGACTCGGGCGACTGCGGCACCGAACCCACCACGGTCATCGACTTCTCCGGCGGGGACGCGGAGATCGTGCGCCACGGAGCGGGCTCCACGGAACGCTTCGAGTGATCGTCCACGGCGTACCCCGTACACTGCCACGGTGCAACAGGCCAGCTCACCGCGGACCGCGGAGTCGCTGAGGGCCGCGCTCGACGCGCTCGTCGACGGGCTGCCGCCCCGGCGGGCGGCGTCGGCCGTGGAGCGGCTGATCGGCCACTACCGCGGCGCCACCCCCACCCACGCGCCCATCCTCCGCGACCGCGCGGACGTCGTGGCGTACGCCGCGTACCGGATGCCCGCCACGTTCGAGGCCGTCGCGGCGGCGCTGCGGGCCCTGGCCGTTCGGGCCCCTGGCTGGTCGCCGGAGTCACACCTGGACCTGGGCGGCGGCACCGGCGCGGCGGTGTGGGCCGCCGACGCGGTCTGGGGCGACGGCCCGCCGGGCGGTCCCACGCGTGGCACGACCGTGCTCGACTGGTCCGAACCCGCCCTCGCCTTGGGACGGGACCTCGCGGCGCAGCGCGGTTCCGCGGCGCCGGCCGCCGCCGAGTGGCGGCGGCAGCGGCTCGCCGGGGACGCCGCGCTGCCTCCGGCCGACCTGGTCAGCGTCGGCTATGTCCTCAACGAACTCGCCGACGCGGACCGCGGCGCCGTCATCGAGGCGGCCGCCCGGGCGGCCCGGGGAGCGGTCCTGGTCGTCGAACCGGGCACCCCCGACGGCTACGCCCGGATGATCGAAGCCCGCGACCGGCTGGTGGCGGCCGGGCTGACCGTCCTGGCGCCCTGCCCGCACAGCGGGCGCTGCCCGATCGTGCCCGGCGAGGACTGGTGCCACTTCGCCGCCCGCGTCAGCCGTTCCTCGCTCCACCGCCGGGTCAAGGGCGGCACCCTTCCCTACGAGGACGAGAAGTTCGCGTACGTCGCCGCCGTGACCCCCGGGCTGCTTGACGGGGGCGCAGGCGGCCCGGCTTCCGCCCGCATCGTGCGGAAGCCGCAGATCCGCAAGGGACAGGTGCTGCTCGACCTGTGCACCGAGGACGAGGGCTTGCGGCGGACGACGGTCAGCAAGCGGCACGGCGCGGACTACCGCGCCGCCCGCAACGCCGACTGGGGCGACGCCTGGCCCCCGCCCGGATAGCCGGTAGCGGCACCCCCCCGGCCGCTCCGTCGAGCGTTCTCGCCGTCCTCCTGTCGCGTACTCGCACCGGATCCGCCCCCGCGCCTGCATGAGCGGGCGCCGAGCGGAAACACGAGACTGCGCCGGGCCCGCCCGCCGGCGCAGGCCCCGGCCGCGGACGCCCCGCTCCGACGAGCGACCCGGCCGTGACGCACGCGAGAAGAAGAAGGAGAGCAGAACCGGTGTCCCAGGACCGAGCCGCCGTCGGCACCCGCAGGGCCGCGTCGCCCGACCGCCTGAGCCGCGTCCGCCAGTGGTGGACGCGCGCCTCGTCCGCAGGCAGCCACGAGCGCAACACCCTGCTGCTCGTGGCGAAGAGCACCGTCGCCGCGTGCGTGGGCTGGGTGCTCGCCCACCGGGTGATGCACGCTCAGTTCCCCGCCTTCGCACCGTTCTCCGCGGTGCTGATGATGCAGGTCACCGTCTACCAGTCCGTGTCCCAGGCGCTGCGCTATGTGGGAGCGGTGGTGGTCGGGGTCGCCCTGCAGGGGGTGCTGGGGTTCGTGGCGGGCCCGGACCTGGCGACCTTCGCGCTCGTCGCGTTCATCGCCCTGGTCATCGGCCGCTGGCGGCCCCTCGGCACGCAGGGCGGCCAGGTCGTCACGGCTGCCTTCTTCGCCTTCTCCGCCTTCCTGTCCTCCGGTTCCGGCGGCGAGCGCCTGTCGCTGCTGGGCGAGATCGTTCTCCTGGTCCTGGTCGGATGTGCCGTGGGTGTGCTGGTCAACGTGGTCCTGGTGCCGCCGCTGCGGTACCGCAGCGCGGAGTACGGGGTCCGCTCCCTGGCGCACAGCCTGTGCGACCTGCTGAGCGACATGTTCGCCGCGCTGCAGGAGAACAGCCTGGAGGAGGAGCGCACCCGACAGTGGCGCCACCGGGCCGGCGACCTCCGCTCCAGCGTGGACCAGGCCAGGTCGTCGGTGGACACCGCCTACGAGAGTCTCTTCTACAACCCGCGCCGCCTGCTGCCCGGCCGGCGGATGACGGCGGACTTCAGTGGCTACCGGGCGGTGATCGACGGCCTGGAGCGGGTGGCGCACCAGGTGGCGTCCATGACCCGCAGCCTCGACCAGTGGCGCGAGAGGGAGGGAGAGGGGGGCCGCGGAGACCACGGCCGGTTCGTCCAGGTGTACGGGGACTTCCTGTCCTCCGCCGCGACGATCGCGAGGCTGCTCAGCGAGGTGGACGAGGACCGGCTGCAGGACCAGGCCACGAAGCTGTGCCAGGCCGCCGGATCGGCGCAGGACAGCAGGAAACGGCTCGCCGACCTCGGCGACCGCGAGCGGCTGCCCGCGGAGGACCTGCACCACCCCTACGGCGTGCTCCTGCTGGAGGCGGACCGCCTGATGGTCGAGTTCCAGCACACCTGCGACGTGCTGCAGGACGCCGTGGACCGGCACGCCCCGACCCCCGCCGCGCCGTGACGGCGGGGCACGCGGACGCGGCGTGCCGGTCCACGCCGGGGTGCGCGCCCCGTACGGGCGCGCCCCCCGGTCCCGTCCTCAGTCCGCCGGGCGCAGCTCCGCCGTGCAGCACTTGACGCTGCCGCCGCCCTTCAGCAGCTCTCCGAGGTCGATGCCGATCGGCTCGTAGCCGCGCTCCCGCAGCGGCTCGAACAGCCCGGTCGCCGCCTGCGGGACCAGCACGTGGTGGCCGTCGCTGACGCAGTTCAGGCCGAACGCGCGGGCGTCCGCCTCGCTCGCGATCAGCGCGTCCGGGAAGAGCCGCTCCAGAACGGCTCGGCTGCCGCGCGAGAAGGCGTCGGGGTAGTACATGACCTCCCCGTCGACGCCGTCGTCCAGCACGCACAGCGCGGTGTCCAGGTGGTAGAAGTGCGGGTCCACCAGGTCCAGCCCGATCACCGGGCGGCCGAAGAACTCCTGCACCTCGCCGTGCGAGAGCGGGCTGCTGCGGAAGCCGCGCCCGGCGAGCAGCCAGGAGGCGGTGACGGCGAAGTCGCCCTCGCCCTCGTTGATGTGCTCCGGCTCGCGGACGTCCGCGAAGCCGTGTTCCCGGTACCACTCGGCGTGCGCGGCCGCCTCCGGCGCGCGCTCCGGGTGCGCGAAGCGCGCCCCCAGCACCCGGCCGTCGACGACCGTGGCGCCGTTCGCGGCGTACACCATGTCCGGCAGGTCGGGGTCGGGGGTCAGCTCCTCGACCGAGTGGCCCAGGGCCCGGTAGCGGTCCCGCAGGTCCTCCCACTGGGCGACGGCCAGCGGCAGGTCCACCGGCTTCCCCGGGTCCATCCAGGGGTTGATGGAGTACGTGACGCGGAAGTGCTCGGGTGGGCACATCAGGTAGCGACGCGCTTTGAACAACTCTTGCTCCTCACGGGATCGCCGTGCACTGGTGAGGCCATGGTCCACTCCCAGCGGGCTTCCTGCGAGTGTCGCGCACGGTCTTTACGGGGATTCCCACCCCCCTCCGTCACGGATGGCGTCCTCCCCTGTGGTGGAGTATCACGCTTCCGGCCGCCGCGCGCCCGCCGGCCCCGCTGTGTGCCGCTCCGCACGGCGGACCGTGGCCCGACCCCGGTGCGCACGGATCGGGGCGAGGAGGCAGGATGGGGGCAGGTGCCCGCGGTGCGGGGGAACAGCCCGGCCCCGTGATCCACGGATTCCGCGTCACGGCGGTGCGGCACTGCGTACCCTCGTCCGTGAGGCGGGTGCGCGGGTCGCCACGGGTGACCCGGCGCCACGGCCGAAGGTCGCGTGAGTGAGACGGTAGGCGGTAGATGGAACGCGAGAGCAGGTTCTCCCAGTGGCTGCGACGGCGTGCCCGCAACGGGGCCCGCTCCGGTCCGGACGCCGCCCGCGCCCGTGCCGAACTGCTGCTGCGCGCCGCCGAGGCCGGGTTCCCGCTCGCTCCGGCGGCGCACCCGTCGGGGTACGGCTGTTCGTGTGTACGCATCGGCTGCCCCACGCCCGGTCGGCACCCCGTGTCGTTCGCCTGGCAGACGCAGGCGACCACCGACCCGGAGCAGATCGAACGCTGGGCGGAGACGCAGCCGCAGGCCAACTTCGTCACCGCCACCGGCCGTACCCATGACGTGCTGGACGTGCCGGTCGAGGCCGGCCGCATGGCGCTGGAGAGGCTCGACGAGCAGGGCGACGACGCCGCGGCCGGGCCGGTGGCGCTCTCCGACGGGGAGCGGATGCTGTTCTTCACCGCGACCCGCGGCACCCCGGACGACGAGGACGAGTGGTGGCCGTGCGAGCTGGACTGCCACCCGGAGACCATGGACGAGCATCCGGGCCTGCGCTGGCACTGCCGCGGCAGCTACGTCCTGGTGCCGCCCGCGACGCTGCCCGGCGACCGGCCGTACGCGGACGTGCGCTGGCTGCGGCCGCCGGTGCCGGGGGAGGCGCTGCCCGAGCCGCTGACGCTGCTGGAGACGCTCACCGACGCCTGCGCCGTGCACGCGGGTGGCCGTCGGGACCACGAACCGGCCGCGCCCTGGCCGTCCCGCTGAGGGCCGGCGGGCCGCCGGCCCTCAGCGGTACGCGGGGGCCGCGCGGGCGTCAGGACCCCGTCAGGACCCCTTGACCCCGGTCAGTCCGGTCACCCGGCTGAGGAACTCCACGTCGCCGCCGTCCGCCGCCGTCGGCACCAGCACGGCCTGCTCGGACACCCGTACGTACGTCACCGACTGCTTCGGCTCGCCCTCCATCAGGGCCTCGACGTAGGGGTCGTCGATCTCGGGGGAGTAGCCCTTCGAGGCGGTCTGCTTCATGTAGTGCTGCGAGGCGAAGAACACCACTGCCCCGCCGTCCTCGGTGCGCAGCGCGAAGGGCGTGAACCGCGGCGGCTGGACGGGCAGGTCCGCCCACTCGGTGCGGACCCGGGGCTGCTCGGCGTTCTTCGCCCGCTCCTCCCGCCAGGCGCTGGTGTGCGGCCCGGCTGCCCAGCCCTCGCCGCCCTCCTGCAAGTAGGTGGTGTAGCCCTTGCTGGCCTTCTCCGGCGGCACGACGAGCTTCTCGGCACCGGGCTCCCCGCCCGGTCCGCCGCCGACCGGCACGTCCTGCACGTGGCCGTCCCCGTCCGTCGCGAACTCGGGGGTCTCCTCCTCGGACAGTACGGCCAGGTAGGTGGCCAGCCACGGCTCGTCGATGCCGTCGCGCTGGAACACCAGGTACCAGCGGCCGCCGTTGCCGCGGTTGCTGGCGGTGTCGGCGACGAAGGACTTGGGCCAGCCGGCCTGCTCCGGGATGAGGAACCGCGGGTCGGTCAGTTCCAGCGGGGTGAAGTCCTCGTTGCCCTGCCGGTGGACCTCGTCCCGGGCGCGCAGACCGGCCTGGTCTATCGCGCCGAGGGCGCCGCCCTCGATGGTCTTGTTCAGCTCGGCGTCGAAGGTGCGGTTGGCCTTGTTGTTGACCTCGATGAACCTGTCCAGGACCTTCCTGGCCTCGGACGTGCTGATCGCGGGCACCACGGCGGTCTCACCGTGCACCGTGATACATCCCGACAGCGTCGCCGCCAGTACCGTCGCGGTCGTCGCCGCCGTCAGCAACCGGGACCTCATCCTGGATTCCTCCCCTTGACCGCCTTCGCAGCACCGCACCCTACCGTTGCCACCGCGCGCGCCCGCGCGCGGCCCGGACACCCCTGCGCACGGCGCCGGGGCCGGTCAGGCGCGGCCGTGCACCTGCTGCGAGCGGCGGGAGAGGGAGTCGACGACGACGGCGGCGAGCAGCACCCCGCCGGTCACCATGAACTGCACCGAGCCCTGGATGCCGAGCAGCGCCATGCCGGACGCCACGGACTGGATGACGAGCATGCCGAGCAGCGCGGACCACGGCGTGCCGTGGCCGCCGTACAGGCTGGTGCCGCCGATGACGGCGGCGGCGATGGCGTTGATCAGCAGCGTGCCCGAGCCGGAGGTCTGGCTCGCGGAGGTGATGCGCGAGGCCAGCATCAGGCCGCCCAGCGAGGCCATGGTCGAGGACACGACGAACACCGAGATGCGCACCGTGCTCACCCGTACGCCCACCCTGCGGGCCGCCTCGATGCCGCCGCCCAGCGCGAGCACCCGCCTGCCGTAGCCCGTCCGGCGCACCACGAAGTCCATCAGGGCGAGCACGACCACCAGGATGAGCAGGGCGAGCGGCAGCCCCTGGAACATGTTGAGCACGTACGCGGCCGCGAACGCGACCGCCGCCAGCAGGCCCGTGCGGACCAGCACCTCGTTCAGCGGACGCAGCGGCAGTCCCACGGCGACGCGCCGCCTGCGGTCCAGCCAGGCGCCGAGGAAGTACAGCCCGGTGCCGACGGCGGCCAGCGCGTACGCGGCGGCCACCTCCTCGAAGTAGGTGCTGGTGAGCATGGCGACCATGCCCTCGTCGTCGATGTTGACGGTGCCGCTGCGGCCCAGCACGAACAGCATCAGGCCGTTCCAGGCGAGCAGCCCGGCCAGCGTCACCACGAAGGCGGGCACCCCCACCTTGGCGATGAAGAAGCCGTGCACCAGGCCGATGGCCGCCCCGCACAGAGCCGCCGAAAGGAACGCCAGCCACTCCGGAACCCCCTGCTGCACGTTCAGCACGGCGAACAGCGCGGCGCCCAGGCCGCTGACCGAACCGACCGACAGGTCGATCTCGCCGACCAGCAGGACGAAGACGATGCCCGCCGCGATCAGCCCGGTGCCGACGATGTCCACGCCCAGGTTGGACAGGTTGCGGGCGGAGAGGAAGTTCGCGTTGAGGCTCTGGCAGACGATCCAGATGACCACCAGACCGATCAGCGCGGGAACGAAGCCGAGTTCGCCCCCGGCGATCCGGGTCTGGTAGCCCTCGACCCAGCCCTTGATGGTGGTGCCGGGCCTGCTCACCAGTCCGCCTCCCCGGGGTGCCGGATGTCGCGGGTGACGGCGTCCCCGCTTGCTCCCGTGATGGCGGAGATGATCTGTTCCTGGGACGCGGTGGTGACGTCGAAGAGGCCGTTGTTGCGGCCCAGCCGCAGCACCGCCACCTCGTCGGCCACCGCCTTCACGTCGCCCATGTTGTGGCTGACCAGCAGCACGCCGGCGCCGCGGTCCCGCAGCCGGTCGACGAGGTCCAGCACCTGCGTGGTCTGCTGGACGCCCAGCGCGGCCGTGGGCTCGTCGAGCAGCAGCAGCTTCGGGCCGCCGAGGAACGAACGGGAGATGGCGACCGTCTGCCGCTGGCCGCCGGACAGCGACGCCACCGGCACGCGCAGGTCGGGGATGCGGATGGAGAGGGCGTCCAGCAGGTCCCGGGCGCGGCGCTCCATCTCCACCTCGTCCAGGATTCCGAACCGCCGGATCTCCCGGCCGAGGAAGAGGTTGGCGACGACGTCCAGGTTGTCGCACAGCGCCAGATCCTGGTAGACGGTCGCGATGCCGAGGTGCTGGGCGTCCTGCGGGCGCCGGATGTGCACCGCCCGGCCCTGCCACTCGACGATCCCGCGGTCGGCCGGCCCCACCCCCGAGATCACCTTCACCAGGGTCGACTTGCCCGCACCGTTGTCGCCGACCAGCGCCACCACCTTCCCCGCCCGGATCTCCAGCACCACGTCCCGGAGGGCGTGCACGGCGGCGAACTGCTTGGAGACGCCACGCAGCGACAGCAGCGGCAGGGGGGACACGGCGCACCACTCCTCTCCCTGCCGATTAGCCGACGAGCCCGGCCCTCTCGCAAGCCGACACGAACTTCGGCGTACAGATCTCCTCGATCGTGTACATCCCGCGCTTCACAACCGTCTCCTCGATGTTGTCGGCCGTGACCGGGATCGGGTTGAGCAGCACCGCGGGCACGTCCTTCGCGGACTCGGTGTCGACCGTCGCCCCCGCCAGCGCGTCCACGGGCTCGCCGCGGGCCAGCGCCAAGGCCATCTCGGCCGCCGCCAGGGTCTCCGGGCCGAAGGGCTTGTAGACCGTCATCGTCTGCTCGCCCTCCACGATGTCCTGGATGGCCGACAGCTCGGCGTCCTGGCCCGTCAGGGGCGGCAGCGGCTCGACGTTCTGCGCCTTGAGCGCGGCGAGGACGCCGGAGGCCAGGGCGTCGTTCGCCGCGTACACGCCGTCGATGCCGCCGGGGCCCAGCGCGGCGATCGCGCCGGACATGTTCCGGTTGGCGTTCAGCGGGCTCCACTGCGGGGTGTCGTACGCCTTCGCGATCTCCACCTCGCCCTCCAGCACCGCGAGGGCGCCCTCCTCGAACGCCGCCGTGTTCGGGTCCGTGGGGTCGCCGTTCATCATCACGACCCGCGCCTCACCCGGCGGCTCGTCCATCGCCGCGAGCAGCGCCTCCCCCTGGAGCCGGCCGACCTCGTCCCCGTCGAAGGACACGAACCCCGAGATGGGTCCTTCCGTCAGCCGGTCGTAGGACAGCACCGGGATGCCGGCGTCGTCCGCCTGCTTGACGGACGACCTGAGCGCGCGGAAGTCGACCGGGGTGAGGACCAGCGCGTCCACCCCCTCGGTGATCATGGTGTCGACCTGCTGTTGCTGCGTGCCCACGTTGCCGCGGGCGTTGGCGTACTCGATCCGGCACTCGGGGCAGATGTGCTTCAGCTGCCGGGCGATCAGCGGCCGGTCGAACCCCTCCCAGCGGCCGGTGACGGCGTCCGGGAGCAGCAGCCCGACGGTGGTGACGCCGTCGGCCGGGGGCAGCGCCGAGCCGTCGGACTGGGCGGCCGTGCCGCACGCGGGGACGGCGAGCGCCAGGCAGGCGGCGGCAGCGGCGAGGAGGCGCCGGGCCCGTGTGCGGACAGATGCGCCGAACGGGGGGCGCGGACGGTTCGGCACCGGCCTCACCACGCTTCCGCCGGGGGGCCGGCGAGACGGTCGCCGTCCCCCGGTTCACGGGGCGGCACCGGGACCTCCGCCCACACCTGCTTGCCGCCGCCCACCGGCACCGAGCCCCAGGCCGTGGACACCGCCTCGACCAGCAGGATGCCGCGCCCACCCGTCGCCTCCCAGTCCACGATGACCGGCTTGGCGGGCGCCCGCGGCGAGGAGTCGGTCACCGCCACCCGCAGCCGGTCCCCGGACAGCATCAGGTCCAGACGCGCGGCGCCCTGGGTGTGCAGCAGCGCGTTGGTGACCAGCTCCGAGACCACCAGCAGCGCCACGTCCGCCTCGTCGGCCAGACCCCAGGAACGCAGCGTGCGCGCGGTGAAGCGGCGCGCGTGCAGCACGGCGTCCGGCAGCCGCCACACCGACCAGCCCGCCCGGATCGGGCGGGACGCCATGCCGTCGAACCGCAGCAGCAGCAGCGCCGCGTCGTCCTCCCGCCGGGTGACGCCGCCCACCACATCGTCCGCCATCCGCTCCGCCGCGGCCGGGTCGGCGGCGGCCAGCAGATCACGCACCCGGCCCATCCCCTCGTCCAGGTCGAGGCGCTTGGACTCGACCAGGCCGTCCGTCAGGAGGGCCAGGACCGTGCCGGGAGCGAGCCCGAGGGTGGTCAGGGGGTACTCGGCGTCCGGCAGCACGCCCAGCGGTGGACCACCCTCCGCCGCCACCTCTTCCGTGCCGCCCTCCGGGAGCCGCAGCACCGGCGGGATGTGTCCGGCCCGCACCACCCAGGCGTGCCCCTCCTCCAGGTCGATCTCGACGTAGGTGCAGGTGGCGAAGAGGTCGGTCTCCATCGAGACGAGCAGCCGGTTGGTGTGCGAGACGACGATGTCCGCCGGGTGCCCCTCGGCCGCGTACGCCCGGATGGCCGTGCGCAGCTGACCCATGAGGGTGGCCGCCGCTGCGCTGTGGCCCTGCACGTCCCCGATGACCAGCGCCACGCGGCCCTCGGCCAGCGGGATGACGTCGTACCAGTCGCCCCCGACCTCCAGCCCCATCATCGAGGGCAGATAACGGGCCACCGCCAGCCCGCCCGGCAGGTCCGGCAGCCGGCGCGGCAGCAGGCTGCGCTGCAGCGTCGTGGCCAACTCGTGCTCCGCGTCCAGCGCATGCGCCCGTTTCAGCGCCTGCCCCACCAGACCGGCCGTCGCCGTCAGCAGCGAGCGCTCCTCCGCGCCGAAGACGTGCGGCGCGTCCCACCCCACGAAGCACGCCCCCACCACCTGACCGTCGGCCGGCAGCGGCAGCACGGCCAGGCCCCCCGGGCCGACGCCGGCGAGCGCCGGCTCCTGCACGGTGCCCGGCTCCCACAGGCTGGCCCGCCCCTCGCTGAGCGCGGCGTCCAACGTCGGCAGCACCCGGGCCGGTGTCCCCGGCGACCCCGCGTGCCAGCCCTCCGGCCATCCCCCCGGTCCCGGCGGGTCCAGCCCGACGACCGCGAGGCGGTCACCGGCCAGCTCCGCCAGCGCCACCCGCGCGGCACCCAGCGGCTCCCGCAGCGAGTCCACCACCGCGTGGCTCACGTCCCCGACCGTCACTGCGGTGGCCAGCGCGGCGGACAGCTGCTGCAGCCGGGACACGTCGTCGCCCCCGGGACGCAGGAACGAGGAGTCCGCGACCACACCCAGCAGCCGCTCCCGCCCGCCGTCCCCGCCCGGGCCCCCCTCCTCGTCGGGCAGCACCCGCGCCCGCAGCCGCAGCCAGCGCAGCTCCCCGGACGGCCGCCGCACCCGGAACTCCAGATCCCGGCCGCGCCCGTACGACGTCGGGTCCGGCTTGACCACCGTCATGAGCGCCGGCAGGTCGTCCGGCACGGTGTACGCCAGCAGCGTCTCGATCCTGGCGTCGAACTCCTCCGGATCGAGATCCACCAGTTCCAGGGCGCACCGGTCGGCGTCGATCCGGCCGGTGCCCAGGTGCAGCGTGAACGTGCCGACCCGCAGGTCCTCCAGCGCCGCCGCCGCGCGCGCACTCTCGGCGATGCCGCCGCGGCCCGCCCCGGCCGCCTCCAGCCACGCCGCGACGTGGTCGGCGTACATCTCCAGCAGCGCCCGCCGCTCGGCGCAGAAACCCTCCCCGCCGGTCTCGACGACAGCCAGGCAGCCGAAGGGCCCGGAGGCGCCGCCGAGCGGCAGCACCGCCAGTGAAAGGCGCGCCAGTTCCGGGTAGACGGACATCGGCCACAGGGGGTGCCCGGCCCGGAAGGCGTCCGCCAGGGGGGAGGACTCCGCCGCCGGACAGGCGGTGGGCAGCCCGTGCTCCTCCGGCGCGCCTCCGACACTTCCGGCGGCACGCAGCATCCCGTCGGCCGGGTCCAGCAGGTACACGACCGCCAGCGTCGCCCCGGCGGACCCCAGCGCGTCGCGCGGCTCCGGGTCCACCGGCGCGCACCCCGGCCCCCGCGCCGGGTCCACGCGTGAACTCTCCGGCCCGGGCCGGGAGCGGCCGCCTGCGTCGGGCATCTCGGTATCCACCTGTCCCCATCGTCGCCGCACCGGGCGGGCCCGGCCAGTCGAGGGCGGCCGCCCGGCGTCCCGCCCCGGGCCGGAGAGCGCCGGGCGGGGCCCGCAGGTGCCGACCGGGGCGGCGCATCAGCCCGGCCGTGCCGGGTACCGGTCCGTGCACCACGGACCCCCGAACGAGGGGTCCGTCCGTCCACCGACCGGGAGTCTGCGCCGATGACCGCCTGCGACGACGTCGAGCCCTCCGTCGAAGAGGCCTGCGGGCCCGCAGGAGGAGGGGGAGACGAAGGGCACCGTCTTCGTCGCCCTCGCCGCCAACCTCGTCATCGCCGCGGCCAAGGTCGTCGGCGGCCTCGTCAGCGGCTCCTCCGCGCTGCTGTCCGAGGCCGCCCACTCCGTCGCCGACAGCCTCAACGAGGTGTTCCTCCTCGCCTCGCTGCGCCGCAGCCGCAAACGCCCGGACGCCTCGCACCCCTTCGGCTACGGCAAGGAGCGCTACTTCTGGTCGCTGCTCGCCGCCGTGGGCATCTTCGTGATGGGCGGCTGCTTCTCCGTGTACCAGGGAGTCCACGCCCTGCGCTCCGACGCCTCCGAGCCCTCCGGCGGGTACCTGATCGCCATTCTGGTGCTGGTCGCCGCCGGACTCATGGAGGGCACCTCGCTGGCCCGCGCGCTGTGGCAGGTCCGCAGGGAGACGAGGACGACCGGCCGCCCGTTCCGCAGGCAGCTCCGCGAGACGGAGGACCCGGCCCTGCGCACCGTCATCGGCGAGGACGGCGCCGCCGTCACCGGCGTCCTGATCGCCCTCGCCGGCATCACCGCCCACCTGCTCACCGGCGACACCCTCTGGGAGGGCCTCGCCTCCCTCGGCATCGCGGCGCTCCTCGTCTACGTCGCCTACCGCCTGGGCCGCGAGGCCCGGGACCAGCTCGTCGGCCAGGCCATGGACTCACCCCTGCGCCGCGAGGTCCACGCCTTCCTCTGCGGTCAGCCGGAGATCGACGCCGTCACCGACCTGCTGACCATGCGTCTCGGCCCCGGCTCGGGCCTGCTGGCAGCCCGCGTCGACCTCGTCGGCGGCTCCGACAGCGAGGAGGTCGAGGAGTCGGCGGTCCGTATCAAGCGCGACATCGTCCACCGCTGGCCCGAACTCGACCACGTCTTCCTCGACATCACCGACGCCGGTCCCGGCGACCGCCGCCGCGCCCGCCTCCTCCACGACGACCTCAACGGCGCCTCGGACTGACCACACTCTTCCCCCAGAACTGCCCGGGTGGGAGGCTCTGCAGTACCTACACTCGCCTGAGCCGGGAGACCAGGCCGGGGTGAGCCCAGCCCGTTCGGCGCAGCCCGCCCCAGACGCACGCAGCAGCCATTCCGAGGGCCAGGGCCGTTGCACCGGCGGCAGACGGGAGCGCGTGCATCACGCCTACGCCGATCACCACGGCCACCACTCCGTCGAACTGCCACGCTACGATGCGGAGCCCGGACATGTCGCCGAGCGGCGTGTTCACCGGGAGGAGCAGTTCGAGCGGGAGCTGTAGCTTCATCTCTCGCAGGAACCTGGCGCCGAGCGCCAGCACCGTCGAACCTGCGGTGAGGAGCCCGGTGCTCATCAACTGTCCGCTGAAGAGGTGCCATTGGCTTGCTGCTGCAAGACCTGTCCCCATGAACGTGACGACTGTTACGGCAACGACGGGCCATGCCATGGCGCGGGTGAGAGTGCCACCCCACCACTCTCCGAACAGCGGTACCAGAGTCAACTCGTCACGCAAGCCACGCCACGACTCGCTCACCCATCCGGACCCCAGGTACACGCAGACCGATCCGACGACCCACGCCACCAGGGTGAGGCCGCCGTTCGACCCGGATGTCCCGAAGGGCAGCACGACCCCGCCGGTCAGCAGAAGCACGGCAGCAGCAGTCGCGCGGCCAGGTGTTCGCAGTGCGCGGAGTGCGCCCGCCGCGAGGTGCCCGCGCAGGCGGCCGTCCTCACGGATCAGGGCGGAGCCACGCCCTCGAGGTTCCGGACGGTACAGATCGAGAGCGTGATGAAGGGTGCCCGTCCACGCGTAGGCTTGAGCCTGGGAGGCACGCGCAGACTCGCGGGCGAGTCTGGCCAGGTCGATCGCTCCGATCGACCGGAACGCGGCTCGTCCCACGGCCGCAGCGGTGATCGCCAGTCCGCCGGCGACGAGCCACAGACCCGCCCCGCCCTGAGCACCCACACGGCTCAGGACCATCAGCACGCATGCGAGGGCGCCGACTGCCGTGGCGAGCCTGAGATTCGCCGACACCGCCCGGACCTGTCCCCACAACCAGGCCGCGGCGGTGAGAGCGCCGAGCCCCACCGCGACGGCCAGACCTTGCATGGACGTGCCGAGGCGATCGAACAGGTCGGTCGTGAGGTATGTCGCAGTAGACACCGAGAGCACGGTGGCCGCACTGAGGAAGGCCAGCCGCCGTCGTGCGATGGCGCCCAGGTAGTGCGCTGGGGAGATGTCCGTGGACATGAATACATGCAGCAGAAAGGGCTGGATGACCAGCGGCCCCCAGAACCGGCCTGCTAGCTGCGCACCCCAGCACGCCGCCACCGCCGCCGCCAGCGCCCACGCGACGGGCGTCGCCGCCGCGAGAGACCCCACGGAGATGAGCGCCGGAGTCGTGCTCGCCGTGTAGAGGACGGGAACGAAGTAGACGAGCCCGAAGAGGAGCACGAGATAGGCCGTGTACGCATGCCCGCGCACCGTTGCACGGTCCCCACGGCGTGCGTACCGATGCCATACGGCCTGAACGCGGGGACCAGCCTCGGACTCGGGTGCCGCGACGTCGCACGCCGTCATCCGAGCTCCACGTGAGCATCACAGGCATCCACCAGCGCGGGCTCGTGGGTGGCGGCGAGAAACGCGGTGCCCGTGCTCTTGCGCTCGGTGATCAGTGAGATCAGCATGTCGATGCGCACGTCGTCGAGATGGCGTTCGGGTTCATCCAGAAGAACGACATCGGCAGGCCGGACCAAGGTCAGTGCGAGACTGAACAGTTGTCCTTGCCCGGATGAAACCTGGTGGGGGAAGCGGTCACCCAACGAGGACAGCCCCAATCGTTCGATGACCTCGTCGGCGCGTTCTGCGGTCGCCGGGGAATTGCCGTACCACGACGCGGCAACCAGGATCACCTGTTCACGCAGAGTCATGTCACGCGCTACCGGGACGGGTTCGACGAGCGAAGCCACGGCGCGGCGGTGCGGGGGCATCCTCACGTTGGCAGGACTGCCCCACACCGAACAGGAACCGGACGTCAGACTACGCGTGCCCAGGAAGGTCTGGAGGAGAGTCGTCTTTCCGGAGCCGTTGCTTCCGGTGACACACCAGAACTCGCCCGGCAGCACGGTGAACGTTGTGGGAGCGAGCAGGGTGACATCACTCAGTGTGACCGCGGCTTCCTCGGCCGCGATCACGGGGACTTGAGTCATGGACGCCCCAGAACGACAAGCATTTCTCGTGAACGAGAAGTGTACTCCTCGCCGCCGTACGAGCCGCTGACGCTCGTCACCTCGAGTCCTGCGATCCGTGCCATGAGCCGGATCTCCGCCAGCGTCGCCCAGGTAGCCGTCTCGTGAAAGGCGGACAATGTCGAGGCGCCCTGCACGAGGAAGATGCTCATGGTCGACTGAGACGCCCGGTCCGCAGTATGAGTGATCGTGACCATCCGGTCCGTGCCCAGGGGATATGTCACTGAGCTCGCATCTCCTCCCGCGTGCAGGTACTCGCTGGGGTCGGTGCAATCCAGGAAAGCCGCACCTTCCGGCTTCAGGTGCCGTTCGATGACACCAAGAAGGTCGATCTTCTCATCGTGACTCTGAGCAAGAAAAAACGTATTTCTTGAAAGTGTGATCACGTCGAACTTGGTTGGGAGGTGAACATCCCGAAAGTCGGCTTCGATCACTTCGATTTCGCGATCGCCTCGCTTGCTCTCCAGCAGGTCCAACGACGGTCGTGATGCATCGATCGCGACCACCTTTGCGCCGGCGTCCGCCAGGGCCAGAGTCGAGACGCCCGTTCCTGCTCCCAAGTCCAGCACGAGCTTCCCCTTCAAGGGGTGGTGAGAGGAGACCCACGTCGCAAGCCCTGATCCCGGCGAAAGCATAGAAGACACCAGGTCGTAGGCTTCGAGAGCATTCTCGTCGTACACGCTCGGGTCACTCATGGGGATGACCTTTCTTCATCATCTGGTTGGCCACGGCAATGGCACCCGGCAGATTGAAGCCCACCTCGGCAGTGGAGCGGCTGCTGGCGCGGACGCCGGTCACGCGAGGTGCGAACTGTATGTTGTGACGCGATCGGAGTGCGCGCAAATGGCCTTCAACTATTTCATTCGACCCGGGAAGCGTGTCCGCGATCACGATGGGGCGATCTGTGACCTGCAGCATCAATAGAGCGGGTGAATCAGCCCGACCTTGAGCCAAACGCATCAGAGTGTCCAAGGTGGCCGGAAAGAGAATGAAACATGCGGAATTCCCACTCTTTCCGCTGTTGACTTCCTCTGGTAGTCCGGGCTCATCCCAGGAGTCGGTCCACACGTGTCCGTCGACCAGATGCTGCAATGACCGGACTGTCAGAAAGCGCTTCGCGGACTGCGTCACCGATACATTGATCGTCAAGTCTGCCTGTAGCGTCCGCAGCAGGTGAACCCACCACGGTACCAGTGCCGCGCTGATGGAGCCGGTCACGTGGAGATGGAGTTCGTCACCCTCGAAGCGATCGACATTCATCTACGCGGTTCCTCCGCCGGGGGTGCAGGTTCGAGGGGGATCCATTCCGATATGAGGATCGGCTTCATCCTGTGCTCGGGCGGTGCGCTGGGGAAAACGTTCATCAGGAGGAACTGTAGTCCCTCGGCGTCGGCCGCCACCGCTGCCCGGCTTGCTGAGAGGACGAGTTGATAGGGAAGGCTTTGCGTGACCCACGCGAAGTCGGCCTGATTGGAACTCATGACCGAGAGCTGCTGCATTGCGTCGAACAGTGCCTTCGGTCCTCGGCTCCCGGGGTTCCAGAGGACTTGCTTCCACCCGTGTGTCACCCCAGGGGTGACGTCCCGCCACGGGGTGGGCGGTTCGCCTTGGGACTGGGTTTCCCGCACCAGCAGATGTACGTTCTGCACCCCTGGATTCGGGGCGAAGAAGCGCCAGCCGGGAATGGGCCAACCACCCGTGAACTTCCGGAGGTCCTGATTGTAGGAGTCCGGCGTGTTCTGCAGCACGGTTGAGACCAGGTGCGATGCCAGCATCCCTACGGCGAGGGTGCCGAGTGCGCTTCGGATCCGGTTACTCATCGATGAACCTTCTGACGGCGCTTTCGACTTGCTCGGCGTAGTTCTTGTACCCGATGATCGAACGATGTGCAGAACCGTCGATCACCTCGAAGCTGGCCTTGATCTTTTCTGCGAGGAGGGACTGTTGCTCAGCGTTCTCTCCCGACGCGATCAGAAGGGTCGACTTCACCTTCCTGAGGTTGGCAAGGGCGAAATCCGTGTCCACCTTCGTGTACTCGCGGACCGAGTTGACGATGTTCCTCGGCGAGAAAACGAACTGGACGTGGGCGTACTGGGCGTCTGGTGTGTAGCCTGCCTGGCGCTCTACCGAATTCGGTGCCCACTCGTAGATTCCCGTCACCGCAGCGAAGAGCGTGTGCACCTGCGCCTGAATGAACTTTCCGAGACGCCTGCGATCCGAGCGGTCTGCTCCGAGCAGATCCGGGTCGGTTCCATCCACGATGACGAGTTTGTGTATGCGGTCCGTGAAACGGGGGTCCGTCACGTACGAGGCAGCGCTCAGAGAACCGATCGAGTGGGTGACGATCATGACTTCTCCGGCGGCTCCCAGCTCATCCAGGATGGCAGCGACGAGGTCGCCGCTCGATGCGCGGGACTTCGTGAAGCCATATCCGGGGCGGTGGTAACGAACGACCGTGTAGTTCACAGCCAAACGCCCCGCTACCCACTCCCACGACTCGAGGGACTGGCCCAGGCCGCATTCCAGAACAACCACGGGCTTGGACTGATCTGGACCGCCCGGGGGGTGATTGACGTAGTACTCGACGACTCCGAAATCGCCCTCAAGTCGTTTGGCGCCTTTAGGGCCGAGTCGCCTTTGATCCGCGATCTTCCGCTTTTCTCGGGCGATCAGCGCACTTGCCAGAGTCACACCGGCGGAGATCCCCAGCACACTTTTTTCGAATGTTCGCTTCTCGCCTCGGGTGTCCAGTGCATACCCGACTGCTCCATGGGAGCCAAAGAATCCCCACACGAAGCGTGGCAGTTCCATGGTCGCGGCAACGCCGACATGGAAGGACTTGACTGCGGAGAGCGCATAGGTCGCTTGCAATCGCGGCAGCGTGTAAATGAGGGGGAATGCTGCCTCCCATGCGACTGTTCCTACGGTCAGTGCTCTGCAGAGTTTCGGATGTCTCCTCAGGATTTCTGCAGCAGGCCCCCGGCCGTAGGCTTCCGTTTGCAGTACCTCCGGAAGTGCGTCGCCCTGCAGCCAGCTACTGCCGAAAGCCTTTGATATCCCTGAGACCGCGTAACTCAGACCTGCCTGGAAATTCACAGCACGCAGAAATATGTCATCTGATTTCTGCTCGTCAGCTATGAGTGCCGTAAGCAATCGGTATTGCGTGATGACTGCCGTCATCTGATCCGCGCCGTCACGGCCGTACGGCGTGCGCATCTCACTCAACCGATTGCACGTACCGATGATCGCTGCTGCCGCGATCTGCAGCTTGCGATTGCCCCGCGCAAGTGGCAGCCCTGCCGATGCCGCAAGTGTGACGCCGGCGAGAATTTTGGGCGTGCGAGGGTGATCGAGAACACGTCCCAGCCGGTGGCGGACACTGCCCGGCGGATATTGCTGGGCCGAGACTCCGCGGAGATATCCATCCTCGTTGAAGACCTTCTTGAGGCTCAATGTCTCCGCTGACGCAAGAATCTGACCGATCGCGATCGGCAGGAAGACGCGATCAGCTGCTTTTTGGGCGGAGGTTGCTCTCGAGGAGCTCTGACTCCGCCGTAGAAATCTCGCCAAGTCCTTGTCTTTCCGTCTCGGGCGTACACCGAAATGAGCCTACGAAAAGTGCGTGCCGGAGAAGCCGTCGTGCTCCGGGCTTCTCCGGCACGCAGGTCGCCTCTCCGTCAGCAGACCAGGCAGATGGTGCTGCCCTGGATCACGAACTGGGCTGCAGTCGGTGTGGCCGGCGTGGCCATGGCGGGAGTCTCGGAGTCCGAGTGGAATCCGGGTGCTGCTGTGCTCAGGACGCTGTTGGCGAACTCCTGCGTCGCAATGGACTCCGGACGAGATTCTTCCTGCGTCACAACCGAGTTACGTCGCATTTCGCTACCCTTTCTCGTCGTGATGTCGAGCGAAAGGGTCGTGGCAGACCATATGTTGCTCATCCCCCGTCGCTCGCTCTGAATGGAACGTGCTGTGCAATGCCGGCAACTCAGCATTGCGGGCTCAGCCTAACCAGGTGCTCTGATGGCGTCAACGCCCTTATGTAGAACGGGAGTTGGGGCTCTGTGCATGCCCGGTGAACCGCCTTGCAGGCGAGGCGTGCCCTGTTGCCGAGCCGACAACTCCGCTCTGGGACTGCCGCGCCTCATTCGTTGACGACGCTGGCGGAAGGCGTTGCTCCGCAGGTGACGCTGTGGCGGTCGGCCCCTGCCGGTCCTCCGCTCGCCGAAACACGTACGGGCTGCCAGTCCGGTGAGCGCGAAGAGGACGCCGGTGACAGGATGCGGTGGGGAGCCGATCGGGAGGGGCGGGAGCATGACGCAGGTGGGGGAGCGGGCCGGGTACGGGTCGTACGGGGAGGCGCTCGGGGCGTTGCGGGAGGCGCAGAAGAGCGCGAAGGGGGTGTCGCTGTACTCGCGGTACGTGAACCGGCCGGCGGGCAGGGTGCTGGCGGCCGGGGCGTACCGGGCGGGGCTGACCCCGAACCAGGTGACCGGCGTCAGCGCCGCGTTCAGCTTCGCGGGGATCGGCGCGCTGGCGGCGCTGCCGCCGTCGTGGCCGCTGGCGTTCGCGGTGTACGCGGCGCTCGCGGTCGGCTTCGCGTTCGACTCGGCGGACGGGCAGCTCGCCCGGCTGCGCAAGGAGAGCAGTGCGGCGGGGGAGTGGCTGGACCACGTCGTGGACTGCGCGAAGATCACCGCGCTGCACGCGGCGGTGCTGGTGGCCTTCTTCCGCTTCTTCGATCTGCCCGACCCGGCATGGCTGTTGCTGCCGCTCGGGTTCCAGTTCGCGGCCGTGGTGATCTTCTTCGGCGGTCTGCTGACGGACAAGCTGAAGCCGAGGCCCGCACCCGGGGCGCCGCGCCCGGCGCCGTCGGCGCTGCGGGCGGTGGCGCTGCTGCCGGTGGACTACGGCGTGTTCTGCGCCGTGTTCCTGCTGCTGGGCAGCGAGACGGCGTTCCGCACCGGGTACGCCGTCCTCGCCGCCGTACACGCGGCGTTCCTCGTCGCGTTCTGCGTCAAGTGGTTCCGGGAGCTGTCCGCCCCGCGACCGCCGTCGTGACGGCCGGGGGCGCCAGCGCGTCCAGGGCGCGGCGCAGCTGCGTGCTGGAGGTGTGCATGGTGTACGGGAAGTAGACGACGTCCACGCCCACGGTGCGGAAGTCCGCCTCCAGCCGGTCGCCCTTCGCGGTGCCCCGCCAGTCGTCGCCCTTGAAGAGGACGTCGAAGCGGATCTGCTGCCACGTCTCCAGCTTGTCCGGCACCGTCTCGACGAACGCCGCGTCCACGAACCGGATGCTGCGGACGATCTCCAGGCGCTCGACCAGCGGGACCACCGGCGGGCGACCCTTCGCCCGTTCGGCCATCTCGTCGGACACCACCCCGGCGACGAGGTAGTCGCACCTGCTGCGGGCGTGCCGCAGCAGGTTCAGGTGGCCGACGTGGAACAGGTCGTACGCGCCCGGCGCGTAGCCGACGGTGTGCGTCATGTGCCGCTTCCCCCCACGGGATCCGGATGTCCGGTCGGGCAGGCCGGTCCCCTCCGGCGCCCTCGCGGGCAGATCTTTCCATAAACCGAGGAAATCGGGACCTTGTTGTGCAGATGATGTGCTCGCGGCGCTAGGCTGCCGCTTCGGGGTATCGGGGGCGCCGCGCCACGCGGCGGACACATCGAGGGGGAGGGGTACGCGTATGTCCGCGTCGACGGGTGCACCCGGAGCGTTCGCAGGCCGAAGAGTGCTGCTGGTGTCCACCAACTACGCGCCGGAGCAGGCCGGCATCGGCCCCTACGCCACGCAGACCGCCGAGCACTGGGCCGCCGAGGGCGCGGAGGTGCACGTGCTGGCCGGCATGCCGCACTACCCCGCCTGGCGCACCGACCCGGCCTACCGGAGCGCCTGGGCCCGCACGGAGAGGCGGAACGGCGTCCGCGTGCACCGGCGCCGGCACACCGTGCCGCCCCGGCAGACCGCCGTGCGGCGCGCGCTGTACGAGGCGTCGATCCTCGCGCACGGGGCCCTCCTCCCGCCGCGCACGGCCCGCCCGGACGTCGTCGTCGCCCAACTGCCCAGCCTGGCGGGCGGCGTGCTGGCCGCACACTTCGCCCGCCGGTACGGCGTGCCCTTCGTGCCCGTGGTGCAGGACCTGATGGGCGCCGCCGCCGCGCAGAGCGGCATCCGCGGCGGCGACCGGGCCGCGGCCGTCGCGGCGGCCGTCGAACGGCACGTGCTCAGCGGCGCGACGCTGGTCGGCGTCATCCACGAGTCCTTCGTCGAACGGGTGGCCGCCGCGGGCGTGCCCCGCGACCGCGTGCGGCTGGTGCCCAACTGGTCGCACGTCGCGGCGCCCAGGGCGTCCCGGCGCGAGACCCGGAGGGCCCTGGGCTGGCCCGAGGACCGCACCGTCGTGCTGCACTCCGGCAACATGGGCCTCAAGCAGGGCCTGGAGGTGCTGGTGGAGGCGGCCCGCGAGGCACCCGAGGTGCTGTTCGTCCTCATGGGCGACGGCAACCAGCGCGCCCGCCTGCGCGCGTGTGCGGCCGGGCTGCCGAACGTGGAGTTCCGCCCGCCCGCCGAGGAGGACGCCTTCCCCGACGTGCTGGCCGCGGCCGACGTCCTCGCCGTCACCCAGCGGGCGTCCGTGCTCGACATGAGCGTCCCCTCCAAGCTGACCTCCTACTTCGCCGCGGGGCGGCCCGTCGTCGCCTCCGTCGCGGCGGGCGGCGGCACCGCCGAGGAGGTGCGCCGCTCCGGAGCGGGCGAGCTGGTGCCCCCGGAGGACCCGGCGGCGCTGCTCCGCGCCGTCCGCGCCGTCGCGTCCGACGCCGAGGCGGCGGCCGCGGTCGGCGCTCGCGGGCCGGCGTACGTGTCCGCGCGGCTGAGCCGGGCGGCGGGCCTGCGCCGCATGACCGAACTGCTCGACGAGGCGCTGACGGCCGGTGAGGGCCGGGTGGCGGCCCGGGAGAAGGAGGCACTGCTGTGAGAGAGGGCGCACCGGGCGACGTGTCGGGCCGGGTCGTGCAGGCCCACGACGAACCCGACCTCCTGCGGGAGCAGTTCCGGCAGCTGCTGCGCTACCGCACGCTGATCACCGTCGGGGTGGTGCTCGGTGTGCTCGCCGGGCTCGCGCTGGCCCTCTCCCGCGGCGACTCCTACACGGCCTCCAACGAGGTCGCCCTGCGACCCAGCTCCCAGGCCATGCAGGAGCTCGGCACCGACGGGGAGGTGAGCATGGGCTCCGAGCGCCGCACGGCGCTCAGCCGGGTCGTCTCGCGGCAGGCCGCCCGGGACCTCGGGCTGCCCACCGGCCGGGCGGAGGGCCTGGCGCGGGACCTCCAGGTCACCAACCCGCCCAACACCGTGGTGCTCCGCTTCGCGTACACGGCCGAGTCGCCCGTCGAAGCCGCGGAGCGCGCCAACGCCTTCGCCCGCGCCTACCTCGATTTCCGGCAGCAGGAGACCGACGACCGCATCGAGCACATGATCGGCTCGTACAAGGAGCAGCGGAAGCCGCTCGTGGAGGAACGGGACCGGCTGGCCGCCGAACTGGACACCGTGGGCGGCGGCGAGGGCTACGACTCCGTCGTCTCCTCCCACACCTCCTTCGTCGGCCAGATCGCGGACATCAACAGCCGGATCAGCCAGCTGGAGGCGCTGGACACCACACCCGGCCGGGTCGTGTCCGAGGCGACCGCGCCCGAGGCGCCCTCCGGGCCCGGCCTGGTGCTCCTCCTCGTGCTCGGCGCCTTCGTCGGGGTGGGGCTCGGCCTGCTGGCCGCCTGGGTCCGGCTGGTCTTCGACCCGACCGTACGGTCCCCCGGGGACGTCGTCCGCGCCCTGCGCGCCCCCGTCCTGGGCGTCCTGCCCAAGCAGCGGCGCGGCCAGCCGGAGCCGCTGCTCGCCGAGGGCCGGCTCGCCGAGGAGTACCGCTCGGTGGCCTTCCGCCTCGCCTACGACGAGACGTTCGCGCAGCGAAGGCGGCTGCTGGTCGTGGCGCCGCGCGGCGGCATCGACAGCGTCCTGGCGGCGTCCGTCAACCTCGCCGCGGCGTTCGCCGAGATGGGCAGGGACGCGCTGCTCATCGAGGCGAACCTGCGGACGCCGGTGCTGCGCGACCAGCTGCACCACGCCGACGGGATGCGGCCCGGCTGGGCCGAGTCGGCGGACGACGAGGTCGGCGACTGGCCCGCCGGCCGCCGGGTGCCGATCGACGCCGGGGAGTCCGGCGTGTTCGACCTGGTGCCGGGCCGCCGGGTGCGGAACGTGCCCCGCGCCCTCACCTCCTCGGCCGCGACCCGTCTGATCAGCCGGGCCGAGGCCCGCAACTCGGTCCTCGTCGTCCTCGCCCCGGCCGTGCTGTCCTACGCCGACGCCATCGCGCTCACCGACCGGGTCGACGCCGTCCTCGTGGTCTGCGATCCACGCGAGGTGCGGCGCGACGACCTGGACCGGGTGCGCGAACTCGTCGTCGGGGCCGGCGGTGTGCTGCTCGGCGCCGTGCTGCACTCCGAGGGCGGCGCGGCGCGGGAGACGAAGGGCCGCGCCCCGCGCAGGCAGCCGGCTCCGGAGACGAGCTCCCGCAGCGACCGCACCACGTCCGACGCTTCCTCGGTGACCAGGGAGTGGGACCGTGCGGGCGCCCGCGAAGCGGAGCGGCAGCGCCGTGAGCCGGTGGATGCACGGGAGGTCGGCGTGGACACGGTGGGGCTCCGGATCGTCGACCGCGCCGACATCGAAGACGGCGCGCCGCACAGGTGAGCGTGGCGCCCGACGGGCGGCGGCCCACCGCGCGCCGCGCCGTGCTCTGCTCGGTCGCCGACCAGGGCGTGGCGGCGCTGACCAACATCGCCGTCCTCGTCGTGGCCGCCCGGCAGTCGACGGCCGCAGGATTCGCGGTGTTCTCCGTGGTCTACACGGTCTTCGCGGTGCTGCTCGGCCTGTCCTCCGCCTACGTGGGGCAGGCACTGGTGCTGGAACGCGGCGAGACGCGCGCCGTGCGCACCGCATGCCGCTCCGCCGTCGCCTTCACCGCCTCCGGCGCGGCGGTCCTCGGTGCCTGCGCGGCCCTCGTGCTGTGGCCGCTCACCGCGGGCGCCGGTGCGGGCGGCGGCGTCAGCAGCGGCGTCGACGGGTACGGGCAGCGGCTCACGGACGGCATGCTGGCGCTCGCGCTCGTGCTCCCCGTCGTGCTCACCCAGGACGCCCTCCGCTACGCCTTCTCCGCGCTCCACCTCCCCGGACGGGCCCTCGTCGCCGACCTGCTGCGCCTCGCCGTGGCCGTTCCGGTGCTCGCCGTGCAGCCCCACCAGGCGTCCCCCGCGCGGCTGGTGGCCGTCTGGGGGCTGTCCGCGCTGCCCGCCCTGGTCGCCGGGCTGTTGCTGCTCGCGCCGCGCGTGCGGCAGGCCGCCACCGAGCCGCGACGCCTGCTGCGCCGCGGGCACCTGGGGCGCCGCTTCGCCGTCGAGTTCTCCGTCGGCAACGCCGGCACCCAGCTCGCCGTCATCGGACTCGGCCTGCTGGCCACGCCGCTCGCGGTCGGCGCCCTGCGCGGCGCCACCACGCTCTTCGGCCCGCTCAACGTGCTGTTCAACGCCGCCACCGGCTTCGGCCCACCCCTGCTGAACCGGCTGGTGAGCCCCGTGGGCAAGGCCCGTACGGCCGCGGTCACCGGCGGCGTCCTGGCCGCCGTCGCCGGGGCGTGGGCCGTCGTGCTGGCGCTGCTGCCGGACGGCGCGGGGCGCATGCTGCTCGGTGACACCTGGGACGCGTCGTCCGCGCTGCTGTCCGCCACCGGCAGCCAGTACGCCGCGATGGCACTGGGCACCTGCGCGTTGCTCGCCCTGCGCGTGCTGCGGCCGCGCACCACCCTGCCGCTCCAGGTCGTCTTCTCCTCGGTCTCGGTGGGCTGCCTGCTCGCCGGGTACGCGCTCGGCGGCGTACTCGGCGCGGCCTGGGGGCTGTGCGCCGGTTCGGTGGCCAAGGCGGCGGCCGGCTGGCTGCGGACCGCGGCCGTGGTGCGTACTTGGGACGGGCACGCCTCCGGCGTCAGCGCAGCATCCGCCGCGGATCCGGCCGGAAGGTCGTGACAAGGGCCAGGCACAGCACGGCGATCGCCACGCGGCCGCTCGCCTGGAGCAGCGGGCCGCGCAGCAGAATGAAGCCGTACCCGGCGACGAGCGGGATCACCACGGCCATCACGTGGCCCGGGCGGGGGTCGTCCAGCGTCTGCGACACGTACCGGCGATCCGCACGGGAGGCGGCGTAGCCCACTCCGACGAAGCCGAGGGCCATGCCGAACGGGCCGAAGTCCAGCCACAGTTCGGCCCACAAGGGGGAGGACAGGTTGGTGTTGTTCATGCCCATCCACTCGCCGACCCGCACGCCCGAGTCCTCCGGCTTGCCGCTCCACACCGAGCGCGGTACGAAGAACAGCAGCGTCCCGGAGAGCTGCCGGCCGTAGGTGTGGCCGGTGCCGGCGTCCGCGAACGAGACGGTGTTCGCGATCATCCCGACCTGGTCGTAGTCCTTGAGGGTCAGCGGCACCAGCACCGACTCGGTCTCCCGGGCCGGGCCGCTGTCCTCGGCGTACCGGAAGCGGTCGGCGAAGGGGAACACCACGAGCGCCACCACCGCACCCAGCGCGAGCGCGCTGCGGTACATCACGGGGCTGCGGGGGAACGCCGTGAACAGGAGCGCGAAGAGGACGGTCAGGAACCAGTAACGCGGGTTGGAGATCGGGTTGTTGACCACGGCGTTCACGCCGAGCGTCACCACCCACAGCAGGGGGACGAGAGGCCGGCGGCGGGCGGTCCGCGAGGTCACCAGCCAGCGGGTGAGCAGCAGCAGCGCGAGCAGCGCCGGAACGGTGCCGAAGCCGCGCAGGAACGCCGAACCCGCCTGCGACACGGCCGCCGCGCCCGCCGCCGGCCCGAGGGCACCGGCGACGCTCTCGCTGATCTCCTGCCGACTGCTGAAGAACACACCCAGGCCGCCCAGTCGCACGACCATCAGGGCGCTCGCCGCCCAGGAGAACACCACGAACGCGTACAGCCGGGGGCGGTGCACCGAGGCCGCGGCCCGGGGCACGACGCGGCGCACCGACGGCCGGTGCCGGGCCAGCAGCGCCCCCACGTCGAAGGCGACGACGCCCACCAGGACCAGGGCGACGGCCAGGACGGTGTCCGAACGCGGGCCCACCACCGGTGTCGGCACCCGGTCCAGCACCGTCTGGGCGAGCGGGGCGATGCCCATCGCGATGTAGACGAAGAGCCAGAAGGAGCCCTGCACGAGGCGGCGCCGCGCGGACAGCACCATCGCGGTCAGCCGGGCGCCGGCGTAGACGCAGACGGTGAGCTGGAGCCAGAACGCCTCGTCGTGCGCGCCGGGGCCCGGCTGGGTCGCCACCCAGCCGGGCAGTACGGCGACCAGGCCGAGCGCGAAGGGCACGGCCAGCGCCCGGGACAGGGCCGCGCGCGGGCCCGCGTCGGGTGCGGCGGCGGGAGCGGGGACCGCGGCGCCGGGCCGTATGTCGACCGCCATGCGTCCCCCTCGCTCCCCGACAGCCGGAAACCCCGACAGCCCGAAACCCGAAAGCCCGGAGTCCAACGACTTCCCCGAGTCCCCCGAAACCTCCCCGATCCTCCCGCAGTGTAGCGATCGGCACCCGGACAACGCGGGTCGAAGCTAAGCTGATCCGGATTTCGCGCGCCATGGGGAGGGCGCGCAGGGGAGGGGAGAGACGTTGCGGGTTCTGCATGTCGTCACGCTGCACACGCCCACGCACGACTTCGGCGGTCCGACGCGGGTGGCGCTCAACCTGTCCCGCGGGCTGCGTGCCCGCGGGGTGCAGGCGGCGATGGTCGCGCTGGGCGACGGGTTCGACGGTGAGATGCCGCGTGAGGTGGACGGTGTGCCGGCCCGGCTGTACCAGGCGCGGCACGTGCTGCCGCGTTTCGAGGTCAGCGGGATCACCTCGCCGTCCCTGCTGGCCGACGCGCGCCGCCTGGTCCGCTCCGCGGACGTGGTGCACGTCCATCTGATGCGGGACCTGGTCACGCTGCCCTACGCGCTGGCGGCGCTGCAGTGCGGCCGTCCGCTGGTCCTCCAGACGCACGGGATGATCGACCCGACCGAGAAGCGCGCGGCGCAGCTTGTCGACGTGCTCGGGCTGCGCAGGGTCCTGAAGAAGGCCGACGCGGTGCTCCACCTGACGGAGCAGGAGCGCCGGGACACCGCCGCCGTCGTGGCGCCCGAGCCGATGGCGCCCGCCTACCGGCTGGTGAACGGCGTCGAACCGCAGCAGCGCCGGCCGGAGCGGGACGGGCGGCCGCCCACCGTCCTCTACCTCGCCCGGGTGCAGGAGCGGAAGCGGCCGCAGGACTTCGTCTCCGCGATCCCCACCGTGCTGGCGAAGTACCCCGACACGCGCTTCGTGCTGGCGGGCCCCGACACCGGCGCCATGGCCGACGACATGCTCGCGCTGGCCCGGTCGCTCGGCGTCGGCCACGCGCTGGAGTACGTGGGGCCGTTGGACCACGACGCCGTCATGGCCCGGTTGCGCGCGTCGGACGTCTACGTACTGCCCGCGATCGTGGAGCCGTTCGCGGTGTCGGTGCTGGAGGCGATGTCGGTGGGGCTGCCCGTGGTCGTCACCCGCACCGGAGGGCTCTCCCCGGACGTCGGCGCGGCCGGTGCCGGACGGCTGGTCGACAGCCGTCCCGACGCGGACAACGGCGAGCGCGTGGGCCAGGCGGTGCTGGAGCTGCTGGACCCCGCCGCCAACGCCGAGGCGTCGGCGGCGGCCCACCGGCTGATCGGGGACAGCTTCACCCTCGAGGGTGTCGTGGACACCCTCCAGGAGATCTACGAGCGGGTCATCGCGGCGCGTCCGGGCGGTCTGCGAGCCACCCGTACTCGCGGGTCTTGAGCCCGATCTGCCACCGGTAGAAGCTCATGGCCAGCGCGTAGTCCAGGCCGGCCCGGCCGTCCAGGAAACCGCGTTTGACCAGGTAGGCGTAGCCGAACGAGACCAGCGGCTTGAACGGCGCCCGGTGGAACAGCTGCCCCTGCCGGGTCTTGGCCTTCCGGATCTGCTCCCGCACCTCGGGGTGGTGCTCCAGCCAGGCCTCCCAGTCGGCGTACCGGTTGTGCCGGTCGAACCAGGTGCGCACCGGGTCCAGGTCCTCGTGCTCGATGGTGCCCTTCAGCCGGACCACCGGGTCGGCCAACGGCTGGTAGTGGCCCTCCTGTTCGCCCATGCCGGGCGCCCGCAGGTCGTCCGGCTCCGGGAAGCGGGCCCGCGTGCGGTCCAGCAGGGCGCGCTTGACGATGGTGTAGCCGTGCCGCAGCCGCCGCCCCGCGAACCAGTAGCCCAGCGGGATGTCGAACGCGGCCGGACGCACCGTCATGCCCGGCGGGACGTCGAAGATGCGCCGCAGCTCGGCGAGCAGTTCGGGCCCGACTCTCTCGTCGCCGTCGACGAACAGCATCCAGTCGGTCCCGGGGCGGACGTGGTCCAGGCACCACTGCTTCTTCTTCGGGTACTTGCCGTCCCAGGTGTAGGAGACGACCTCCGCCCCCGCCGCCTTGGCGAGGGCGCGGGTGTCGTCGGTGCTGTCCGAGTCGACCACGACGACGGCCTCGAAGTGGTCCACGACGGACCGGACGGCCGCCGTGATGTTCTCCGCCTCGTTCCGGGTGGGTATCGCGACGACGATGGGCAGCTTGCGCACGCGGTTCTCTCTCCTCAGTCGAGCAGGCCGGCGGCCTGGAGCAGGGGCTTGTGCTTCGGGCACAGGTGCAGGACGGCGTCCTTCGCGTCGGCGATCTCGCCGGACCGCAGCGCGCCGACGGCCGCCTTCCGGTCGACCTTCGCGGTGCGTCCGATGCGCTGGCAGGCGGCTTGCCCGGCCTCCAGCACGGCGGCCGGCTCGTAGCCCTCGGGCACCCGGTCGACCAGGTACTCCTTCTGTTTCCCCGTGAAGCTTCCGGTGGCCGGGGTCAGTTCCGCCTTCGGCACCGTCGGCTGCTCGGCGGCCCTGCCCTTCTCCTTCTTCTCCGGGGCCGGCTCGCCGTCGCCCGGACCGGCCGCGGAGGCGTCCGGTGACGGGCTCGCGGCCCCCGGCGTGGTCCCGCGGTCCGGTGCGGGGTCCTCGCCGCTGCCGCATCCGGTTCCGGCGACCGCCACGGCGGCCGTCAGGACGACGGCCGCCGCGGCGTTCCGGAGGGTGCGGGCCCTCACGGCGCCTCGAAGGTGAGGCTGAGCTTCGGGCTGCGGTTCTCCCCGGCCTCGTGGGCCCACACCCACAGGCTGTCGGTGCCCTGGCTGGTCACCGCCACGTTCAGCGGGCCGTCCAGCGAGCCGGCGACCCCTGCCGGGTCGAGCGTGACCGGGTAGCCGGTCTGGAGCGCCGACGGGGCCTCCAGGGTGCCGAGCACCGTGCTTCCCAGCGAGGGTCTGGTCGACCACGTGGTGCCGCCCTCGGACCAGCTGCCCGTGACCGGCACGACGGTGTGGTCGTCCGCGGACGCGGCGTAGGAGTCGCCGCTGGTGGTGAGGGTGAGCGTGGCGCCGGTCAGCGTCATGCCGGCCGGAGCCTCGGGAAGGTCGAACCGCAGGTAGGACTGGTACGCGGAGGTGCCGCGCACCGCGAGCTGCTGGTGCCCGCCGTAGTTGGCGGACCCCGCGGAGCCGTTCACGTAGGTGTCGGCCTCGGCGGGAACCTCCAGGGTGATCTGCGAGGGGGTGCCCGGTGTCGTCACCGTGGCGCTCTGGGACGCCTGGCTGGTGTTGGCGCCGCCCGCGTCGCTCGCCGTGATCCGGTAGCTGTAGGTCGTGCCGCCGTCCACCTCGGTGTCGGTGAAGCGGAGCGTCGGCCGGTCCCAGAACACCGAGTCGGCGGTCAGGGTGTGCACCGGTTCGCTGGAGCCGTTCCGGTAGACCTTGTACGTCAGCGCGCTGTCGTCCTCGTCGGTCGAGGCCCGCCAGCTCACCCGCACGCCGTCGGAGACGTTCGCCGCGCCGACCTCGTCGGGTACCGTGGGCGCACCGGTGTCCGGTCCGGTCGCGAACCGGACGAGGCCCTGCTGCCGCATGTTGCCGTGGGTGACGATGCGGGTGAACTCGCCGCCGACCCACATGTAGTCGGTGCCGCCGCGGGCGGACACCACCATCGCGCGCGGACCGATCTGCTCGGTGCCGGACGGACCGTCGTCGGTGTCGGGGAACCAGCTGAGCAGCGGAGTCGGGTCGTGCACCGACTCGGCCAGCAGGTGCTGACGCTCGTGCAGTTCGGGGAACTGCCCCATGCTGCGGCAGTTGTGTGCGTGCGAGGCGCTGTAGAGCACCTCGTCGTGCACCACGACGTCCTGCGTGGCGCCGAGGCAGGTGTCGCGCCAGCGCTGGCCGAAATCGTCCAGGTCGAGCGCGATGCGGCCGTCGAAGACGCCGCCGCCGGTGCCCTCGTTGGCGGTGTAGACGCCGGTGGCGTCGGTGGTGAGGCCCTTGACGACCGAGTTGTCGTCGATGAAGTTCCCGCCGTACCGCCGGGTCAGTGCGCCGCTGTCGGCGTCGACGACGGCGAGTGCGTGCGAATAGCGGTCGCGGACGTAGAAGAAGTCGCCGCCGAGGACGACGTTCTCGCCGTCGGGTGTGACCTCCAGCGCGCGTCCCACCCCGCTGTCGGCCTGTGGGTTCCAGGGTTTGAGCGCACCGTCCGTGCCGACCGCCGCGAAGTAGCCGCGGCTGTTGTTCTCCACCGAGGTGAAGTCGCCGCCGAGGTAGACGGTGTCCTCCGTGACGCCCAGCGCCCGCACGGTGGCGGACACCCCGACCTTGAAGCCGGTGCGGACCGAGCAGTCGTCCAGGTTCACCGCGGCGAGGTTGCTGACCGAGGTGCCGTTCACAGCCCCGAACCTGCCGCCGGCGTACAGCGTCGAACCGTCCGGGGAGACGGCGAGCGCCCGCACGGTCGCCGTGCCGCTGCCGACGGTGAACGACAGGTCGCAGCCCTGGACCGGGGCGCCGGTGGCGGCGTTGAGCGCGACGAAGTTGAGCGCTCCCGTCTCGTCCGTGCCGGGCGCCGCGCCAGGCGGGCGGACGGCGGAGAAGGTGCCGCCCGCGTAGACCACGCCGCCCGCCTGGGCGAGTGCCCAGACCACGCCGTTGGTCTGCCACGTCGGCAGGTCGTCGGCGGTGAACGCGACCGGCGGGGTGACGGCCTCCGCCTCCGGGGCGCCGGTGACCTGTGCGCCCGTCCAGGACGCCGCGGTCAGCGCCAGTACCGCGGCGAGTGCGCCGGCTCTGCGCCGGCGACCCCCGGTCTTGCTCGTACTGCCCATCGCTTGCACCTCGTTCTCACGGTTCCGGGTGGCCCCGGTGGTTCAAGTGGTTCGGTGGCTCAAGTGGTTCCGGTGGTACTGCCGGTGCCGGGCGGCACCGGTGGTCTGCGGGACCCGGGAGGGCCCGTGGGGCGGGGTCAGCGGTCGATGCGGACCGTCTCGCCGGAGAGCTCCGCCTCCAGCGCGCCGATGTCGGCCTCGACCATCACGCGGGCCAGCTCCGGCCAGCGCACCCGCGGCTTCCAGCCCAGTACCTTCTCGGCCTTGGAGGCGTCGCCGATCAGCGCGTCCACCTCGGTCGGCCGTTCGTACTTGGCGTCGAAGCGCACGTACTCCTCCCAGTCCATGCCGGCCGCGCCGAACGCGGCGCCGAGGAAGTCGCGCACCGAGGCCGCCTCGCCGGTGGCGACGACGTAGTCGTCGGGGGTGTCGTGCTGGAGCATCCGCCACATCGCCTCGACGTACTCCGGGGCGTAGCCCCAGTCGCGCACCGCGTCGAGGTTGCCCAGGAACAGTTCCTTCTGGAGCCCCGCACGGATGCGGGCCACCGCGCGGGTGATCTTCCGGGTCACGAAGGTCTCACCGCGGCGCGGCGACTCGTGGTTGAACAGGATGCCGTTCACCGCGAAGAGGTCGTACGCCTCGCGGTAGTTGACGGTCGACCAGTAGCCGAAGACCTTCGCGCAGCCGTACGGGCTGCGCGGGTGGAAGGGGGTGCCCTCGTTCTGCGGCGGGGGAGCGGACCCGAACATCTCGGAGGAGGACGCCTGGTAGATGCGGGTGTCGATGCCGCTGGCGCGGATGGACTCCAGCAGCCGCACGGTGCCCATGCCGGTGACGTCACCGGTGTACAGCGGGGCGTCGAAGGAGACGCGCACGTGCGACTGGGCGCCGAGGTTGTACACCTCGTCGGGCCGCAGGTCGCGCAGCAGGTTCACCAGCGCGACGCCGTCGGTCAGGTCCGCGTGGTGCAGTATCAGCCGCCGCTCGGCCTCGTGCGGGTCCTGGTAGAAGTGGTCCAGCCGCGCGGTGTTGAAGGACGAGGAGCGGCGCAGCAGTCCGTGCACCGTGTAGCCCTTCGACAGCAGCAGCTCCGCCAGGTACGAGCCGTCCTGGCCGGTGACCCCCGTGATCAGTGCGCTCTTGGTCATCGACAACCCCCAGGTCGGTCAAAGAACATGACAAGCGTGACAATGTGGTCTCATGTGGAACGATTGCGCGTGAACACCGCGTGGTCGGTCAGCCACTGGCAGAATCCGGTTCATGACGCCTTCGATACCGCTGCTGCCGGCCCCCGCCCGGATCTTCGTCGCCGGGCACCGCGGCCTGGTCGGCTCCGCCGTCGCCCGCCGCCTCGCCGCCGAGGGACACGAGGTGCTCACCCGTGACCGCACGGAACTGGACCTGCGCGACGCCGAACGGACGGAGCGCCACCTGCGCGACGCCCGGCCGGACGCGGTCGTCCTGGCGGCGGCGAAGGTCGGCGGCATCATGGCGAACCAGCGGCAGCCGGTGCCCTTCCTGGAGGACAACCTGCGCATCCAGCTCAGCGTCGTCGCCGGTGCGCACGCCGCCGGGGTGCCCCGGCTGCTGTTCCTCGGCTCGTCCTGCATCTACCCCAAGCACGCGCCGCAGCCCATCTCCGAGGACGCGCTGCTGACCGGTCCGCTGGAGCCGACCAACGAGCCCTACGCCCTCGCCAAGATCGCCGGCATCACGCAGATCCGCGGCTACCGCCGCCAGTTCGGGGCGTCGTACATCTCGGCGATGCCCACCAACCTGTACGGGCCGGGCGACAACTTCGACCTGGAGACCTCGCACGTGCTGCCCGCGCTGATCCGCCGCTTCCACGAGGCGCGCGCCGCGGGCCGGGACGAGGTCGTGCTGTGGGGCAGCGGCACCCCGCGGCGCGAGTTCCTGCACGTCGACGACCTGGCGGCGGCCTGCTCGCTGCTGCTGCGGACCTACGACGACGACGCTCCCGTCAACGTCGGCTGCGGAGAGGACCTCACGATCCGCGAACTCGCCGAGACCGTCCGGGACGTCGTCGGCTTCGAGGGCCGCATCGCCTTCGACACCTCCCGCCCCGACGGGACGCCGCGCAAGCTGCTCGACGTGTCCCGGCTGCGGGCGCTGGGGTTCACGCCGCAGATCCCGCTGGCCGACGGCATCCGGGACACCTACCGCTGGTGGCTCGACCGCCTCGGCCGGGCGGAGGCGACGGACCGCCCGGCCTCCCTCGTCTAGGACCTGCCCGGGCCCCGGCATCCGCTCCACCACGGCCGGCTCCCGCCCCGCCACCTAGTACGCTCCGCGTCCGTCGACGACGGCGCGGAACGTGCGGGCCAGCACGTCCAGATCCGTGGTCAGCGACCAGTTGTCGGCGTAGCGCAGGTCCAGGGCCAGGCTCTCGTCCCAGGACAGGTCCGAGCGCCCGCCGACCTGCCAGGGGCCGGTCATCCCGGGCTTGACCCCGAGCCGTCGCGACTCCACCGCGTCGTACGCCGCCACCTCCTCCGGCAGCGGCGGCCGGGGGCCGACCAGCGACATCTCGCCGCGCAGCACGTTCACCAGCTGCGGCAACTCGTCCAGCGAGGTGCGGCGCAGCACCCGGCCCGTGCGGGTGATGCGCGGGTCGCGGCGGATCTTGAACGTGGGTCCGTCCTGCTCGTCGGCGGGGGCCAGCGTCAGCCGGAGCCGGTCGGCGTCGACGACCATCGAGCGGAACTTCCACATCGTGAACGGCGCCCCGTCGTGCCCGATCCGGGTCTGCCGGTAGAGCACGGGCCCCGGCGAGTCCAGCCGCACGGCGGCAGCCGTCAGCGCGAACAGCGGGGCCAGCACCAGCAGTCCGAGCGCGGCCCCGACCCGGTCCAGCACGCTCTTCAGCGCCAGCTGCGGGCCGCGGCGCACGGGCGGCGCCACGTGCAGCAGGTTCAGTCCGGCCACGGTGGCGAGCCGTACGCGGCGCAGCGCCACTTCGGTCAGCCCGGACGCGACGACCAGCGGGAGACCCGCGTCCTGCACGGACCAGGACAGCCGTCGCAGCCGGTCGCCGGTGAGCGCCGCGCCCGGTACCACCAGCACCAGCTCGGCGCGGTGGCGGCGGGCGGCCGCCAGCACGGTCGTGCCGTCGTCCGGCGCCGGCGCCGGGTCCGGTGCGAGCGGCGCGGTCCCCTCCGGTAGCCGTCCGGCCTGCGGCACGCCGCTGCGCAGGGCCGTCGGGCCGCCCGCGCCCACGGTCACCGCACCGATCACCACGTAGGCGTGGTCGGTGCCGGCGGCGAGCTGTTCCACCACGCGGTCCACGGGCCCGGCCTCGCCGACGACCAGCGCCCGGCGCACCGCGTGCGCCTCCCGCCGCTCGGCCTTCAGGTGCCGGTGGGTGACAGCCCGGCACAGACTGGTCAGCAACGGGGCCGGGGCCAGGGCGAGCAACGCCACGCCGGGTGCCGAGTCCTCCGCGGTGAACACCCGCAGCACGGCCAGCAGCCCGAGCAGGGTCAGCCAGTCGTGCAGGGTGGACAGGAAGCCCCGGGACTCGCCCAGCGACTCCTGCCCGTAGCGCCGGTACACGGCCTGTACGCCCACCCACACCGCGGCCGCGGTGAAGGCGGCGGCGAAGGGATGCGGCTGGCCGGTGGCACCGAACACGAAGAGGACCGGTAGCGCGGTCCCCATGACGTCTGTCGCCAGGGCGGCCGGCACGTACCACGGTGCCTTCTGCCGCTCCCGGCTCCGCATGGCTCTTCGGCGCCCGGCCCGAAGCACGGCCGAACCCGTCACGGGCCGTCCGCCTCCGGACAGACCCACGGCGTCACGCTGCATGAACCCCCCACCCTTGGAACCGAATCTGCAGGGCGTGCCGCCCACTCCCCAGGAGGCGGCACGCCGATACGGCACAACGGCAGAGACCTTAAGTCATATCAGCGCCGTTTCTCTGGCGTTCGCTTCATTTTCTCGTTCATGTCCGAAATCGCGCGGCTCTGTTCGCGGTTGCCGTTCGCCTCCTCGTTCGCGGACCTTCGCCGTGATCCGCGCCGATATCCGTGCCCCGCGGCGCGGGGCACGGCGAGTACGTTCCGGGGCCTCGGGCACAGGGAATCCATGCTCAGATTCGTCCTGTCCGGACTGCTCGTCCTCGTCGCCGTCACGTCGGCCGTGCTGGCCGGCGTGGTCTCACCGTGGTGGTGGCTGCCCGCCGCGCCGCTGTCGGTCCTGGCCGCCACCGCCGTCCACGACCTCGCGCAGACCAGGCACTCGGTGCTGCGGAACTACCCGGTGCTGGGGCACCTGCGGTTCCTGATGGAGAGCATCCGTCCCGAGATCCAGCAGTACTTCATCGAGCACGACTACAACGGCCGCCCGTTCGACCGCGACGTCCGCAGCCTCGTGTACCAGCGGGCCAAGGGCACGTCCGCCGAGGACCCCTTCGGCACCGAACTGGCGATGTACGAGGACGGCTACGAGTACCTGGTTCCCTCCATGGCTCCGTGCCCGGTCCCGCAGACGCCGCCCACCGTGCGCGTCGCCGGTCCCGACTGCACGCGGCCGTACGACATGTCGTTGCTCAACGTCTCGGCGATGAGCTTCGGATCCCTTTCCGGCAATGCCGTCCGGGCGCTGAACAAGGGTGCCGCGGCCGGGGGGTTCGCCCACGACACCGGCGAGGGCGCCGTCTCGGAACACCACCTGACGTACGGCGGCGACCTCATCTGGGAGGTGGGCACCGGCTACTTCGGCTGCAGGACGGCCGACGGGGACTTCGACCCGGAGCAGTTCCGCGAGAAGGCCGAGCTGGACGCCGTGCGGTGTGTGCTGCTGAAGGTCTCCCAGGGTGCGAAGCCCGGCATCGGGGGCGTGCTGCCCGGGGAGAAGGTCAACGCCGAGATCGCCCGCGTCCGCGGTGTCCGAGAGGGCGAGACGGTCGTCTCCCCGCCGTACCACCGGGTGTACACCACGCCCCGTGAACTGGTGCGCTTCATCGGGCGGATGCGGGACCTGGCCGGCGGGAAGCCCACCGGGTTCAAGCTCTGCGTCGGCTCCCGGCGCGAGTTCCTGGCCGTGTGCAAGGCCATGACCGAGGAGAACGTCACTCCCGACTTCCTCGTGGTGGACGGCGCAGAAGGAGGCACCGGCGCGGCGCCTCCGGAGTTCGCCGACCACATCGGCTACCCGCTCACCGAAGGGCTGTTGACCGTGCACAACGCGCTCGTCGGCGCCGGTCTCCGGGACCGCGTCCGGGTCGGCGCCTCCGGCAAGGTCGCCACCGGCGCGGACATCGTCAAGCGCCTGATCCAGGGGGCCGACTACACGAACGCGGCCCGCGCCATGATGTTCGCCGTCGGGTGCATCCAGGCGCAGCGCTGCCACACCAACACCTGCCCGGTGGGCGTCGCCACCCAGGACCCCAGGCGCGCCCGCGCGCTGCACGTTCCGGACAAGGCCGAACGCGTGCACCGCTTCCACCGGGCGACCGTGCACAGCGCCCAGCGCATCATGGCGTCCATGGGCGTCGCCGACCCGCGCGACCTGCGCCCCGACCTGCTGCACCGGCGCGTGGACCCGGTGACCATCACGTCGAGCGCTCAGCTGTACCCGCGCCTCGCCCCGGGTGAGCTGCTGGAGAGTCCGCCGGAGGCGTGGGCCGCCGACTGGAAGGCCGCGGACCCGGACCGCTTCCACCCCTGAACGGCGGAACGCCGGTCCGGCCGCCCAGGGGGTCGCGGCCGGACCGGCGTGTTCCGGGGGTGTGCGTCGGGTGGGGCGGCTACCAGGTGAAGCCGCTGGAGCTGAGGACGGCGATCGCGACGATCGCGATGACGATGTCCACGACGCCGAGGACGATCGCGGCCTTGGCCATGCCCGACGCCGCCTTGCGGTGCGCCACGAGGCCGAGGATCAGGGCGACCGGCCCCAGGATCAGACTGCCGAAGAACACCCCGACGATGCCGCACACCAGGCCGCCGATGGCCAGGCCTTTGCCGTCCGAAGCGGACGTCTTCGCGCTGTACCCCGTCATGTTCCCTCCCCTTCCGCGGCTTTCGCTCGCTGTCGTCTCTCCTGTGCCCCTGAACCGGTGGACTACTCCCGCGACCTCCCGCGACCTCCCGCGCTTCAGAGGAAGCGGTGCAGCGGTCGTACGGCGGCCTCCTTGAGCCGCTGGTGGACCGGACGCCGCAGCCAGCGGGTGTGCTGCATGAGGGTGCTCACCGCGAGGTCGTCCTCGAAGTGCCGGTCGAGTTCGGCGGTCAGCTCGCGGTCGAGGACGGTGAGCATGACCTCCTCGTCGTGGTCGAGGGAGCGCCGGTTGAAGTTGGTCGAGCCGATCAGCGACGCGAATCCGTCGACGGTGACGGTCTTGGCGTGCATCATCGTCGGCTGGTACTGCCAGATCCGCACCCCGCAGCCGAGCAGCGCCTCGTAGTGCTGCTGGCCGGCCAGCAGGCAGACCCGCTTGTCCGTGTGCGGGCCCGGCAGGAGGATGTCCACCTCGACGCCGCGCCGGGAGGCGCCGCACAGCAGGTCGACGAAGACCGCGTCGGGGGCGAAGTAGGCCGTGGACAGCCGTATGCGCTCCTCCGCCGACTCCAGCACCACCCGCATCAGCGTCTGCATGTCCTGCCAGCCGAAGCTCGCCGACCCGCGGACCACCTGCACGACGGCGTCGCCCTCCGACTCCTGGTCGAGGAAGCGGTCCCGGGAGTCGAACAGCTCGTCGTGCGCCTCGGCCCAGTTCTGGGCGAACGCCGCGGCGACGCCGTCGACGGCCGGCCCCCGTATCTCCGCGTGGGTGTCGCGCCATTCCGTCGCGTCCCGGGCGTCGCCGCACCACTCCTCCGCGATGCCCACGCCGCCGGTGAAGGCCACCCGCTCGTCGACGACCAGCACCTTGCGGTGGCAGCGGTGGTTCTGCTTGAGCGGGGAGATCCACAGCGGCTTCCGGAACCACACGACCTCGACCCCGGCCCGCCGCATCCGCGTGAGCTGGTCCTTCTCGATGAGTCTGCTGCCGAACCCGTCGAGCAGCAGACGCACCCGGACGCCGTTCCGCGCCCGGTCCGCGAGCGCTTCGGCGAAGCGGTGGGCGATGTCGCCCTTCCAGTAGACGAACGTCATCATGTCGACCGTGTGCCGGGCGGAACCGATCGCCTCCAGCATGGCCGGGAAGATGCGGTCGCCGTTGAGCAGCGGGCGGACGGAGTTGCCCTCCGTGGCGGCGATGCCGATGAGCCGTTCCAGCCGTCGCCGAAGGCGCTGCTGCCGTAGTTTCACGGTCGTCTCCGGCTCGGTGGTGGTCACGGGCGTCTCCTGGTCGCTGGTCGGGGTACGGAACGCGGCGGCGAGCGTGCAGCCGCCAGCACAGGTCTTCGTCTGCCCAGTCCTCCGGTGTGGATGCGGAGTGGAGATGTGGTCCGCGTCGCACCGTGCACCGCGCCGGGCGTCGCGCCGGCGGCACCGGGTCGCACCGGGTCCGGCGAAGATCGGCTGATAAGGCGTCACCTGGGCGGGCCTGTCACCCTTACAGTGGGTGAAGGGGCGGGAACCGCCCGCCCGTACGGCTCGGGGGAAGGTGTGCGGTGAGCGAATCCAGCAGCGGAACCGATGTGTCCGGCGGCGGACTGAACAAGGGACTCGGCACGGTCGAGGTGCGGTTGCGGTGGGATCCGAGCCCGATGGGGGAGCCGGACAACGACCTCGACCTGGTCGCCGCCGTCTATGACGCGGACGGCGGGACGGCGTACCTCGTCCACTTCGACAGCCGTTCACCGGACGGCACCATCACCCTCACCCGCGACAGCCACACCGGGCAGGGCTTCGGCACGGACGAGGCCATGAAGCTGGAATTCGACCGGATGGCGGAGGCGTACACGCGCGTCGTGGTGGGCGTCGTCATACAGCAGAACGACGGCCGCAAGCCGTTCGGTGCCGTCCAGAACGCCGAAGTCGCGATCTTCCGGGGCTACGACGAACTCGCCGTGCACGATCTGGGGACCCTCGGCGGGAACACCGCCGCGACCGTCGCCGAATTCGTCCGGCCGGAGGGTGAGAGCGGCTGGGAATTCCGTCACCGGCTGCGGGGATTCGACGCCGGTCCCGACGACTTCCCGGGAGTCATGGGCAAGGTCTGAACGTCTTCTCGCTCCGGCGCCGCTTCGTGGGAACCGTGGAGCCGCCCGGAAAGGACAAGGGCCCTCGCTTGAGGCGAGGGCCCTTTCCCGCGTATATTGAGTGGTTCTGTCGTCACAACAGAAAAGGCCCGCAAAGGGCCTTACGGAACACACTTTAGCGTGCGAGGAGTGGCATTGTCAAACGGGGCACCGGTACACGGGGAGAACCAGGCGGACGCGGAACTTCCCGCGGACGCGGAACTGCGAAAAGAACAACGATTCGTCGCCGGCCTGTACGACCGCGTCGACGCGCTGCGCGGCCGGGCCGAGTCGACCGTGCGGCACTCCCTCGGGGACACCGGCACCGGACAGCAGGCCCGGCTGGAACGCGACATCACCGTCCACGAACAGTCCCACCTGCTGGCCGCCCTCGACGCGGTCGACTCCGGCCTGTGCTTCGGCCGCATCGACCTCCGCGACGGCGGCCACCACCACATCGGCCGGGTCGGCGTCCGCGAGGACGACGCCGACCGGACCCCAATCCTCATCGACTGGCGCGCGCCCGTGGCCCGCCCGTTCTACCTCGCCACCGGCCACGCCCCCATGGACCTGCGCCGCCGCCGGCACCTGGCCACCTCCGGCCGCGAGGTCACCGGACTCCACGACGAGATCCTCGACCTCGACGACACCGAACGCACCGGCCACGAGCAGCACGACGCCGACGCCGTGCTGCTCGCGGCACTCGACGCCGCACGCACCGGACGCATGCACGACATCGTGCAGACCATCCAGGCCGAGCAGGACCGGATCATCCGCGCCCCGCACCGCGGGGTCCGCGTCGTCGAGGGCGGACCCGGCACCGGCAAGACCGCCGTCGCCCTGCACCGGGCCGCCTACCTGCTCTACGAGTACCGCGAACTGCTGGCCCGCCGCGCCGTGCTGATCGTCGGCCCCAACCCGGCCTTCCTCGGCTACATCGGCGAGGTGCTGCCCTCGCTGGGCGAGACCGGTGTGCTGCTGTCGACCGTGGGCGAACTGTTCCCCGGCGTCACGGCGACCGGAACCGACACCGAGGAGGCCGCCGAGATCAAGGGCCGAGCCGGAACCGCCGAGGTGATCGCCCGCGCGGTACGCGACCGGCAGGCGCTCCCCGATCCGGTCCTGGAGATCGACCACGACGGCGACGTCCTCGTCCTGGACCGCGAGACGGTACGCGCCGCCCGCGACAAGGCGCGCGCCACCGGACTCCCGCACAACGTCGCCCGCGAGCACTTCGAGGGCCACCTCCTCAACGCCCTCACCGACCAGCGCGCCGGGCGGCTCGGCGCCGACCCCTTCGGCGGGCCCAACCTGCTGGACCCGAGCGACGTCTCGCAGATCCGCAGCGAACTCGACGACGACCCCGCCGTGCACGACGCCGTCGACGCGCTGTGGCCCTCGCTCACCCCGCAGCGCCTGGTGGCGGAGCTGCTCGCCGACCCCGAGGGCCACTTCTCCGGGACCGACGCCCACGCCGTACGGCGGCCGCCGACGGCCGCCTGGACGCCGGCCGACGTGCCGCTGCTGGACGAGGCCGCCGAACTGCTGGGCGAGGACGACCGCGCGGCGCAGGCCGCGGCGGCCGCCGAACGGCGCCGGCAGGTCGCCTACGCCCAGGGCGTCCTGGACGTCGCCTACGCCTCCCGGACCTACGAGTTCGAGGACGTCGACGACGAGGACTCCGAGGTCCTCGGCGTGCAGGACGTGCTGGACGCCGAGACGATGGCCGAACGCCAGGAGGAGGCCGACCACCGCACCGCCGCGGAACGCGCCGCGGCCGACCGCACCTGGGCGTTCGGGCACATCGTCGTCGACGAGGCGCAGGAGCTGTCGCCGATGGCCTGGCGGTTGCTGATGCGGCGCTGCCCGACCCGGTCCCTCACGCTCGTCGGCGACCCGGCGCAGAGCTCCACCGGGACCCGCAGCTGGCGGGAGGCGCTCGACCCGTACGTCGGGGACCGCTGGGAACACATCCGGCTGGGCGTCAACTACCGCACCCCGGCCGAGATCATGGACTACGCGGCGGAGGAGCGGCGCGCGGACCACCCGGACTTCGAACCGCCGCGCTCGGTGCGCTCCACCGGGGTGCCGCCGTGGGAGCGGACGGTCGCGGAGGACGCGCTGCCCGGAGCCGTCGCGGAAGCGGTCGCCGCACACACACCGGACGACGAGGGGCGCCTCGCCGTGGTGGCGCCGCGCGACCGGCACGCCGCACTGGCGGCGGTGCTGCCGGAGGCGACGTACGGCGAGCAGCTCGACCTGACGCGGAGGGTCGTGCTGCTGGACGCGCGGCAGGCGAAGGGGCTGGAGTTCGACACCGTGCTGGTCGTCGAGCCGGACCGCTTCGCGGTCAACGACCGCTACGTGGCGCTCACCCGCGCCACGCAGCGCCTCGGCGTCCTCCGCGTCCGCGGCTGACCGACGGCTGACCGACGGCGGGGCCCGGGGAGGCGCCCCGGGCCCCGCCGGACGGAACGGCTGTAGGGACAGGACAGGCCCTAAGCGGCGTGGGCGTGGAGGTCGGCGAAGACCGCCGTGTTCAGCGTGAACGCGCGTCGGCACTCGTCCACGATGCGCTGCTTCTCCAGGTCGTCCGCCGGGATCGCGTCCAGCCGCTCCCGGTAACCCCGCTTGAACTCGGCCGGGTTGCCGAGGGCCTCGAAGACGTAGAACCGCACGCCGTCGCCCTTGCGCGCCAGCCCCCAGTTGCGCTCCGCGCGGCCGCGGATCACCTGCCCTCCGGACAGGTCGCCGAGGTAGCGCGTGTAGTGGTGCGCCACGTAACCGCCGGGCCAGGTGCGTCCGACCTCGGTGACGCGTTCCGCGTACGCCGCCGTCGCCGGCAGCGGCCGCACCCGCTCCCGCCAGCCCGTACCGCCGTGCAGGTGGTCCAGGTCGCGGACCAGGGCGTCGCGACGGAACAGCGCCGGGTCGACGAACGGCCCGGCCACCGGGTCGTCGGCCAGGCCGGGCGCCTCCGCCTCCAGCGCCCCGTAGACGAACCACAGCTGCTCGGTGTAGAGGCGGTAGGCCGCGACGCCGAGGCGCCCGCCGAGCAGGTCGGCCATGAAGCCCGAGTTCTCCGCCTCGGTGTGCTGCTCCTGCGACGCGGTGCGGATCAGCGTGGAGAACGGGGTGGTGCCGGATGTGAGGTCGGTCGCGGCCATGGGCGGGGCCTCCGGGTCTCCGGGACGGGGGCTCCGCCGCCGGGCCTCACCCGGGCGGCGGTTTCCCGACAGGCTGTCGGAAAGTGTCGAGGTCACCCTTCCCCGGCGGGCCGCGCGCCAATCACGGCAGCGTCAGGATGTCCGCGCCGGTGTCGGTGACGACCAGGGTGTGCTCGAACTGCGCGGTCCGCCTGCGGTCCTTGGTGACCACGGTCCAGCCGTCCTCCCACATGTCCCACTCGTACGTGCCGAGCGTGAGCATCGGCTCGATGGTGAACGTCATGCCGGGCTTCATCACGGTCGTGGCCCGCTCGTCGTCGTAGTGCGGGACGATCAGGCCGCTGTGGAACGAGGTGTTGATGCCGTGGCCGGTGAAGTCGCGGACGACGCCGTAGCCGAAGCGGCGTGCGTAGGACTCGATGACCCGGCCGATGATGTTGATCTGCCGGCCCGGCCGGACGGCCTTGATCGCGCGGTTCAGCGCCTCGCGGGTCCGTTCCACCAGCAGGCGGGACTCCTCGTCCACGTCGCCCACCAGGTACGTCGCGTTGTTGTCGCCGTGCACGCCGCCGATGAACGCCGTCACGTCGAGGTTCACGATGTCGCCGTCGCGGAGCACGGTGGAGTCCGGGATGCCGTGGCAGATCACCTCGTTGACCGAGGTGCACAGCGACTTGGGGAACTTCCGGTAGCCCAGCGTCGAGGGGTAGGCGCCGTGGTCGCACATGTAGGCGTGCGCGATCTCGTCCAGGGTGTCGGTGGTCACCCCGGGAGCGATGTGCCGGGCCGCTTCCTCCATGGCCCGGGCGGCGATGCCTCCGGCGGTGCGCATCCGCTCGATCGTCTCGGCGTCCTGCACCTCGGGGCCGGTGTACGGCGCGGGCGAGGGCTTGCCCACGTACTCGGGGCGCGGAATGGAGGAGGGCACGGCCCGCTGCGGGGAGAGCGTGCCGGGAACGAGGAGCTGCTGGCCAGACATGTGCGCGAGTCTAACCAGCCCGCTCGTGGCTGACCGCCGGTGACTGGGGCAGCATGACTGCATGGCACTCTTCAAGAAGAAGTCCGCAGGCTGTCCCGGCGAGTGGTTCTACTGCCTGGAGCACGGCAAGGTCGAGGAGGGCCCGGAATGCCCGGGCAAGGACCGCATGGGGCCGTACGCCAGCCGCGAGGAGGCCGCGCACGCCATGGAGACGGCCGCGGAACGCAACGTGAAGTGGGAGAACGACCCCCGCTGGAGCGACCGCTCGGCGGCGGGGGGCGACGCGGGGCCGGAGGGCGCCGACTCCTGACGGACCGGCGTGCCCGGCGTGCCCGGCGTGCCCGGCGCTCCCGGGCGACGAAACGCCGGGAGCGCCGGAGCGCCGGGAAAGCCGGCCGGGCGCGGGGAAAGGGCCCCGCGGGCGGCCCGTGCCTCAGGGGGTCGGAGTCAGCCGCACCGGCGGGACGCCCTCCTCGTGGTGCCGCTCGGCCCAGCCGGTGAGCGCGGCCCGGCTCGCCTGGTCCAGGTGCCGGACGCCCGACAGGTCCAGTTCCAGCGGGCGGTCGCTCGGCAGCGCCTCCAGGGCGGCCAGCAGGCGGGGCAGCCGCAGGAAGGTGGCGTTGCCGGTCAGCGCGACCCGCACGGGGCCGGGCGCGGCGTCGTCGACCTCCAGGTGGGTGTGGGACGTCTCCCAGGCGGACTTCAGGACCGCGAGGGCCAGGCCGACCAGCACACCCTCGAACATGCCCACCGCCACGATCGCGAGCGCGGTCGCCGTGAGCACGACGGCCTCGCCCCGGTGCTCGCGCCACAGCGGCACCAGACGCCGCACCGGCAGCAGCTTGCAGCCCGCGTGCACCAGCACGCCCGCCAGCGCCGCGACCGGGATGACGCTCAGCGCGGCCGGGAACAGCACCGCGAACAGCAGCAGCCACACGCCGTGCAGCACCCGCGAGGCCCTGGTGCGCGCACCCGCGTGGACGTTGGTCGCGCTGCGCACGATGACCGCCGTCATGGGCAGGGCCCCGAGCAGACCGCACACGGTGTTGCCGGCGCCCTGCGCCATCAGCTCCTTGTCGAAGTCGGTACGCGGGCCGTCGTGCAGCCGGTCCACGGCGGCCGCGCTGAACAGGCTCTCGGCGGAGGCGATCAGCGTGAAGGCGAGGACGGTCCCGATCATCCCGGCGTCCACCACCGATCCCAGGCCGGTGAGGCCGGGAGGCTGTACGGCGTCCAGCAGGCCGCTGACCTCGACGGTCGCGATGCCGAGCCCGAAGGTGGTCGTGACGACGGTGGCCAGGGCGACGGCGGCGAGCGCGCCGGGAACCTTCCGGACACGGCTGGGGAGGCGCTGCCAGAGCAGCATCAGCGCGACGGTGCCGGTGCCGACGGCGAACGCCGTCAGGGCGGGCGCCGAGCCGAGGATGTCAGCGGCGAGGCCGGGCAGCCCGGCGATCTTGGCCAGGCCCGAGGAGGGCGCCTCGAGGTCGGCCATGGTGTAGAGCTGGCCGGCGATGATCACCAGCCCGATGCCGGCCAGCATGCCCTCGATCACCGCCACCGAGATGGCGCGGAACCAGCGCCCGAGGCGGAGCGCGCCGAGCGCGACCTGGAGCAGGCCGGCGGCGAGCACCAGCAGGCCGAGAGTGGCCAGGCCGTACGCGCCCACGGCCTCGTACACCAGGACGGTGAGCCCGGCGGCCGGGCCGCTGACCTGGAGGCTGCTCCCCGGCAGCAGCCCGGTGAGCAGTCCGCCGACGATGCCGGTGACCAGCCCGAGCTCGGCCGGTACGCCCGAGGCCACGGCGATTCCGACGCACAGCGGCACGGCGACGAGGAAGACGACGAGGGAGGAGGGGAGATCCGTGCGCAGGGTGCGCCGGGCGGAGGAGAGGAGGGTGGCGCTCATGGGGCCTTTCCGGTGCTGGCGTGTCGACGTGAGGGTCGGCCGGTGCGCGGCGGGCACGGCAGGGGTCGCACCGGCGGCGTCGCGCGTGGCGGACGTCGCGGGGCGGCGGGCTCGTGCGGCGGCGCGCGGGGCCGTCAGCAGCGGAAGGTCTGGAGTACGGCGGGGCTGAGGGCCACCGGGCCCGGTCTCCGCGTCCCCGCCGCCCGGGTTTCGTGCGCCGCGGGAACGGTGGCGGCCGGGCGTGGTGTCGCACCGGCGGCCAGTGGTGCACGGGCGCAGGCCGTGGCGGAGTGTGCGCTGCTCGAGCGGTACGTCCACGCGACCGGATCGGCGGGGCAGCCGTCGGGCGCCGACGGGCGCCGGGCGTCCGGGAGCTGCGGGTGGCCCGCCGCCTGCTCCGGCTGCGGTACGGCCCGCGCCGCGACGGCGGCGCGGTGCGCGGAGGCCGGGTCGTCCACGGGGGAGGACGGCGGGTGCGGCAGAACGGTGAGCAGCAGGACGATGGCGGTCAGTACGAGCAGGCATGCGGCGGCGACCCGGTGATGGTGCGGTGTCATACGGCCGTCCCCCTCCGCCGTCGTCACACAGTGTCCTCATGTGCTCACTCAGCGCTCAACGCTTCGACGGTACGTGAGCGTTCCCCGCGGGACGACGCCTTTCGGGTGAACTCTGTGTCCGGAGTCGTACCTTCTGTGCCCGGCCGGGTGGGCGGGAGGTGCGAGGCGGGAGCTGTGGGAGGCGCGCGAGGGGGTCAGGGAGCGGCCGGCTCCGTCGCGGCGCTGTTCCCGCCGCCGGCCTGCGCCGTGTCGGCCTGTGCGGCCCCGGCCGCCTCCCGCTTGGCCCGGGCGTGCGGGTCGGTGCGGGCGTCGTAGGACATCAGCTTCGGCAGCGCCAGCATCAGGACGCCGACCGCCGCCACGCAGAGCAGGCCGCCGCCCCACACCGAGGTGCGCACCGAGGTGAGCGCGGCCATGCCACCGGAGCGGAGCTGGCCGAGCTGCGGCCCGACGGAGAAGGACAGCAGCTCGATGCCGGCCAGCCGCCCGCGCAACCCGTCCGGGATGGTCTGGTTCCACAGGGTGGACCGGAAGATGCCGCTGACCATGTCGAACGCCCCGGCCACGGTGAGGAACAGCAGGACCAGCCAGATGTTCTGCACCGCGCCGGCGGCGGCCATCGCCGCTCCCCACAGCAGTGCCGCGAGAGCGACCATCCGGCCGTGCCGGTGGATCCTCCGCGTCCAGCCACTGGTCGCGCTGACCAGCATGCCGCCCAGCGGCAGCGTCGCGTACATCATGCCCAGGGCCCATTCCGCGTCGAGCCGGTCCGCGAGGAAGGGGAAGAGGGCGAGGGGGAACGCGAACAGCATCGCGGCGACGTCCACGGTGTACGTGCCCAGCAGTTCCTTGCGGTTCCAGGCGTAGCGCGCGCCCTCCAGGATGCCGCGCAGCGACGGCTTCTCCGCGTCGTGGCCGGCGGGGGAGGGGCGCAGGCGCAGGCCGAGCAGGAACGACACCGCGAAGCTGAGCGCGTCCAGTACGTACGCCGTCTCCACACCCGCGTAGGCGATCAGCAGACCGGCGAGGGTGGGTCCGGCGACGCCTCCGATCTGCCAGCGCAGCGAGTTGAGCGCGGCGGCGGCGCTGAGCTGGTCGTGCGGCACGATGCGCGGAACGATCGCGTCCAGGGCCGGACGCTGGAGGCCGACCAGCGAGCTGGTCAGCGCGCCCGCGGCGTACAGCGGCCAGATCATCGGCTCGGGCAGCAGCGAGTTCAGCAGCAGGCCCAGTGCGACGAGGCCGAGTGCGAACTCGGTGAACAGGATGACCTTCCGGCGGTCCACGGCGTCGGCGAGCGCGCCGCCGTACAGGCCGAAGACGATCAGCGGCACCAGCTCGACCACGCCGAGAGCGCCCACCGCGACCGGCGAACCGGTCAGCTCCTTGAGCTGGAAGGGCAGCGCGACGAAGGAGAGGAAGCTGCCGAAGACCGTGATGGCCCCCGAACACCACAGCACGCGGAAGTCCCGTGAGGAACGCCAGGGCGAGAGGTCGGGCAGCAGCGCGCGCAGATCGAGGGACACGAGCGGCCATCCTCCGCCCCGAACGCTGCACGGGGCAACTGCTTATCGACCTGGTCCGGAGGACTCACCAGCGCGGCGGCGGTGGCGCGGTGAGGCGTTCGGCGAGCCGGGAGAGGCGGTCGCGGAAGCCGCGCGCGTGCCGTGCCGCGGTGAACGGCCGCGGGCAGCGGGTCAGGCCGCCCGGCCCCGGCGCGGCTTCGCCGGCGGCCGCGCTGACCAGATGCTGGAGCGTGTCGAGGTCGAGCTCCTGCGGGTCGGCGGTGAGCGCGTCGTGGGCCATGCCGCCCAGTTCGGTGGTGCCCGGCGAGCCGCTGGTGTCCGGTGACGCGCCGCCCTCAAGCGCCAGGACCGTCGCGCCGGCCCGCCGGGCGTCGTGCACCCGTTCCAGCAGGCCGTCGCCCGGCTCGCCCGGAGCGACCACCAGCAGCGTCTCGTTGCGTCCCGCCGCCTCCAGCCGGGCCAGGCCGCAGGAGAGGTGGGCGGGCGCGGCCGGCGGGACCCGATGGCGTACCAGTGTGGGCGACAGCTCGGGGAGCCCGGACCAGGCGGCCTCGTCGTCCAGATGGGCGGCCAGGTGCCAAGGTTCGTGCTCCTCGGTGCCGACCAGCAGCAGTCCACCGCCGCGAGGTGAGACGGAGGCGCGCAGCGACCCGGCGAAGCGCCGGGTGGAGGGCAACCACTCGGTACCGGCGAGGACTTCACGCAGCAGGGCGACCCGTACGGCATCCATGGGCGTGCATGCTGCCGTACGGCCGGTGCCGCGCGCCGCGGTTCGGGGGAGACGTCGCCCGAACGGGGAGGGGCTCTCGCGCTCCGGAGTGCGAGAGCCGCCACGGATGTGGCGAAGCCCTCGACCAGTGAAGCTACTCGCCAGTAGGAAGCGGTCGGCGCAACCCGTAGGATCGGCCCCATGACTTCCTCAGCAGCGCCCTCGCCCAAGAAGGACCCCTGGGACCTCCCCGACGTCTCCGGACTGACCGTCGGCGTGCTCGGCGGCACCGGCGACCAGGGCCGCGGACTCGCCTACCGACTGGCCCTCGCCGGCCAGAAGGTGATCATCGGGTCGCGGAGGGCCGAGCGGGCCCGCGAGGCGGCCGGCGAGATCGGCCAGGGCGTCGAGGGCGCGGACAACGCGGAGTGCGCCCGCCGTTCGGACGTGGTGATCGTCGCCGTGCCCTGGGACGGCCACGCCGCCACGCTGGAGAGCCTGCGCGAGGAACTGCACGGAAAGCTCGTCGTCGACTGCGTCAACCCGCTGGGCTTCGACAAGAAGGGCGCCTACGCCCTGGTGCCCGAGGAGGGCAGCGCCGCCGAGCAGGCCGCCGCCCTGCTGCCCGACTCCCGTGTGACCGCCGCCTTCCACCACCTCTCCGCCGTGCTGCTCTCCGACCCGGACATCAAGGAGATCGAGACCGACGTGATGGTGCTCGGCGAGGTGCGCGCGGACTGCGAGATCGTGCAGGCCCTCGCGGGCCGCATCCCCGGCATGCGCGGCGTCTTCGCCGGGCGGCTGCGCAACGCCCACCAGGTCGAGTCGCTCGTCGCCAACCTGATCTCGGTCAACCGCCGGTACAAGGCCCACGCGGGCGTGCGGCTCACCGACATCTGAGCCGACCGGCCGGGGCGTGCGCGGGGGACGTGCGCCCCGCCACGGTCCGCCCCGGGGGGCGTGGGGGACAATGGAGCGGTACACCCACCTGCCCACTCGACGGGAGCCCCAGCCCCCATGCCCGCCTCCACCCCGCCCAGGCCCTCGAAGTCCATCGCCCTGGCCGCCACCGCCCTGTGCCTGCTCGCCGTCGTCGCGGCGGTGGTCGCCTTCGTGAACGGGAACTGGTTCGGGATCGCCTGGGTGCTGCTCGCGGGCGTCACGTCGAACATGGCGTGGTACCACTGGCGCCGGCTCCGCGCCGCACAGGGCGGCGAGCAGGCGCAGGGCGGCGGCCCCGGTGGGGAGCAGCCCCCCGGCGACGGGCGGTGACGCGCCCGCCCCTCGGCACGTGCCCGGAGGGCGGGCGTCACCGGCCGAGTGTCACCGGCACGAGGCCCGCCTGCGGGTCGCCGTCCCAGAAGCGGAAGTACTCCAGCCCGTAGTACGTCTCGCCCTGCCCCACGCCGAGCATGCCTAGCACCGCGTCGACGACGTCCCAGAACACGGCCCCGATCCCCGGGATCCACAGGCAGGCGAACACGATCAGCAGCCCGAACGGTGCGAACGGCTCCGCCTGCCTCCGGGCCGACGGCGACAGCCAGGGCTCGATCACCCCGTAGCCGTCCAGCCCCGGCACCGGCAGGAGGTTCAGGATCGCCGCCGTCACCTGGAGCAGCGCCAGGAACGCCAGCGCGAACCGGAACGGCGCCGGCATCGTGTCGACGGTGCCCAGCCACCATGGGGCCGTGAGCGCGAGCGCGAAGACCACGTTGGTCAGCGGCCCGGCCGCCGAGACGAGGCTGTGCCGCAGCCGGCCCCGGATGCGGTCCCGCTCGACGAACACCGCGCCGCCCGGCAGGCCGATGCCGCCCAGGATCACGAACAGCACCGGCAGCACGATGCTGAGCAGCGCGTGCGTGTACCGCAACGGGTTCAGCGTCAGGTAGCCCTTGGCGGCCACCGTGTGGTCACCGCCATGCAGCGCCGTGCGCGCGTGGGCGTACTCGTGGAGACACAGCGAGACGATCCAGCCGGAGACCACGAACAGGAACACCGCGACGCCGGTCGCCCGCGCGAAGTCCGTCCACACGGCCCAGCCGGACACCGCGAGCACCGCCACCAGGCCCAGGAAGACCGGGCTCGGACGGCGGTGCTCACGTTTCGGCGCGACAGCGGAGGTCATGGGGCCCGACAGTACCGGGCCCCGCCGGTCAGGTCTTCTTGCGGAAGGTGTTGATGGCCAGCGGGGCGGTGACCGCGGTCAGGCCGACCGACCACACCAGCGTCCACAGCAGCGGCCCGCCCACGTCGCCGGTGCCGCCCATCAGCACGCGGGACACGTCCGCCACGTGCGTGAGCGGGTTGACGTCGGTGAACGCCTCCAGCCAGCCCGGCATCGTGCCCGTCGGGACGAAGACCGACGAGCCGAACTGCAGGGGCATCAGCACCAGGAAGGACACGCCCTGGACGGCCTGCGCGGTCCGCATGGTCAGACCCAGCAGCATGAAGATCCACACCAGGGACGCGCCGAAGAGTGTGGTCAGGCCGATAGCGGCGAGCATGCCGAGCACACTGCCCTGGAGCTCGTAGCCGACCAGGAAACCGACCGTCAGCAGCACCACGATGGCGATCAGCATGCGGCCGATCTCCACCACGACCTTCGCGATCAGCACCGAGGACCGGGCGATGGGCATGGACCGGAAGCGGTCCATCACGCCCTTGCGGAAGTCCTCGTTGATGCCGGTGCCCACCGCCATGGCGATGTTCATGCCCATCATCGCCATCATCCCGGGGATGAGGTACGCGGTGTAGACGTCCCGGTCGGCGTCGCCGGAAATGGCGCCGCCGAAGACGTACACGAAGAGCAGGGTGAAGATGATGGGCATCAGCAGCGCGTCCATCATCGACTCGGGGTCCTGCTTGATCTGGAGCGCGTTCCGGCGCACCAGAGCCCCGACGTGCCGCACGTTGGCGCGCAGCCCGATCCGGTCCTCGCCCGAGCCGGGCTCGAGGGACGGGGCGGGGACGCGCGGTCCCGGACCGGACGCCTCGGGGGAAACGGTGGCGGTGCTCACGCCGCGACCTCCTCGTTCTCGGGCTCGGACTCCTGATGGGTGGCCCGCTGGCCGGTGATGGCCAGGAACACCTCGTCCAGGCTGGGCAGATGGGTGGCGATGTCGGCGATCCCGAAACCGCGCACGCCCAGCAGCCCGACCACGGCGGTCAGTTGCTCGTCACTGATGATCGGCACGCTGACGACGCCGCGCTCCGCGTCGGCCGTGGCACCGGAGATGCCGTCCAGACCCGCCTCGGCCAGCGCGCCGGCCATCGCCCGCAGGTCCCCCGTGTCGGCCGGGCGGATCTCCAGGGTGCGGCCGCCGACCTTCGCCTTCAGCTCCGGCACCCGGCCCTCCGCGATCACCTTTCCCTGGTCGACGACGGTCAGCTCGCTCGCCAACTGCTCCGCCTCCTCCATGTACTGGGTGGTCAGCAGCACGGTGTTGCCGTCGGCGACGATGTGCTTGACCTCGTCCCACACCTCGTTGCGGGTGCGCGGGTCGAGACCTGTGGTGGGCTCGTCCAGGTACAGCACCCGGGGGCGGCCGATCATGGACGCGGCCAGGTCGAGGCGGCGGCGCATGCCGCCGGAGTACTTGCTCACCGGCTTGCGGGCCGCGTCCGTCAGCGAGAACCGCTCCAGCATCTCGTCCGCCCGGCGGCGCGCGTCGCGGCGCGGGAGGTCGAGCAGCCGGCCGATCATGTAGAGGTTCTCCCAGCCGGACAGCTTCTCGTCCACCGAGGCGTACTGGCCGGTGAGTCCGATGGTGCGGCGCAGCCGGCGCGGCTGGCGCACCACGTCGCAGCCCGCCACGGTGGCCGTGCCGGCGTCCGGGGCCAGCAGCGTGGACAGAATCCGGACCAGGGTCGTCTTGCCCGCGCCGTTCGGCCCGAGGACGCCCATGACGGTGCCCTCGCGCACCGTGAGGTCGATGCCGTCGACCGCCCGCGTCTCCCCGAAGTGCTTCACCAGTCCGCGGACCTCGACGGCGTTGCGTCCGTGGCCGGTGGCTTCCTGTCGCGTCATGGCACCACGGTGACAGGCGCCACCGACAAACGGCCGACATCCCGCCTACAGGCGGGAGGCCGGCCGCTCGTCGAGCGTGCGTCGCCCCCGCGCCGCCGGCACCCGGGCCGGTGCCGCACGGGAGGCGACGCGGTCAGGAGAAGCTGTGCTCCGGCTGCGGGAACCCGCCGCCGGTGACGTCCTCGGCGAACGCCTTCGCGGCGCCGCCCAGCGTCTCGCGCAGTTGCGCGTACTGCTTCACGAAGCGCGGCAGCCTGCCCGGCGTCAGGCCCGCCATGTCCGTCCAGACCAGGACCTGTGCGTCGGTGTCCGGGCCGGCGCCGATGCCGACCGTGGGGATGTGCAGGGAACGGGTGACCTCCGCGGCCAGCTCGGCCGGCACCAGCTCCAGCACCACCGCGAACGCGCCCGCGTCCTGCGCGGCCTTCGCGTCCCGGACCAGCCGGTGCGCGTCCTCGTCGGAACGGCCCTGCACGCGGTAGCCCATGGCGTTCACGGACTGCGGCGTCAGGCCCAGGTGGGACATGACCGGGATGCCGGCGGAGACGAGCAGTTCGGTCTGGCGCAGCGAGCGTTCGCCGCCCTCCAGCTTCACCGCGCCGACGCCGGCCTCCTTGACCAGCCGGGTGGCGTTCCGCAGGGCCTGCTCGGGGCCCTCCTGGTACGAACCGAACGGCAGGTCGCCGACGACCAGGGCGCGCCGGGTGCCCCGTACGACCGCGGCGGAGAGGATCGCGATCTCGTCCATGGTGACGGGCACGGTCGTCTCGTACCCGAGGTGGCAGTTGCCCATCGAGTCGCCGACGAGCAGGACGGGGATGCCCGCGTCGTCGAAGACCGAGGCGGTCATCGCGTCGTAGGCGGTGAGCATCGGCCACTTCTCGCCGCGCTCCTTGGCTGCGGCCAGATCGCGGACGGTGATGCGGCGGTTCTGCGCGCCGCCGTAGAGCGACCTGGGGTTCTGGGCGGACGGTCCCGACGGGGCGGAGGTCTCAGGCTGGGCAGGCTGTACCGACTGGGCAGGCGTCATCGCACTGGCTCCTGTGTCTCGTCGTCTCGTGGCGCCCCTGGGGGCGTCCCCGGATTCGGTTCCATGCTGGCACGGTTCGGGCGAAGGGGGGAACCCCTGACGCCGCCCGGGAGCCCCCTGCCGGCGCCTCGCCCGCCCGTCCGCCGTGCGCGGTGCGTTCCCGGGCGCGACGAAGGGTGATACCCGCTGGTGGAGGGTGTGCGGAAGAGGCGCCGGCCCCGCCGCTGCGCGGGCCGTTCGCGAGGGCGCCCGGATATGCGTGTTCGGTCACAGCACGGCGCGCCCCGCCCTCTCGCGGAACCCGGCGCGCGGTCGTGATCGTCCTGCAGACAGGAACGGATCACGGCCCGGAGACGAGGTCGGGGGCGTGCCGCGCACGGTCGGCGGGCGGCCCGGCGATCACCTATCGTTCCCCGGACAGGCGAGGCGAGTGAGGACGGCGCATGGCACGGGCGTTCATGACGGAGGCCGAGCGGACCGACGGCGCGGGGCATGGACGGCCCCGCCGCTCCTTCCGCGGGCCGCGGGGCGGTTCGTCAGGGGACCGCGGCGGCTGGAGCGCCCCCGGCATGTGGCGGCGCGGGGTCCTGCTCGCCGCCCTGGCCCTCGGCCTGACCGCCCTCCTGCTGCTGCACGCCCGGGTGCCCAACGTGATCGGCAACCTCGGCTCCCTGTGGGAGACGTTCCTGCCCTGGGGCGGCCTGCTGATCCCGGTGCTGCTGGTGGGCGCCGTGGTCCGGCGGTCCGCCACCGCCCTGGTCGCGCTGCTGGCGCCCGCCGTGGCGTGGTGGAGTCTGTTCGGCGGGCTGATCAGCGACAAGACCGGCTCCGGCGGCGAACTCACCGTCGTCACGCACAACGTGAGCGCGGCCAACCCCGATCCCGGCGCCGCCGCCGACCAGTTGGCGGCCTCCGGCGCCGACGTGCTCGCGCTCCAGGAGATCGCCGGCGACCGCATCCCGCTCTACGAACGCGAACTCGCCGCCGCCTACCCGCACCACGTCGTCATCGGCACCATCGGCCTGTGGAGCAAGGAGCCACTGCAGGACGCCCGGCACGTCGACATCGACATCGGCTGGAAGCGCGCCCTGCGCGCCACGGTGCAGACGCCGCAGGGGGACGTGGCCGTGTACGTCGCGCACCTTCCCTCCGTGCGGGTCGAGTTCCGCTCCGGCTTCACCGCCGGCCAGCGCGACGACGCCGCCCGGCTGCTCGGCAGGGAGATCGCCGACGACCCCGTCGGTCGCGTGGTGCTGCTCGGCGACCTCAACGGCACGATGAACGACCGCGCCCTGGCGCCCGTCACCTCGCAGATGCGGTCCACCCAGGGCGCGGCCGGCGACGGCATGGGCTTCTCCTGGCCGGCGAGCTTCCCGATGGCCCGCATCGACCAGATCATGGTCAAGGACCTCGACCCGGTGTCGTCCTGGTCGCTCCCGGGCACCGGAAGCGACCACCTCCCCGTCGCGGCATCCGTGAACCTGCCGTAGCAGGAGTCGCGGGCCCGGGGCGATCCGGACGGGCGGCTCAGCTCGCGGTGGTGCCGGTCTCGCGCCAGCGGCTGGTGACGGGGAGGCGGCGGTCCTTGCCGAACCCCTTGGCGGAGATCTTGGTGCCGGGCGGGTACTGGCGGCGCTTGTACTCCGCGGTGTCCGTCATGCGCAGCACCCGGGTCACGGTCTCCTCGTCGAAGCCCTGCGCGATGATCTCCGCACGGCCGCGGTCCTGGTCGACGTACAGGGCCAGGATGCCGTCCAGCACCTCGTAGTCCGGCAGCGAGTCCGTGTCCACCTGGTCGGGGCGCAGTTCGGCGCTCGGCGGCTTGCTGAGGGAGTTCTCCGGGATCGGCGGCGTCCGGCCGGCGGCCTCGGCGGCCCGGTTGCGCCACCGGGCCAGCGCGAACACGGTCGACTTGTAGACGTCCTTGATGGGCCCGTACGCGCCCACCGAGTCGCCGTACAGCGTCGAGTAGCCGACGGCCAGTTCGGACTTGTTGCCGGGCGCCAGCACGATGTGGCCCTCCTGGTTGGAGAGCCCCATCAGCAGGGTGCCGCGCAGCCGGGACTGGAGGTTCTCCTCCGCGAGTCCGGTGAGCTCGACCGACGCCAGGTAGGCGTCGAACATCGGCGCGATGGGCACCGTGCGCAGGTCGAGGCCGGTGCGGCGGGCGAGGTCCTCCGCGTCCGAGAGCGAGTGCGCCGAGGAGTAGCGGGACGGCATCGCCACGCCGTACACGTTCTCCGCGCCGAGCGCGTCGCAGGCGAGGGCGGCGGTGAGTGCGGAGTCGATGCCGCCGGACAGACCGATCAGCACCGAGCGGAAGCCGTTCTTCCGCACGTACGCCCGCAGGCCGGTGACCAGCGCCGTGTACACCTCCTCCGGATCCTCCATGCGCGGGGCCTCCTCGCCGGTGACCTCCGGAGCGGCGGCCGGCAGTGGCTCCGCGGACAGCGTCAGGTGCTCGACGCGCAGCCCGTCGTCCACCGTCCCCGCGGGCACGTCCCCGGCCGCGGGCAGCTCCAGGTCGAGCACCACGCAGCCCTCCTCGAACTGCGGTGCGCGCGCCAGGACCCTGCCGTCGGCGTCGACGACGATGGAGTCGCCGTCGAAGACCAGCTCGTCCTGCCCGCCGACCGTCGCGAGGTAGGCGATGGTGCAGCCGGCCTCCTGCGCCCGCTTGCGCACCAGTTCCAGGCGGGTGTCGTCCTTCTTCCGCTCGTACGGCGAGGCGTTGATCGACAGCAGCAGCCCGGCCCCGGCGGTACGGGTCGCCGGGACGCGGCCGCCGTCCTGCCACAGGTCCTCGCAGATGGCCAGCGCGACGTCGACGCCGTGCACCCGCAGCACCGGCAGCGTCTCGCCGGGCACGAAGTACCGGAACTCGTCGAACACGCCGTAGTTGGGCAGGTGGTGCTTGGCGTAGGTGAGCACCACCTCGCCGCCGTGCAGGACCGCGCCGGCGTTCTGCGGAGCGCCCGCGGGCTGCCCGTAGCGGGGCTGTGCCTGCTCGCTCCGGTCGAGGTAGCCGACCACGACCGGCACCCCACCCAGTCCCTCGCCGTCCAGTCGCCGCGCCAGCGTGCGCAGCGCGTCCCGGCTGGCCTCGACGAACGAGGACCGCAGCGCCAGGTCCTCGACCGGATAGCCGGTGAGCATCATCTCGGGGAACGCCACCAGGTGGGCCCCCTGCTCGACGGAGTGCCGCGTCCAGCGCAGGACGGCGTCGGCGTTCCCCTCGAGGTCGCCGACGGTGGAGTCGATCTGATTCAGCGCGATACGAAGTCGATGCACGCCCCCATCCTAATCGTCTTTCTGACGCGATCCGCCCGGGGAAGGAGGAGAAACGTTCCATCGGAGCGAGTCGGTGGTCGACCCAAGAAAGCTACTGGCGAGTTCGCGACATTGACGCGAACTCGCCAGTAGCACGAGGATGCCGGTCATGCTGGAGGCTCTCGATCTGGACCCCGTGCAGCAGCAGGCGTACGAGGCGCTGGTGGACGGCGCCGTCACCCTGCCCGAACTCCGCGCCGCCCTGGGGCCTTCCGGCCCTCGCGCCCGGGAGGTGCTGGCCTCCCTGGAGCGGCTCCGGCTCGTCGAACGGGTCGCCGGTGCGCGCGGCGAGTCCGACCGCTGGCTGCCCGTCGCGCCGGACGTGGCCTTCGAGACGCTGCTGACCGCGCGCGAGGAGCAGCTGCAGCGCGCCCGCCTGCACGTCCAGCTGCTTGCCACCCGCTACCGCGCCACGACCGGTGCCCGCGACCCCATGGACCTGGTGGAGGTGGTGATCGGGCGGGCCGCCGTGATCCGGGCCGTGGACCAGCTCCAGCGCAGCGCTCGCCACGAGGTGCGCGGCATCGACCGCCCGCCCTACGCCAACACCGGCCCGGACCGGACCGATCCGCGGACCGGGATGATGCCGCTCCAGGAGGAGACGATGCGTCGCGGCGTCGGCTACCGCGTCATCTACGACACCGCCGGCCTGCGCGGCACGGAGACCGTCGGGCCGTTCCACAGCGTCGACACCGATCTCGCCGCCTGCGCCGAACTCGGTGAGGACGCCCGTGTCATGAGCGGGACCCCCACCAAGCTGATGCTCGCCGACGACCGGTGCGGCGTCATCCCGCTGCGCACCACGCCGTACGAGGTCGTCAGCGGTGTCGTGGTCCACCCGTCCGGACTGCTGGAGGCGCTGGGCGGGCTGTTCGAGGTGCTGTGGGAGCGGGCACAGCCGCTGCACGGCGACCGGGAGGGCCCCGATCCGGACGACGCCAGGCTGCTCGCCCTGCTGACGACCGGGCTCACCGACCCGGTGATGGCCCGGCAGCTCGGCGTCAGCCACCGCACGTTCCAGCGGCGGCTGCGGGCGCTCATGGAGCAGGTCGGCGCGGCCACGCGTTTCCAGCTCGGAGCCCGCGCCACGGCGCTCGGCTGGCTCGCCGACACGCGCGGGGCGTCGACCGTCGACGGAGACGACGGGCCGGGCCCGGCGGACGCCGTCCGCCCGCAGGGCGACCCCGGAGAGTGAAGCGGAGGCCACGGCTCCGCCCGCTGACCGACTCGACCCGTCTACGCGCGGCACCCGAAGGATGTCCGATTCCTTCCGTGCCTTGTCCTGCTCGTGACATTGCGTTTGGCTGCTGATCGCTGCGCGCCCCACAGCGCAGCACGCGCTCCCCACAAGCGCGCATCCCCACACAAAGGAATTCCAGATGGCTCAGCAGCAGGGGTCCCCGCAGGGCAACTCGCACCGCCGCACGGCCGGCAAGCGCCGCAAGGTCGCCGTCGCCGTCTCGGCCGCCGTGGCCACGGCCGCCGTCGGTACCGCCCTCGCCCTCCCCGCCACCGCCGCCCCGCCGCAGGGCACGGTCATCGGCGCACAGTCGGATAAGGCCGTCGCGGGCAGCTACATCGTCACGATGAACAAGTCCGCCCTCTCGGCGAGCTCCGAGAGCGGCAAGGACGTCGTCGAGGAGCACGGCGGCACGGTGAAGGACACCTTCACCCGCGTACTGGACGGCTACGCCGTCGCGATGTCCGGCCAGGAGGCCCGCGAACTCGCGGCCGACCCGGCCGTCGACGAGGTGTACGCGAACAAGAAGTTCACCATCACCGGCGAGCAGAGCAACCCCCCGAACTGGGGCCTGGACCGGGTCGACCAGACGGACCTGCCGCTGGACGACACCTACACCTACCCCGACGGCGGCGGCGAGGGCGTCACCGCGTACGTCATCGACACCGGCGTCCGCGTCTCCCACCAGGACTTCGGCGGCCGCGCCGTCGACGGCTACGACGCCGTCGAGGACGACGACGTCGCCCAGGACGGCAACGGGCACGGCACGCACGTCGCCAGCACCATCGCCGGCGAGGCGCACGGCGTCGCGAAGAAGGCCAAGATCGTCGGCGTCCGCGTGCTGGACGACCAGGGCTCGGGCACCACCGCCCAGGTCGTGGCCGGCATCGACTGGGTCGCCCAGAACGCCTCCGGCCCGTCGGTCGCCAACATGTCGCTGGGCGGTCCGGAGGACCCGGTCCTCGACGAGGCCGTCCAGAAGGCGATCGACGCGGGCATCAGCTTCGCCGTCGCGGCGGGCAACGACAGCTCCGACGCGGGCTCCTCGTCGCCGGCCCGTGTCCCGGACGCCATCACCGTCGGCGCCACCGACGACACCGACGCCCAGGCGAGCTTCTCCAACTACGGCTCGGTGCTGGACATCTACGCCCCCGGCGTGGACATCACGGCCGCCTGGAACACCGGTGACGACGCGACGAACACCATATCCGGCACCTCCATGGCCACCCCGCACGTGGCGGGCGTCGCGGCGCTCTACCTGGAGACGAACACCGGCGCCACCCCGGCGGACGTCTCCACGGCGCTCACCGACGCCGCGGTCCCGGACGTCGTCGGCAACCCGGGCTCGGGCTCCCCGAACCTGCTGCTCAACGTGGTGAAGTGAAACTCGGTGGTGTCCTGACCCACTGAGCAGCGCGAGAACGCGGCCGCGGCCGCCCGGTTCCCTCCGGGCCCGCGGCCGCGTTCCGTGTGAGCGGCCGTGTTCCGCGTCAGCCGCGGCGGAGACGCGGCAGCAGGGCGAAGCGGCGGCGACGGTCGTGGCGCTCCCGGGCCGCCCGGTCCAGCTCCTCGGCGAGCCGCAACGACCGCTTCTCCACGGCCAGTTCGTCCAGGATGCGGTCGAACTCGGCCAGCAGCGCGCCGTGCAGCTGCCACTGGCGCGGGTGTTCCTGGACGCGGGCGAGCAGCAGCTGCGCCACCCGCTCCCGAACGGCGCCGCAGGCGGCCAGCTCGGTCTGCAGCTGCGTCTCGGCCTCCTCGGCGCTGCTGCTGACAGGGCTGGTGACCAGCACCGCGAAGCTGTACACGGCCTCCCCGACGTGGCGCAGCAGCTCCCGGACGGCCGCGACCGTCTCCGGCGGGAATAGCGGCTCGTCGTGCCGTTCCCGGGCCAGGTCGGTGAGCGTGCGGGACGTCGTGCGCACGACCACGGCGCAGATCTCCAGGGTGTCCAGCCCGGTGCGGAGCACGATCCGCGACAGCAGCGCCTCCTTTACCCGCGGGTTGAACCGCAGGCTCTCCTCCGCCCGCGTGAGGGAGGCGTCCACCAGCCCCACGTCGTGGTCGAGGCGCCGGGCGGCGTGGAGCTGGGTGCTGATGCGTTCCACCGGCGTACGCTCGCCCAGCTCGTCGCCGACGTGCCGCAGCAGCCACCACATGCGGCGGGCCAGCTGGAGGATCTCGTCCTCCGCCGGCTCGACCCACACCGGCGGCACGAAGAGGAAGTTGAACACCAGGCCGACGCCCGCGCCGATCAACGTCTCGACGATGCGGACCAGGGCCAGGTCGGTGTGCTGGGTCACGCCGAGCACCAGCATCGCGCTGATCGCGACCTCGGGCACGAACTGGTGTGCGCGGACCAGGTGGCCCGCGGCCAGCGAGGCGAAGATCAGCAGCGCCAGGCTCCACCAGCTCAGCCCCACGATGTTGCTGAAGCCCACCGCGATGGTCACCCCGGCCACCACGGCGTTCACTCGCCGGACGCCGCTGGTCAGCGTGGCGTAGAGCGTCACCTGCACGACCAGCAGCGCGGTCAGCGGCGCCAGCAGCGGTGCCGGGGAATCGGTGAGGACCAGTGCGACGACGAAGGCGAGAGTGGCCGCGGTGGTGGACCGGAACGTCTGCACGACGTCCGGGTGCTTGCGCAGCCGGGGCACTTCGGTGCGGAGCTTCCGCAGGGACTTGCGGGACACGGACTTCAGGGTTGCGGACAGTACGGGCACGGTGTGGTCCCTTCCCGCTCAGGGCGCTCCGAGACACCCGTATGGCCCTGCCGGTGCCGGTCCTGCCACCCGGAACACCTCCGGCGACCCCGGCTCCGACGCCTCGCCGGGCCCGGCGAGGCGCGGGGGACACGGCCGGGTGCCACGCGTGGCGGGAAACACGACGGAAACCGTGTGGTGGGATGATCCAGTGACGCGGTGTGCCCGGCGGCGTCGGAAAGGGCTTCTGAGCAGCGAGGATGGGTGGAAATGGACAAGCAGCAGGAATTCGTGCTCCGCACGCTCGAGGAGCGTGACATCCGGTTCGTCCGCCTCTGGTTCACGGACGTCCTCGGCTTCCTGAAATCCGTCGCGGTCGCGCCCGCGGAACTGGAGCAGGCCTTCGACGAGGGCATCGGCTTCGACGGCTCCGCCATCGAGGGCTTCGCCCGCGTCTACGAGTCCGACATGATCGCCAAACCGGACCCGAGCACGTTCCAGATCCTGCCGTGGCGCGCGGAGGCACCCGGTACGGCCCGCATGTTCTGCGACATCCTCATGCCGGACGGCTCCGCGTCGTACGCCGACCCCCGCTACGTGCTGAAGCGCACCCTGGCACGCGCCTCGGACCTGGGCTTCACCTTCTACACCCACCCCGAGATCGAGTTCTTCCTGCTCAAGGACAAGCCGGTGGACGGGCGCCGCCCCACCCCGGCCGACTCCTCCGGCTACTTCGACCACACCCCGCAGCACGTCGGGCAGGACTTCCGCCGCCAGGCCATCACCATGCTGGAGAACATGGGCATCTCGGTGGAGTTCTCCCACCACGAGGGCGCCCCCGGCCAGCAGGAGATCGACCTGCGGTACGCGGACGCCCTGTCCACGGCCGACAACATCATGACGTTCCGCCTGGTCATGAAGCAGGTCGCGCTGGAACAGGGCGTGCAGGCGACGTTCATGCCGAAGCCGTTCTCGGAGTATCCCGGCTCCGGCATGCACACCCACCTCTCCCTCTTCGAGGGCGACCGCAACGCGTTCTACGAGTCCGGCGCGCCGTACCAGCTCTCCAAGGTCGGGCGGTCCTTCATCGCCGGCCTCCTGCGGCACGCGGACGAGATCTCGGCCGTCACCAACCAGTGGGTCAACTCCTACAAGCGCATCTGGGGCGGCTCCCAGCGCACCGCGGGCGAGGGCGGCGAGTCCCCGTCGTACATCTGCTGGGGCCACAACAACCGCTCCGCGCTGATCCGCGTCCCGATGTACAAGCCCGGCAAGACCGGGTCCACCCGGATCGAGGTCCGTTCCCTGGACTCCGGCGCCAACCCCTACCTCTCCTACGCCGTGCTGCTGGCCGCCGGACTCAAGGGCGTCGAGGAGGGCTACGACCTGCCGGAGGGAGCGGACGACGACGTGTGGGCGCTGTCCGACGCGGAACGGCGCGCGATGGGCATCGAGCCGCTGCCGCAGAACCTCGGCGAGGCGATCGCCCTGATGGAGCGCAGCGAGCTGGTCGCCGAATGCCTCGGGGAGCACGTCTTCGACTTCTTCCTCCGCAACAAGAAGCAGGAGTGGGAGGAGTACCGCTCCGAGGTCACCGCCTTCGAGCTGCGCAAGTCCCTCCCGGTGCTGTAAGGCCAGGTCGGACGGTGCGCGCGGCAGAAGGCGGCCTCCGTGCTCGTCGGGGCCTCGGGTCCGCCTTCCGGACGGACCCGAGGGGCGTCACCGCCGGCGCCTGACGGCCGTCAGCGGCGCCCCATGCCCGCGCAGCTCTGGCAGGGCATGGGGCGTCCGTTGCCGTCGACGATCATGCCGCTCCCCCCGCACGTGGTGCACTTGTCGCTCATGAACGACCCCCTCTGTCTACGATGTGACGGTATTTCAGCATCTTCCGCCGCTTCCCTCAAGAGGGCTGCCGACGTCTTCGAGCACCCGCAGACGACGACCGCGGAGCAGGACCGGCCACGGACACGACCCGGCACGCCCCTCGCCCGGGGACGGCAGCCGTGCTCCCAGGGGCGCAGGCTGCGAAGATTCGGGTAGGGGTGGGAGAGCCCCCGCGCTGAGCGGGGCCACGACGGACAGGCAACCGCGAAAGGCGGAACGCAGTGACCACGCAGGGCGGCCGACGTGACACCCGATTCGGGCGGCTGCTCCGCCGCGGCTTCACCGACCCCGCCGCCGCGGGCCGCTTCCTCGACGTCCCCGCCCTCGCCGGGGTCCACGACGACCAGCTGTTCCTGGACGCCCTCGGCGCCACCGCCGACCCCGACCTCGCCCTGCGCGGCCTCGTCCACCTCGTCGAGTCGCTGACCTCGCAGGACGAACGTGCCGTGGACGGCGCGGACAACGGCGCCCAGACCCTCCTCGACACCCTGCTCACCGCGAAGCCCCTCCGCGACCGCCTGCTCGGCGTGCTCGGCGCCTCCGAGGCGCTCGGCGACCACCTCGCCCGCCACCCGCACGACTGGAAGGCGCTAGCCACCTACGAGTCGGCCGACCTCCATCCCGGGCTGCCGGACTTCGAGGACGCCCTCGCGGAAGCCGGCGACCCGGACGCCCTGCGCGTCGCCTACCGCCGCTGCCTGCTGTCGCTCGCCGCCCGCGACGTGTGCGGCACCACCGAGCTGGCCGAGACCGCCGCCGAGCTGGCCGACCTGGCGACCGCCACCCTCCGCGCCGCGCTCGCCATGGCCAGGAGCGAGGAGCCCGAGGACGCGGCCGTGTGCAAGCTCGCCGTCGTCGGCATGGGCAAGTGCGGTGGCCGGGAGCTGAACTACGTCTCCGACGTGGACGTCATCTTCGTCGCCGAGCCCGCCGACGGGGCCGACGAGGACAAGGCGCTCCGGGCCGCCGGCCGCCTCGCCGCGCGCCTGATGCGGATCTGCTCGGACACCACCCCCGAGGGCACCATCTGGCCCGTGGACGCCAACCTGCGCCCCGAGGGCCGCAACGGCCCGCTGGTGCGCACGCTCTCCAGCCACGTCGCCTACTACCAGCGGTGGGCCAAGACGTGGGAGTTCCAGGCGCTGCTCAAGGCCCGCCCGGTGGCCGGGGACCCGACCCTGGGGCGCGAGTACTGCGAGGCCGTGGCGCCCATGGTGTGGCAGGCCGCGGAGCGGGAGAACTTCGTCCCCGACGTGCAGCAGATGCGCCGCCGCGTCGAGGCCAACATCCCGGTCGCGCACGTGGAGCGGGAACTCAAGCTCGGTCCGGGCGGCCTGCGCGACGTCGAGTTCGCCGTGCAGCTCCTCCAGCTCGTGCACGGTCGCTCCGACGGCACGCTGCGCAGCTCCACCACCCTCGACGCCCTCGAAGCGCTCGCAGCCGGCGGCTACGTCGGGCGGCAGGACGCCGCCGCACTGGACGCCTCCTACCGCTTCCTGCGCACCATGGAGCACCGCATCCAGCTCCACCGCATGCGCCGCACCCACCTGATGCCCGAGGACGAGGCCGACCAGCGCCGCCTCGGCCGCTCGATGGGCTTCCGGGTCGAGCCGGTGGCCGAGCTGCACAAGGCGTGGCGGCGGCACGCGGCGTCGGTGCGGCGGCTGCACGAGAAGCTCTTCTACCGGCCGCTGCTGGACGCCGTCGCCCAGCTCGCGCCCGGTGAGGCCCGGCTCTCCACCCGCGCCGCCACCCAGCGGCTGGAGGCCCTGGGCTACGCCGACCCGTCCGCCGCGCTGCGTCATCTGGAGGCGCTGGCCAGCGGCGTGAGCCGGAAGGCCGCCATCCAGCGGACGCTGCTGCCGGTGCTGCTGGGCTGGTTCGCCGACTCCGCCGACCCGGACGCGGGGCTGCTCGGCTTCCGGCAGATCTCCGACGCTCTCGGCAAGACCCCCTGGTACCTGCGGCTGCTCCGCGACGAGGGCGCCGCCGCCGAGAACCTCGCCCGGGTGCTCTCGGCGGGCCGCTTCGCCCCCGACCTGCTGCTGCGGGCCCCCGAGGCCGTCGCCCTGCTCGGCACCGCCGAACGGCTGGAGCCGCGCGGCCGTGACGCGCTCACCCAGGAGATCCTGGCGGCCGTCAACCGCGCCGACGACCCCGAGCAGGCCGTCGCCGCGGCCCGCGGTGTGCGGCGGCGCGAGCTGTTCCGCACGGCCGCCGCCGACATCGTCGGCGCCTACGGGACGGAGGAGTCGCCGGTCCCCGAGGACCCCGGCCCGGGAGTGGACCGCGTGGGCACCGCGCTGTCCGACATCAACGCGGCGACGCTGGCGGGCGCGCTGCGCGCCGCCGTGCGCGGCAAGTGGGGCGACGAACTGCCCACCCGCTTCGCCGTGATCGGCATGGGCCGCTTCGGCGGCCGCGAGCTGGGATACGGCTCGGACGCCGACGTGCTGTTCGTGCACGAACCGCGCGAGGGCGTAGGCGACGAGGAGGCGTCGAAGGCGGCGTTCGCCGTGGCCAACGAGATGCGGCGGCTGCTGCAGCTGCCGTCCGCCGACCCGCCGCTGCCGGTCGACGCCGACCTGCGCCCCGAGGGCAAGTCCGGGCCGCTGGTACGCACCCTGGCTTCCTACGCCGCCTACTACCAGCGCTGGTCGCAGGTCTGGGAGAGTCAGGCGCTGCTGCGTGCCGAGCCGGTCGCCGGCGACGCCGAGCTGGGCCGGAGGTTCACGGACCTGGTCGACCCGCTGCGCTATCCCGCCGAAGGGCCGGGGGAGGAGGCCGAACGCGAGATCCGGCGGCTCAAGGCGCGGATGGAGGGTGAACGGCTGCCGCGCGGCGCCGACCCCACGACGCACACCAAGCTGGGCCGCGGCGGCCTGTCCGACGTCGAGTGGACCGTCCAGCTGCTGCAACTGCGGCACGCCTGGGCCGAGCCCGGCCTGCGCACCACCCGCACCAGGGAGGCGCTGGCCGCGGCGCACGCGGCCGGGCTGCTGGAGACCGAGGACGCGCAGACCCTCGACGAGGCATGGCTGCTGGCGACCCGGGTCCGCAACGCCGCGATGCTGGTGCGCGGCCGGCCCGGAGACACCTTCCCGTCCGAGCCGCGCGAACTGGCGGCCGTGGGCCGTTACCTCGGCTACGACGGCGGCACGGGCGAGATGGTCGACGACTACCGCCGTACGACCCGCCGCGCCCGCGCGGTGATGGAGCGGATCTTCTACGGGGCCTGACTCCCCGGGCCCCGGCGGGTCGGGCCGTACGCCTCGGGCCGTTCGCGTCGGGCCGTACGCGGCAGGTCGTTCGGGTCAGGCCGTGGCCTGCCGCGACGAGGCGGCGGGCGCCAGGGCGAGGTGCCGGGGCAGCCGGTGCGGCAGGTGCCCGTACCAGGTGTAGGCCAGGCCGTAGCCGAAGCCGAGGCACAGCACGCCGCCCACGGCGTCGAGCCAGAAGTGGTTGGCCGTCGCCACGATCACCAGCAGCGTGGTGACCGGGTAGAGCACGCCCAGCACCCGCACCCACAGCGGCTTCGCCAGCACGGCGAGGGTGATGCCGCACCACACCGCCCAGCCGATGTGCATGGACGGCATCGCCGCGTACTGGTTGGACATGTCGGCGAGGTTGCCGGAGGCCATCGACCCCCAGGTGCCGTGCACCCGCACGGTGTCGACGAACCCGCCGCCCTCCATGAGGCGGGGCGGTGCCAGCGGGAAGAGGTAGTAGCCGACCAGGGCAACGCCGGTGGTCGCGAAGATGACCGTCCGGGTGGCTCCGTACCGTCCGGGGTGGCGGCGGAACAGCCACACCAGGACACCGATGGTCACCACGAAGTGCAGCGTCGCGTAGTAGTAGTTCATCGACACGATCAGCCACGTCACGCCGTTGACCGCGTGGTTCACGGACCGCTCCACCGCGATGCCGAGCAGGTGTTCGACGTGCCAGATCCAGTCGGCGTTGTGCATCGCCGCCGCCTGCTGCTCGGGGACCGCGTTGCGGATCATCGAATAGGTCCAGTAGCTGACCGCGACCAGTGCGATCTCGAACCAGATCCTCGGCCTGCGCGGACGTCGCATTCGGGTGACGAACGTGTGCTTCCCCCCGGCCGCCCGGTCGGCCTCGCGCGTCTCCTCGGAAGGTGTCGCGGCGGCCGACGGGCGGGCGACGCTGACCTTCGCTGTCGGTGCCCCCATGTGACGACAGTCTGCCAGATTCCGGTCCCGCGCCGATCATCCTTCGGTCGGGTGTTCACGTCGCCGCCTCACCCGTCCGGACGAGGGGAGGGCTCAGGGGGCGGCCCCGGGGGCGGCCGCCGCCGTCGAACCGCGGACCACCAGTTCGGGGAGGAAGACGAACTCGCTGTGCGGTGCCGGGGTGCCCCCGACCTCCTCCAGCAGCGCCCGCACCGCGGCCTGCCCCATGGCCTGGACCGGCTGCCGGATCGTCGTGAGCGGCGGGTCGGTGAAGGCGATCAGCGGCGAGTCGTCGAACCCGATGACCGACACCTGCGACGGCACCGCCAGCCCGCGTTCCCGCGCCGCCCGTACCGCGCCCAGGGCCATCATGTCGCTGGCACACACCACCGCCGTGCAGCCGCGTTCCAGCAGCGCCGTCGCCGCGGCCTGACCGCCCTCCAGCGTGTACAGCGAGTGCTCGATCATCCGTTCCGCCGCCCGGCCCGTGAGCCCCGCCTGCTCCTGGAGGGCCTGGAGGAAGCCCTCGGTCTTCCGCTGCACCGGCACGAAACGCCGCGGCCCGACGGCCAGCCCCACCATCCGGTGCCCGAGGGCGACCAGATGGGTGACGGCCAGCCGCATCGCTGCCCGGTCGTCCGGTGAGACGAAGGGCGCACGGACCTTCGGCGAGAAGCCGTTGATGAGTACGAACGGCACACCCTGACCGCGCAGCCGCTCGTAGCGCTGCGGGTCCGCGGTGGTGTCGGCGTGCAGCCCGGAGACGAAGATGATGCCCGCGACGCCGCGGTCGACCAGCATCTCCGTCAGCTCGTCCTCGGTGGAGCCGCCCGGCGTCTGCGTGGCCAGCACCGGCGTGTAGCCCTGGCGGGTCAGCGCCTGCGAGATCACCTGCGCGAAGGCGGGGAAGATCGGGTTCTCCAGCTCCGGGGTGATCAGCCCGACCAGGCCGGCGCTGCGCTGCCGCAGCCGCACCGGGCGCTCGTAGCCGAGGACGTCGAGGGCGGCGAGGACGGACTCGCGGGTGGCCGCGGAGACTCCCGGCTTGCCGTTGAGCACCCGGCTGACCGTCGCCTCGCTGACCCCCGCCTGGGCTGCGATGTCAGCCAGTCGTGCGGTCACGCTCCGGAACTGTACCGGCAGCGTCCCCGCGTGCACAGCGCGTCCCCCTCGCGGGGCGCCGTGCAGGCGGCCGAGCATCACGGGTTTGCAGAAAATTGCCGCAAGGTCTTTCGCAAGGTCTTGCACGCTGTTACGTTCCTCGGCAGCCGGGCGCCCACTGAAGGTGACCGGGGCACACACCATGGGAGGACGACATGCGGCGTGGCATAGGGGCCACTGCGCTGGTCGCGGTGCTCGCGCTTGCGGCAACGGCTTGCGGCAGCGACGGCACGGACAGCGCGAAGGGTTCGGACGGGGAGATCTCCGGCACCGTCACCTACTGGGACACCTCGAACGATGCCGAGAAGGGCACGTACAAGAAGATCGCCGAGGACTTCGAGAAGAAGCACCCCAAGGTCGACGTGAAGTACGTGCACGTCAACTTCGGTGACGCCAACGCCAAGTTCAAGAACGCGGCGGGCGGCAACTCCGGCGCCCCGGACGTGATGCGCACCGAGGTCGCCTGGGTCGCCGACTTCGCCAACCTCGGCTACCTCGCGCCGCTGGACGACACCCCGGCCCTCGCGGAGACCGACGACTACCTCGACGCCCCCGTGGGCAGCACGAAGTTCGAGGGCAAGACCTACGCCGTGCCGCAGGTCACCGACACGCTCGGGCTCTTCTACAACAAGGAACTGCTGGAGAAGGCCGGCGTCGAGGTGCCGAAGACCTTCGACGAGCTGAAGAAGGTCTCCGAGACCGTCCAGCAGAAGACCGACGCCGACGGCTTCTACCTGCGCGGCGACGACCCGTACTGGTTCCTGCCCTACCTCTACGGCGAGGGCGGCGACATGGTCGACGCGAAGAACAAGAAGATCACCATCGACGACGGCGGCGGCGCCCGCGCCTTCGCCACCATGAAGGACCTGGTCGACTCCGGAGCCGCCGTCACCGACGCCACCGGCGGCCAGGAGAACGGGCTCAAGGCCTTTCAGGACGGCGACGTCGCGATGATGATCGACGGTCCGTGGGACATCGCGGGCGCCTTGGAGGGGAAGGCGTTCGAGGACTCCGCGAACCTCGGCGTCGCCGCCGTCCCGGCCGGCAGCAAGGCCCAGGGCGCCCCGCAGGGCGGCTGGAACCTCTCCGTCTACGCCGGTTCCGCCAACCTCGACGCGGCCTACGAGTTCGCCAAGTACATGTCCTCCGCCGAGGTGCAGCAGCGCACCACCGAGGAGCTCAGCCTGCTGCCCACCCGCGCCTCCGTCTACGAGGAGAAGTCGGTGCAGGACGACACGATGGTGCAGTTCTTCAAGCCGGCCGTCGACAAGGCCCACCAGCGCCCCTGGATCCCCGAGGCCAACTCCCTCTTCGAGCCCATCCGCGTCCAGATGAACGAGGTGCTCTTCGGCGGCACCAGCCCGAAGGACGCCGCGCAGAAGACCGGCGACGAGTTCGGCAAGCTGCTCGAGGACTACAAGTAAGGGCTGACCGACCCATGGCTGTGGACACCGGCCGGTCGGCGGGCACGGTCGCGGGCGGAGACGACTCCGCCCGCGGCCGCGACCGCACGAGGGCCCACACGAAGCACAACACGACGAAGTCCCCCGGCGGCAAGGCCCCCGGGCCGCTGCGCCGGGCGCTGGCCCGGCACTGGTACGCCTGGACGATGATCGCCCCGGTGGTCGCCGTCATCGCGGTGATCATCGGCTACCCGCTCGGCCGCGGCCTCTACCTGTCGCTGACCGACGCCGACGAGGCCAACGTCGAACGACACATCGGCGTCAACGTCATCCCGGCGACCTACGAGTTCGTCGGCCTCGACAACTACGTCGACATCCTCACCGGCCCCGTCTTCTGGAGCCGCCTGGGCTGGACGCTCATCTGGACCGTCGGCTGCGTGAGCGTCACCTTCCTGCTCGGCCTGACCCTCGCCAACATGCTCAACCGGCAGATCAAGGGCCGCACCTTCTACCGCATCGCGATGATCGTCCCCTGGGGCGTGCCGGCGTTCGTGTCCGTCTTCGCCTGGCGGATGCTCTACAACGAGAAGTACGGCATCCTCAACCAGATCCTCTCCGGCGGCGGCATCGACTCCGTGCCGTGGCTGAGCGACCCCACCTGGGCCAAGCTCGCCGTCATCGCCGTCAACGTCTGGCTCGGCGTCCCCTTCATGATCGTCGCCATGCTGGGCGCCCTCCAGTCCATCCCCGGCGAGCTGTACGAGGCCGCCGAGATGGACGGCGCCTCCCCCTGGCAGCGGTTCACGAACATCACGCTGCCCGGCGTCCGTTCGGTCAGCAGCACGGTCATCCTGCTCAGCACCATCTGGACGTTCAACATGTTCCCGGTCATCTTCCTGCTCACCCGCGGCGGACCGGGCGACTCCACCGAGATCCTGGTGACCTACGCCTACCGGCTGTCCTTCATGAACAGCCCGCGCGACTTCGCGACCTCCGCAGCATGGGGCGTGCTCATCCTGCTGCTGCTCTCGGTCTTCACCGTCTTCTACCGCCGGACGCTGCGCAAGCAGGGAGAGGTGTGGTGACCATGCGCACCTACTCGAGGAGCCCGCTGGCCTCCGCCGGACTGCACGCGGGTCTGCTGCTCGGCACCGTCATCGCGCTGTTCCCGCCGCTGTGGCTGGTGGTGACGTCCTTCAAGCCGAAGAACCAGGCGTTCAGCACCGCGCTGGTGCAGGACTTCACCTTCGAGAACTACGACCACGTCCTCGCCGACACCCACTTCCTGGACTGGTTCGGCAACTCGCTGGTCGTCGTCCTCGGCACCACCGTGATCGGCGTGTTCATCGCCTCCACCACCGGCTACGCGCTCAGCCGCTTCCGCTTCCCCGGCATGCGGCCGCTGCTGTGGACGCTGCTCGTCACCCAGATGTTCCCGATGGCGGTGCTCATCGTGCCGCTCTACAACACGATGGCCACCCTCGGCCTGCTCAACCAGCCGGCCGGTCTGATCATCACCTACCTGACCATCGCGGTGCCCTTCTGCGCCTGGATGATGAAGGGCTTCTTCGACACCGTGCCCGTCTCCATCGACGAGTCCGGCCGCGTCGACGGCCTCTCGCCCTTCGGCACCTTCTGGCGGCTCATCATGCCGCTGGCCAAGCCCGGCCTCGCCGTCACCGGCTTCTACACCTTCGTCACCGCCTGGGCCGAGGTCGCCTACGCCACCGCGTTCATGACCGGCGAACCGAACATGACCCTCGCCGGCGGCCTGCAGACCTTCGTCAACCAGTACGGCGCCGACTGGGGCTCGATGACCGCCGCCGCCGTCATCATCGCCGTCCCCGCCGCGCTCGTCTTCGGCTTCGCACAGCGCTACCTCGTGTCCGGCATGACCGCCGGCGCGGTCAAGTCCTGACCGGCACGCACACGTTCACGGACCACCCTTTCGAACCCAGGGAAGACATGACCCAGCTCTCACCGGCCACGACCACCGACCCCACCGGCCGTGCACCGGGCGTCGAGACACGCCCGGGCTGGTGGCGCGACGCCGTCATCTACCAGGTCTACCCGCGCTCCTTCGCCGACGGCAACGCCGACGGCATGGGCGACCTCGCCGGCGTACGGCAGCGCCTGCCGTACCTCGCCGGCCTGGGCGTCGACGCCGTCTGGCTCAGCCCCTTCTACGCCTCGCCGCAGGCCGACGCCGGCTACGACGTCGCCGACTACCGCGTCATCGACCCGATGTTCGGCGACCTCTCCGACGCCGAGGCGCTCATCCGCGACGCCCACCGCCTGGACCTGCGCGTCATCGTTGACCTGGTGCCCAACCACTCCTCCGACCAGCACGACTGGTTCCAGCGGGCGCTGCGCGAGGGCCCCGGCTCGCCGGCCCGCGCCCGCTACCACTTCCGTCCCGGTAAGGGCGCGGACGGCGCACAGCCCCCGAACGACTGGGAGTCCATCTTCGGCGGCCCCGCCTGGACGCGCACCAAGAACCCCGACGGCACCCCCGGCGAGTGGTACCTGCACCTCTTCGCCCCCGAGCAGCCCGACTTCAACTGGGACTGCCCCGCCGTGCGCGACGAGTTCCGCACCGTGCTGCGCTTCTGGCTCGACCTGGGCGTCGACGGCTTCCGCATCGACGTCGCCCACGGCATGGTCAAGGCCGACGGCCTCCCCGACATGGGACACGGCGACCAGCTCAAGCTGCTCGGCAACCAGGTCCTGCCGTTCTTCGACCAGGACGGCGTCCACGAGATCTACCGCGACTGGCGGCAGATCCTCGAGGAGTACGGCGGCGACCGCATCGGCGTCGCCGAGGCCTGGACCCCCAGCGCCGACCGCACCGCCCTCTACCTGCGTCCCGACGAGCTCCACCAGGCGTTCAACTTCCACTACCTCGACGCCGGCTGGGACGCCGGCGCGCTGCGCCGCGTCATCGACGAGTCGCTGGACTCCATGCGGCCGGTCGGCGCCGCCACCACCTGGGTGCTGTCCAACCACGACGTGGTCCGGCACCGCACCCGCCTCGGCGACGACCTCGACCGGGCCCGCGCCGCCACCCTGCTGATGCTGGCGCTGCCCGGCTCGGCGTACGTCTACCAGGGCGAGGAACTGGGGCTCCCCGAGGTCACCGACCTGCCGGACGAGGTGCGGCAGGACCCGTCCTTCTTCAAGTCCAACGGCCAGGACGGGCTCCGCGACGGCTGCCGCGTGCCGCTGCCGTGGTCCTCGGGCGGCTCCTCGTACGGCTTCGGCGACGGTGGCACCTGGCTGCCGCAGCCGCGCAGCTGGGGCAGTCTGAGCGTCGAGGCGCAGACCGGCGACCCGGCCTCCACCCTGGAGCTGTACCGGCGTGCGCTGCGCGTCCGCCGGGAGCACCCCGACCTGGGCGCCGGCGACGCCGTGGAGTGGCTGCCCGCACCGGAGGGCGTGCTCGCCTTCCGGCGCGGCGCCTTCGTCTGCACCGCCAACACCGGCACCCGGCCCGTCGAGCTGCCCGCCCTCCCCGGGCGCCGGCTCCTCTCCAGCCGCGCCGGCCTCCCCACCGACCCTCCCGCCGAAGGCACCACCCTGCCCGCGGACACCACCGTCTGGTGGTCCGCCGTATGACGACGCTGCCGACCGCCGCACGCCTCGCCGACCTCGCCCTCCAGGCGAACGTCAGCGAGGCGACGGTCAGCCGGGTCCTCAACGGCAAGTCCGGCGTGGCCGCCGCCACCCGGCAGAAGGTCCTGGCCGCGCTGGACGTCCTCGGCTACGAGCGCCCGGTACGGCTGCGGCAGCGCAGCGCCGGACTGGTCGGGCTGGTCATCCCGGAGCTGACCAACCCCATCTTTCCCGCGTTCGCGCAGGTCATCGAGCAGGCGCTGAGCGGATACGGCTACACGCCGGTGCTCGGCACGCAGATGCCCGGCGGCGCCACCGAGGACGAGCTGGTCGACCAGCTCGTCGAACGCGGCGTCACCGGCATCATCTTCCTCTCCGGCCTGCACGCCGACCTCTCCGCCGACCCGGAGCGGTACGCCCGGCTGACCGGGCGCGGCGTGCCCTACGTGCTGATCAACGGCTACAACGACCGCGTCCAGGCTCCGTTCGTCTCGCCGGACGACCGCGCGGCGGCCGGGATGGCCGTACGGCACCTCGCCGACCTCGGCCACCGCCGCATCGGCCTCGCCGTCGGCCCGGCCCGCTTCGTGCCGTCCCTCCGCAAGGCGGAGGGCTTCACGGCGGCGCTGGCCTCGTCCGACGGTGTCACCGGCTGCGTCCAGCACACCCTCTTCACCGTCGAGGGCGGCCACGCGGCGGCCGGCGCCCTGCTGGACGAGGGCTGCACGGGCATCGTCTGCGGCAGCGACCTGATGGCGCTCGGCGCCGTGCGCGCCGCGCGCCAGCGCGGCCTGTCCGTGCCGGGCTCCGTGTCCGTCGTCGGCTACGACGACTCCCAGCTCAACGCCTTCACCGACCCGCCCCTGACCACCGTCCGCCAGCCCGTCCGCGCCATGGCGAACGCCGCCGTGCACGCCCTCCTGGAGGAGATCGGCGGCAATCCGGTCCAGCGCACCGAGTTCGTCTTCCAGCCGGAACTGGTCGTCCGCAACTCCACGGGAGCCGCCCCGGAAACGGCATGATCTCAAGCTCGGCTGTCCTCCAGCCCGCGAAGCGGTCCGTGAGCCGTTCCGAGGCCGAACCAGGGCGCCGAGGTCGAGGCGCGGCTGCTTGTCCACGGACCGCCGCGCGAAGGACCCGGGGACGATGCGACCGCCGGGCCCGGGGCTGCCGCTGTAACAGGTCCTGGGCTGGGGCGAGTTCTGCGGCCTGCGCCTCGCCGTCGAGCCCGGTGTCTCTTCGTCCCCCGCTACGTCAACCCAACCCGGTGTACGTATCAGCCGATGCGGCGCAGGTCGTCCAGGTAGATTTCCGGCTTACCGAGGTCATCCGTTCGGGTCTGCCCGGCGAGGGTAGCGTCTTGTTCGCCTGTCTCTCCCGGGGGGACACCCTGGAACCAGAAGCGATGTGAGGAGACCTCTCCGCCGACTTTGACGCTGACTTCCACCTGGAAGGCGGCTTCTTCGACACCCGTGTTGGCGACACGAACCACGGTGTTCACGCCTGCCTCCGCAGGTGTGGCGGCGATGGTGACGTTCCCGTAGGTGAGGGTCCGTGTCACCCCGTCCCAGGAGAAGGAAGGTGTCGGCTCCGGTGTCACATCCGGTGTGGACGGCGACGGGTCCGCGTCCGAACTCGCAGTGGACGTGGGCGGGGACGTCGGTTGACGTTCTTCTGTGTTGTTGCTGCAACCTGTCAGGAGGATCGTCAGAGATGCGAAAACGACGACTCCTGCGGACATGGGCAGCCTGAGTGCCCTGTGATGACTCTCGTTCATGGCGCAGCGGACTCATCGACGGTCATCCAGGAAACCATGGCACCGCCAACGCCATAGGCGCACACGGTGAGCCATTGAGCCCCCTCACTCATGGGATGCTCGAGTGAGAGGCTGACAAAGAGCCAGAAAACCACTACCGATCCGATCAGCAGGGCATTTCGCTTTTCTCCCAGGATGCGCATTCCCGCCCAAGCCACCAGAGCAATCACGGCCGCACTCAGGAAGCTGAAGAGTCCTACGGTAAAGTCGATCCCCAGACCTCCCTGCTCCGTGTTCTCCTGCTCTACAGCAAAACCGTGCGCCACGATGAGTGAGCTGACCCATGCTGCCGCCGAGGCGACAATCAGCCCCTTTGTCGCTCGAGTGAATTGCCTCGAAATCGCGATTCCTCCCTTGATCCACAACGAACGTAGTGAGAGTGATCCGGTAAGTCCAGACCTTGATCGCAGGCCAGAAGTGGACGGCGTCACTCCACGCGCATCAACGCGCGGGCGGGGCCAGAAAGACGCGATGAAATGCCGCCTCAAGGGCACTCATCGTCACCCTGCGCGACGGCCGGTGATGTAGATCACCGCCGACGCGAGAGTCGCGAGACGATCTCCGCCGTCACCAGCCTCGACCCCCACCAGGTCACCCCGGCCGAGCTCGCCGCTGCGATCCGCGGCCACTGGGGCATCGAAGCGCTGCACCACGTCGGAGACGTGACCTACGAGCCCTCCCACTCCTGGGCATCATCAACAACTCCCACTTCAGGGAACGTGATCGAACCCTGTGGTGTCGGCGGGCGGTCCGTCGAGGACGGTGGGGACGTACTCGAGCAGTTGGAGACGGCCGTCGAACGTGCGGCTCTCGACCAGGTCGAGGGCGATGTCCGGGTACCCGTCGAAGATGCGCTCCCTGCCGGTGGCACCGGTGACGACCGGGAAGACGACCACCCGGAAGCGGTCGACCACGCCGGCCCGGAGCAGCGAGCGGCACAGGCTCAGGCTGCCGAGGGTGCGCAGGGGACGGGAGTCGTGCCGCTTCCGCTCCCGCACGGCCTCGACCGCGTCCCTGCGCACCAGTTCGGTGCCGGTCCACGACAGCGGCGCCTCCAGGGTCGAGGAGAACACCACCTTGGGCATCGCGTTCAGTCCGGCGAAGGCGGGGTCGTCCTCGGGCGCCTCCTGGGCGAACCCGGACATCAGCCGGTACGTGGTCGCGCCCATGAGCGTGGTGTGCGCGTTCTCGGAGTCCTCGCCCAGCCAGGCCAGGTACTCGGGGACCTCCATGCCCCAGAAACCGGGCCAGCCGTCCGCGGAGGCATAGCCGTCGAGCGAGATGATGAAGTCGACCATGAGGTCCGACATGGGTCCTCCTTCTTCGGGTCCTGTCGGTCGCGACGCGGCGCCCGCGCCCGGGTCAGACCGCCCTACGGGTGAACGTCACATGCGTGACTCCGCCCGGAGACGAGGTGCTCTCCACGTCGTAGTCCCGCTCCAGGGCCTCGAGCCCGTCCCAGAGGCGCACGCCCCGGCCCAGTACGAGGGGGACCACCACGACGTGCAGGTGGTCGACCAGGCCGGCGGCGAGGAAGTCGCGCAGCATGGTGGGGCCCCCGCCGAGGCGCACGTCCCGGCCTCCCGCGGCCTCGCGGGCCGTCGCCAGCGCCTCCGCCGGTGAGGCGTCGAGAAAGTGGAAGGTCGTGCCTCCCTCCCTCTCGACCGACGGGCGCGGGCGGTGGGTGAGCACGAAGACCGGCGTGTGGAAGGGCGGGTTCGACCCCCACGGGCCCTTCCACTCCGGGTCGTCCTGCCAGCCGGGCGGGCCGAACTTCCCGGCGCCCATGATCTCGGCGCCGATCCCGTCGGCGAACTGCCGGGCGAAGGCGTCGTCCACGCCGCCGCTCCCACCCGTCCGGCCGAGCATGGCCCGCCCCCACCGCGTCGCGAACATCCAGTCGTGCAGCCGCTCCCCGGCATGACCGAACGGCGCCTGAAGGGTCTGCCCCTCCCCGGTGGCGAATCCGTCGAGCGAGACGGAGAAGTTCTGCACGCGAACCAATGACATGACCTGCGCTCCGTTTCCCCTGGTCGGTCTCTCACCCGGACAGACCGCGGCCGGGCCGGAAACTCATCGGCACCCGCCTCACGCCAGGAACGGCACCCGCGTGGATGTGGCAACCTCGTTGCCACATCCACGCGGGGGCAGTCACCCCCAGGGGTGAGCTTTCACGCTCTGTGGTCAGCTGAGGTGCATCGGCCCAGCACACTGGGCAGGGCGTGATCATGACTGGTGAACGGCACCTCGCTCCCGCCCGCACCGACGCACGGCCACGTCGTGGGCACGACGTGGTCACGCGTGCCCAGCTGAGGGCCCAGGGCGTGCCACAGCGGACCATCACACACCGTTGCCACACCGGGGTGTGGCAGAGCCCGTTGCCCGGTGTGGTCGTGCTGCACTCCGGCCCGCTCACCTGGCGGCAGCGGTACCGTGCGGCGCTCCTGTACGCCGACGGTCGGCGCTCGCTCTCCACGTCGGCCGGAAGGACGAGCGGAGACGCCTCCCTCACGGGGGTCGCTGCGTTGGCTCTCTACCGCCTGCGATCCGTGCCGCCACCCGACGCGGTGCGGGAGGTGGACGTGCTGGTGCCGGAGCGGTGCGGAGTGGCGTCGAGGGACGGCGTGCGGTTGCGCCGTACCCAGCGGATGCCGCGGGCGCTGCTCCTGGAGGGGCGTCTGCCGGTCGCCCCGCTCCGGCGGGCCGCTGCGGACGCCGTTCGCGGGGGCGGTGAGCACTCCGTCGACGCCCCCGCTGTCCTGCACGAACTGGTGCAGACGAAACGCGTGGCGCCGGACCGGCTGGCCGGCGAGTTGCAAGCCGCCGGCGTGTCCTGGCGGACGGACGTCGCCGCGGTGCTGAGGGACGTGGGCGAGGGCGTGCGGTCGCCGGTGGAAGGCCTTGCCCGCTGCGTGGTGCTGCGAAGCGATCTGCCTCGGCCGCTGTGGAACCTCCGGCTCACCCTGGATGCCGATTTCCTCGCGGTGCCGGACGCGTACTGGCCGCGGCACGGGGTGATGCTGGAGGTCGACTCGAAGGAGCACCACTGGGCCGTGGCGGACTGGGAAGCCACGATGGCCCGGCACAACCGGCTCACCGCCCTCGGCTTCCGTGTGCTCCATGCGTCGCCCCGACAGTTCCGTGACCGGCCCGCAGGGGTTCTTGCCGCCGTTCGGACCGCCCTCGGTACGGGACCGCACGGCCCGTTGGAGAGAGTCCGTGTGGGGGGCTGAGGTGGCCGCTGTCGGGCGAAGGCGTGCGTCACGGGAGCACTTCGGTGTTCCGGTCGGGGGTGAGCACGGGGCGGAGGGGGAGGGCGATGAGGAGGGTGATCGCGATGAGGAGGCCACTCGCCCAGAGCGGGCCGACTCTGCCGGCCCCGGTGCTCAGGGTGGTCGCGGCGAGGAGGGGGCCGACGACGGCGCCGATGTTGAGGGCGGTGGTCGCGTACGAGCCGGCCATGGTGGGGGCGTCCGCCGCCTCGTACAGGACCCGCGTGATCAGCGTGCTGCCCAGGGCGAACGACAGCGCGCCCAGGGCGAACACGAGGGGGAGCAGGACGATCGGCTCGTGGGCCAGCGCCGCCAAGGTCGGCCAGCCGATGAGCAGCAGCGGACCGCAGACCGCGACGACCTGCCCGGGGCGCTGGTCGGACAGCCTGCCGGCGACCGTGACCCCGGCGAACGAGCCGGTACCGAAGAGCACCAGAGCGACCGGGATCCACCATGCGCCCAGCCCGGCGGTGCCGGTCACCACGGGGGCGAGGAAGGTGAAGCCGCCGAACGTCGCTGCGTTCACCAGCGCACCGAGTACCAGCACCAGCATCAGCGGTGGCCGGGTGAGCTGGGCGAACTCCGCGCGCAGGCGCGGCTGACCCGTAGCCTCCGTGTGCACCCGTCCGGCTGGGATGCCCTTCAGGATGCCGACGGTCGCGGGCAGGCAGAGCACGGCGACGGCCCAGAAGGCGGACCGCCAGCCGAGCAGCGTGCCGAGGACCGACCCGCCGGGGACGCCGACGACCGTGGCCACGGTCGTGCCGGAGAGCAGCACGGCCAGCGCGCGTCCCTTGTAGGTGGAGGGGACCAGCGCGGCGGCAGCGGTGAGAGCGACGGCGAGGAACCCGGCGTTCGCGAGTGCGGCGACGACCCGGGTGGCGAAGAGGACCGGGAAGCTCGTGGTCAGGGCGCCCACGACGTGCGCTGTCGCGAAGGCGAGGACGAACCCGAGAAGGCTGGAACGCCGGGGCCAGTTGCGGGCCAGTGCGGCCATGAGCGGCGCGCCGATGACCATGCCGAGGGCGAAGGCCGAGGTGAGCGTGCCTGCGGTCCCGACGGTGACGCCGAGATCCGCGGCGATGTCCGGCAGGAGGCCGGCGAGCATGAACTCCGAGGTGCCCATGGCGAAGACGGCCATGGCGAGCAGGTACAGCGGGAGAGGCATCGAGTGGCTCCGAGGTGAGGAGAAGAAACGAGAGGGGTCATCTCGTCACCGCGGCCCGCCCCGGGCACACGTGTCCTCCGCCGGGGCGGAGAACGGCAGGGCTGTGAGCTCAGTGGTGCAGGGGGCTGACGGCGTGACCGAAAGCCCCCATCTCGTCTGACTCGGGACTCGACATGGCCCGCACGCTACCCCACGCCCGCCGTCCGGGCTCCTCGGTTTCCGTCGCCGTCGGCTTGATAGGCAAGTCGCTACTTGCCTATTGTGGGCGCATGGCGGAGGATGTCTTCAAGGCGCTGGCCGATCCCACGCGGCGGCGCATCCTCGACGAGCTGGCGGAACGGGACGGCCAGACGCTGTTCGAGATCTGCACCCGGCTGGTGACCAAGTACGGCCTGGGGCTGTCGCGCCAGGCCGTGAGCCAGCACCTGGCGGTGCTCGAATCCGCGGGTCTGGTCCGGACGCGGCGCCAGGGCCGCTACAAGTTCCACGACCTGAACACCGAACCCCTGGAGCACATCGTGACGCGATGGCTCCGGCCCGACGCACCGGAGAACACCCCATGAGGATCCATGTGTCCAGCGTCTTCGTCGACGACCAGGAGACGGCGCTGCGCTTCTACACCGAGGTGCTGGGCTTCGTGAAGAAGCACGACGTACCGCTCGGTGAGGCGCGCTGGCTGACCGTGGTCTCGCCCGAGGATCCCGACGGCACCGAGCTGCTGCTGGAGCCTTCCGGGCACCCCGCTGTGCAGCCGTACAAGACCGCGCTCGTCCAGGACGGCATCCCGGCCACCTCCTTCGCCGTGGACGACGTACCGGCGGAAGCAGGCCGGCTGCGCGAGCTCGGCGTGCAGTTCACCCAGGAACCCCTGGAGATGGGGCCCGTCACCACCGCGGTCTTCGACGACACCTGCGGCAACCTGATCCAGATCGTGCACAGCAAGTAGTTGCGGGTCCGCGCCGTGGAGGGCGGACGGAGGCGGAGCGGGAGTACCGTGCGGGGGAGAGCGACCCGTCGGGGCGGTGCCTACGCGGGCCGCACCGGCGCCGGTGTCCTGCTCGACGCTTGCGTACAGTCCGGCACGGAAGGAAGTCCGACATGGCGGAATCCGACAGCGGCGGTCCGGTGAGAAGCGACGCCTCCGGGAAGGTCACGCTCACCAAGAGTGCCCCCAAGGTCTCACTCGACAAGCCCCGTTCCGGCGGCGAACTCACCGTGAACCTCAACTGGAACGCCCGTGGCGCCGAGGGCGCGGCAGGCGGGACGGGTAAGCGGGGCCTGTTCTCCAAGCTGCAGACGGCGTTGCAGCCGAAGTCCGGGATCGACCTCGACCTCGGCTGTCTGTGGGAGTTCACCGACGGCTCCAAGGGCGCGGTCCAGGCAGTCGGCAACGCCTTCGAGGCCCGGGACTCCTCCGGCCGGACCGTGCTCCAGCTGGACGGCGACGACCGTTCCGGTGCCGTGGCGGGCGGCGAGAACCTGCGTATCGACCTGGGCCGGATCGACTCCCTCAAGCGGGTCCTGGTCTTCGCCATGATCTACGAGGGCGTGCCGAACTGGGAGGCCGCGCGGGCGGTCGTGACGCTGGTCGCCCCGGCTCAGGCGCCGATCGAGGTCCTGCTCGACGAGGCCGACCCCAACGCCCGGATCTGCGGCGTCGCGCTGATCGAGAACACCGCCGAGGGCCTTTCCGTGCGGCGCGAGGTCCGCTACGTCAAGGGTTCCCAGCGCGTGCTGGACCAGGCGTACGGCTGGGGGCTGAGCTGGGCTCCCGGGCGGAAGGACTAGCACCAGGGGCGCGGAGACGGCGAGGAGCCCGTCCGCGTCCGGACGGCGCCGCGCTTCATGACGGAGCCGAAGAACCGGTGGGTCGGCCCCAGCCGAGTTCGCCGGTGGGGGTGGCGTGCGGCTGGTCGAACGGGGGCGGGTCCGGCATGCGGCCGGTCGTGAGCACGTCGGCGAACGTCTCCAGGTAGGCGCCGAGGGAAGGCCAGGCGGCGGCCTCGTCGAACGTGCCCGGGCCGTCGTGCGGGACCAGGCCCATGCGTCCCCGGCCGGGGCCGGGTCGCATGTCGAGGCATTCCAGGTCGCCCTGGAAGTGCGTGACCGGCACCCACAGGCGATGCCAGTGGCGCTGCCCCGCGACGACGCCCCAGGCCTCCTCGCCCTCGTCCTCCTCGGTGGAGACCTCGTTCCACAGTTCCCACTGCTCCACCACCCCCTCGGCCGACAGCAGGTCCGCGCGGAACGGCAGGACGCCCGAGCCCGGTTCGCTGCCGTCGTGACAGGCGAGCGAGGCGGCGAGGTCGGCGGGCAGCGCCATGCCGAGCGCCCGCTCGGCGGCGGCGAGCGCGGCCGGTGCCGCGCCGGGGCGGAGCCGCGCCAGCGCGGCCGGCGCGTTGGCAGCGAGCCATGCGTCGATGCGCGCCCAGGACTCGGCTACCGGGGCGGTCGGTGGCGTCATCCGTCCTGCGCGGTGAGGAGGAGGAAGGAACGCCATGTGGTGGGGGAGAGCGCGAGCTGTGGGCCGTGGGGGTCCTTGGAGTCGCGTACGTGCACGGTGGTGGCGCACGTCGCCACCTCGATGCAGTCGCCGTCACCGCCGCTGCTGTGGCTGGACTTGCGCCAGGACAGGGCCACTTCGACGCAGTCGTCGCCAGAGCTTCCGCTGTAGCTGCTCTTGAACCACGGCAGTTCGGACGCAGTCATGGCTCTCCTCGCATCTGCTGCAACAGGCCCCGGGAATCATCGAGCGTCAGGGCCTGCGAACGCATCCTGGCATACCTGCTCTGCAGAATGCTGACCTCCCTGGAGTCGGAGTGCAGGATCCCGCCACGCTGGCCCTCGCCGTAGGCGTACCAGCGGTTGTCCGGTGACTCGAGGAGCTGGATGGGGCCATCGAGACCTGCGTGTGTTTCACAGATCTCAGGCATGAGCTGTACCTCGACGTTGCGTAGTAGCGAGGCTTCAAGCACCCGGTCGATGGCGTCACGTGTGACAGTCGCACCACCGGTTCGGCGCGTGAACACCTGCTGTTCGAGGATGAAGCTGAACGTGGTGTGGGGCCGCTCCCACAGCAGCCGTTGTCGCTCGGTGCGGGCGGCCAGCTGTGCTTCGATCTGGGCATCCCCAAGTGGGGGCAACTGATGAGTGAACAGCGTGCGCGCGTACGCCTCGGTCTGGAGGAGGCCGGGGATCAGGCGGCACTCGTAGGTGTAGAGGCTGATGGCTTCGGCTTCCAGGCGCGCCCATTGGCGGAACCAACTCGCCAGGCCGGGCTGGCGGGAGAGGTGCTGCGCGGCCTTGCGGAGCACGCCCGTGTTGCCCAGTGCTTCTTCCGCCTGCTCGACGAACGAGGCGTCCGGCATGCGGCGGCCCTGTTCGACGGAGGCCACCGTGTGGCGCGAGTACCGCACCAGGCAGGCGAACTCGTCGCGGGTCAGGCCCGCGTGCTCGCGGAGCGCCTGGACGACCGCGCCGAAGGTGCGGAGGCTGTCGGAAGCCTCCGGTTCGCCGCCCGCGTTGTCCTTGCCGTTCCTGCTCTCGCCCATTCCGGCCACCTCCCGCAGTACCCACCCGCCTGACGGATCGTCACACTGCCTAACGCGTACCGCAGCCGTTGGTGCGCGTACGCTCCCGGCGCGTACGCGCACGCCGTGGGGCTGCCGACCGGGCATGCAGGCGCCCGTGGGATGCTCTGCGCATGGCCGTCTTCCGCGACTTCAACTTCAAGCTGCTGGTCGTCGAGCAGCTCATGTACCGGCGGGAACTGCTCACGCCGCAGTTCCGGATCGCCGACCGCATGCGGGAGCGCGGCGTCACGGACGTGCAGGGCTGGGCGTTCGACAACGACCTCGCGTTCACGGTGCTGGAGGAGTCGCGGGCGTACTTCGCGGAGCTGGAGATCCCGGACGACCTGCTGGCGAAGGTCGAGGAGCTGTGCGTCGACGGTGGGCTGGAGGTCTACCAGGAGTGCGCGCCCGTCTGGGACGGAGAGGACGACCTGTTCGACGTCCGCTCACTGGACGACCTGGACCTGCTGCCGAACCTCCGGCGCGTCGAGGGCGTGGAGGACTGCGCGATCGTGTCGGTGCCGGACGCCGTCGAACTCCTCGCGGCCCGGGGGATCGTGGCCGACTGAGGGGCACGCGTACGTGGCGCCGTGGTGCCGCGTACGACGGCCCGCAGTACGCGGACCCAGGCTGGATAACGGGCGTCCGTGCAGGTCAGGGTGGGTTCATGCGATCGACCTCCGCCCCCGAGGGCACCGGCGCCGTGCGCCTTTTCACGCAGCGGTTCAGCTCCACACGGTTCGGTGCGCGGCTCGCGCGGCACCTGGCGCTGCATCAGCTGGAGCGCTGGGACCACCCGCACGGCACCGCCGTGTCCGACGCCGCTGCGCTGCTCGTGGCGGAGCTGGCGGCGAACGCCGTCACGCACGGCCGCGTTCCCGGGCGGGACTTCGAGCTGCGGCTCCTGCTGGCCTGCGGCACGCTGCGCATCGAGGTGACCGACGCGCGGGACGAGCGACGGCCGCCGCCACCGGGCGACCTTCCCGCCCTGAAGCCGCACGCCGAGCGGGGGCGCGGCCTGCACCTCGTCGAGGCCCTGGCCGACCGGTGGGAGGTGCTGGACCGGGTGCCGGTGGGTAAGACGGTCGCCGCCGAACTGGACCTGCCGCGCTGAGCCGGCCGCGCCCCGCCGTGCGGCGGGGCGCCCGCCGGGTCACTCCTCCCGGGCGCGGGCGGCGGCCTGCTTGCGGTCGTAGTAGACGCCGAAGATCAGTCCCGCGAAACCCATGGCGATGCCGGCCAGCGCGCCCTTCGCCGCGATGCTGTCCAGCGGCGTGGTGAGCAGCACCGCGACGGTCATCGCGACCAGCAGCACCCCCACCGCGATCTGCATCGGGACCTTCCACCGCTGCATGCGGGCCACCTCTCCGTTCCGCCGGAACCGATCGTTCCGTTCTGTGTGCCGTACTGCATGGTGAGCCCCCGCGCCGGGTGCCGACACCGGGCGCCGACGGCTTCCAGGACTTCCGCCAGCAGGTGGGCCGCACCGCGGATGACCGGCCCGCGAGTGGGTAGGCGCGTCCGTCGCCACGAACTGCCGTCTTCTCCCGGCGCCTACCCGGCGCCCGGTGCCGAGCGGCGGGTGGCGCGGCGGCGGGCGTTCTCGTGGGCCTCCCTCAGCAGGGCGAGGACGGTGGGCGTGGTCCGCGGTCCCGGGTTGACCACGGCCACCCACCCCTGGGCGCCGTAGACCGGGTGCGGGTGGAGCGTGTCGGTCGTGCGGAAGTCCCGGGCCGGCGGCGTCCGGCCGCCCGGGGCGTGTCCGGTGAGCGCGGTGACGGTCGTCCTGCCCACGTGGATGTTCAGCCGCCGGCGGTCCGGCGGGTCGAGGTCCGACAGCGTGTCGCCGGGGGAGTCCTTGGTCACGACGGTGGCGTAGGGCTGCACCCGTTGCGGCACCTCGCCGTCAGGGGCGTAGAAGAAGAAGTGGTCGCCCCAGGCGGGCTCGGGGTATCCGCTGCCCTCGGTGGGCGCGAGTTCGAGAACGCCGTCGAAGGCGCGGACGGTGTCGAGGATCTGCTCCATACTCATGCGTGAAGTGTGAGGTTGAAGTGCGTGTGGAGGGTTGCCGATGACCGGGGCGGACACGGCGGCCGGACGCCTGGGCACGACCGCGGTGGCGCGGCGCTCGGGGTACTCCCCGCAGCAGGTCCGGGACCTGGAACGGCTGGGCGTCATCGCCCCGGCCTCCCGCGCGGCGAACGGCTACCGCCTGTTCGCGGAGCACCATGTGCGCGACCTGCGCGCCTACCGGGACCTGGCCACCGCGGTCGGCCCCGTACCGGCACGCCGGGCCCTGCGTGAGATCCGCTCGTTGCCCGTCGACCGTGCGGCGGCGCTGGTGAGCTCCTTCCACCTCGCGCTCGCCCGGGAGCGGGACGACGCCCTGGCCGCGCAGGAGGCGCTGCTCCTGATCCGCGCCGAGGGGTCGACGGACGCGGAACCCGCCGCCGGGGACGCGATGACGATCAGGGAGCTGGCCGTCGCCCTCGGCGTCCCCGCCTCGACCCTCCGGTTCTGGGAGAAGGCGGAACTCCTCACGCCGGAACGGGTCGGCACGCGTGCGGGCACCGCGCGCCGCTACCCGGTGCCGGTGGTGCGCGAAGCCCGCATCGTCGCCGCCCTCCGAGCGGCCGGCTACGGCGTCCCCGAGGTCCGGCAGACGATGCACGCGATCCGGAAGCTGCGGGAGGTGGAGGACCCCCTGACGGCGCTCGCCGCCCGGGTCGGCGCGCTCGCCCGGCGCACCCTTGCCCTCCTGCGGGCGGGTTCGGTGCTCTCCGAGATCATCGAGAGTCCCGTCGGTCAGCCGACGCGGCGGGCCAGGACGCACCCGGGCCAGGAACCGGAGGTGAAACGGCCGGTCGGTGTGAAGCCGTTGCGCTCGTAGAACGCGACCAGTGCGCCCCCGCCACCCGCCCAGCAGTCGACCCGCAGCAGCCCCACGCCCGCCCGCCGGGTCTCCTCGGCGGCGTGGGCGAGCAGCGCCGCGCCGATACCCGAACCGGCGTACCGGCGGTCGGAGGCCAGCAGCCGTACGTACCGCTCGGGCTCCGCGGCCGGCGCGATCGGCAGCTGCGGGCTGGGGCCGCCGTCCAGGATCAGCACACCGGCCGGCGCCCCGCCGAGCTCGGCGACGTACGGCGTGTTCTCCGTGAGATACCGCTCGACCCGGGCCGGCCCGTCGGAGCGCTGCGAGTACGGGGTCGTGCCCCACTGCTGGGTGTTGCCGCGTGCGTTCATCCAGGCCACGGCGGCGTCCAGCATGCCGAGTACGGCGCCCGCGTCGGCCGCGTACCCCGGCCTGACGCTCAGTCCCCGTGCGTCGTCGTCCACGGCCGGAAGCCTAGTCGGCGGCAGCGGCCAGGCGACGCCGCAGCTCCTCCTCCGGGACGCCCTCCAGGTGGGTGAGGAAGACCCACATGTGGCCCTGGGGGTCCTTGAGGATGACGGTGCGGTCGCCGTGGAACATGTCCGTCGGGGGCTGGAGGATCTCGGCGCCGGCGGCCTCGGCGCGCTCCGCCAGGCCGTCGACGTCCGGTACGAAGACGTGCAGCGTGACGGAGGTTCCTCCGCCCAGGGCGGCGGGGGAGGCGAAGCGGCCGGCCTCCGCCTCGTCCACGCTGGCGTCGCCCAGCATCAGCGCCGACCGTCCGACGGTGATCTCGGCATGCAGGATCCCGCCGCCCGGGGCGTCGACCCGGAAGTCCTCGCGGGCGCCGAACGCCCGCCGGTAGAAGTCGATCGCGGCGGCGGCGTCGTCGACCATGATGTGCGGGACCACGGCGTAGTGGTACTGCTCGGGAATCTCGACGGCGGTGGTGTCCTCGGGCATGGCGAAGCTCCCTCTCCGGGCGCCGCAGGTCGGTCCCGGCGGCTCTGGGACGAACGTAGAAGTTCACCTTTGGTTCAGGTCAAGCGCCGGTGCCGGGCGGGTGCACGCAAACGGCGCGCAAGGTCTTCCGCAAGTTTCAGCAAGCTGTTACGTTCCTTCCCGTCCGGTCCGGTCGGCCGGGGCCCACCGCATCGGGCCCACGCGCCCGGCCGGCCGGGCCGGTTCACACCGGCAGCTTCAACCGCCTTGCGGGCAGCGGCGCGTGGCCCGGCGGGGCGGCACACCCACCCTCCCCAGGGCCCCCGGCCCCGGGAGGGACCCCCAGCCCACCCCCAAGGAGGCATTGTGGCCAGGAGAAGGACCACGGGGGCCGCACTCGCGTCGGTCGCGACCGTCGCGGGACTGCTGACCGTCGCGCCCACCCCCACCGCACAGGCCGCCCCGCCCGGAGGCAAGGACGTCACCGCCGTCCTCTTCGAGTGGGACTTCGACTCCATCGCCCGCGAGTGCACGAACACCCTCGGCCCGGCCGGCTACGGGTACGTGCAGGTCTCGCCGCCGCAGGAGCACATCCAGGGCGGCCAGTGGTGGACGTCGTACCAGCCGGTCAGCTACGAGATCGCCGGACGGCTCGGCAACCGCCAGCAGTTCCGGGACATGGTGAACACCTGCCACGGCGCGGGCGTCAAGGTCGTCGTGGACGCCGTGATCAACCACATGACCGCCGGCTCCGGAACCGGCACCGGCGGCTCGTCGTACACGCACTACGACTACCCCGGCACCTACTCCGGCGCGGACATGGACGACTGCCGGGACGACATCAGCAACTACGGCGACCGGTACCAGGTGCAGCACTGCGAACTGCTCGGCCTCGCGGACCTGGACACCGGCGAGGGCTACGTGCGCGGCCGGATCGCCGGCTACCTGAACGACCTGCTGTCGCTCGGTGTGGACGGCTTCCGCGTCGACGCCGCCAAGCACATCCCCGCCGGCGACCTGGCGAACATCAAGAGCCGGCTCAGCGACTCCGGGGTGTACCTCAAGCAGGAGGTCATCCGGGCGGCCGGCGAGCCGGTCACGCCGGAGGAGTACCTGGGCGTCGGCGACGTGCAGGAGTTCCAGTACGGCCGGGACCTCAAGCGGGTCTTCGAGAACGAGAAGCTGGCCTACCTCGACAACTTCGGCGAGGGCTGGGGCTACCTGGGCAGCGGCAGGGCGGGGGTGTTCGTCGACAACCACGACACCGAGCGCAACGGCGAGACGCTCAACTACAAGAGCGGCGCGAACTACACCCTCGCCAACGTGTTCATGCTGGCGTGGCCGTACGGCTCCCCGGACGTCAACTCCGGCTACGAGTGGTCGAACAAGGACGCCGGACCGCCCAACGGCGGCCGGGTGGACGCCTGCTGGCAGGGAGGCTGGAAGTGCCAGCACGCCTGGCCGGAGATCGAGTCGATGGTCGCCTTCCGCAACACCACCCGCGGTGAACCGGTCACCGGCTGGTGGGACAACGGCAACGACCACATCGCCTTCGGGCGCGGCGGCAAGGGCTACGTCGTGATCAACCACGAGGGCTCCTCCACCACCCGCACCTACGACAGCGCGCTGCCCGGCGGCACGTACTGCGACGTGCAGAGCGGCACCACCGTGAACGTGGACGGCGAGGGCCGGTTCAGCGCCACCCTCGGCGCGAACGCGGCGCTCGCCCTGCACACCGGCGCCCGCTCCTGCTGAGCGCCGCACTCCCGCTCCGATCGCTCTGAGGCGGGACCGCACCACCCGGGCCGCCCGGCACACTCCGAACCCCGCTGCCGGGCGGCCCGTTCCCGCCACTCACCCTCCCCCTCCTCCACCCTCACTTTTCTCCACCGCCCCTGAAGGAGAGCCACCGTGCTCGGTTCCTCCGCGCGCAGAGGGGTGGCCGCGGGCATAGCGGCCGCCGTTCTGACCACGCTCGTCACCGCCGCCGCGCCCGCGGCGGCGAAGAAGGCGCCACCACCGCCGTCCGACAAGAAGCTCGCCGCCGAGGCGACGCGGCACGACCTCACCCGCGAGCAGTTCTACTTCGTGCTGCCGGACCGCTTCGCCAACGGCGACACCGGCAACGACGAGGGCGGCCTGACCGGCGGACGCCTCCGGACCGGCTTCGACCCGACGGACAAGGGCTTCTACCAGGGCGGCGACCTTCAGGGCATCATCGACCGGCTCGACTACATCGAGGACCTCGGGACGACGGCCATCTGGATGGCGCCGATCTTCAAGAACAAGCCGGTGCAGGGCGAGGGGAAGAACGCCAGCGCCGGCTACCACGGCTACTGGATCACCGACTTCACGCAGGTCGACCCGCACTTCGGCACCAACGCACAGCTCGAGACGCTGATCGAAGCGGCCCATGCCAAAGGCATGAAGGTCTTCTTCGACGTCATCACCAACCACACCGCCGACGTCGTCGGCTACGAGCCGGCGTCCTACGACTACCTGTCCAAGGGCGCCTTCCCCTACCTGGCGAAGGACGGCAAACCGTTCGACGACGCCGACCACGCGGGCGGGAAGCGCTTCCCGAAGGTGGACGAGGGCTCCTTCCCGCGTACGCCCGTCGTGCCGGAGGCGGAGCGGGACGTCAAGGTGCCGTCGTGGCTCAACGACCCGGCGATGTACCACAACCGCGGCGACTCCACGTTCGCCGGCGAGTCCAGCGAGTACGGCGACTTCGCGGGGCTCGACGACCTGTGGACCGAACGGCCCGAGGTCGTGCGGGGCATGGAGCGGATCTACCAGCGGTGGGTCCGCGACTTCGACATCGACGGCTTCCGCATCGACACCGTCAAGCACGTCGACATGGACTTCTGGTCGCAGTGGGCCACCGCCCTGGACCGGTACGCCGCGAAGAAGGGGCGTGACGACTTCTTCATGTTCGGCGAGGTCTACTCCTCCGACGTGAAGACCACCGCGCCGTACGTGACGCAGGGCCGGCTGGACTCCACCCTCGACTTCCCCTTCCAGGACGCCGCCCGCGGCTTCGCCTCCCAGGGCGGCTCCGCGCAGAAGCTGGCCGAGGTGTTCGCGCAGGACCACCGCTACACCACCGGCAAGGCCAACGCCTACGAGCAGGTCACCTTCCTCGGCAACCACGACATGGGCCGCATCGGCGCCTTCGTCCGCCAGGACAACCCCGACGCGGACGAGGCCGAACTGCTGCGCCGCGACGCCCTCGCCCACGAGCTGATGTTCCTCAGCCGCGGCAACCCGGTGCTCTACTACGGCGACGAGCAGGGCTTCACCGGCGCCGGCGGCGACAAGGACGCCCGCCAGACCCTCTTCGCCTCGAGGACCCCCGACTACCTCGACGACGACCAGCTCGGCACCGACCGCACCCACGCCGAGGACGCCTACGACACCCGCCACCCGCTGTACCGCGCCGTCGCCCGGCTCTCGAAGCTCACCACGCAGCACCCGGCGCTGCGCGACGGCGTGCAGGTCGAACGGCACGCGGCCGACGGCCCCGGCGTGTACGCCTTCTCCCGCTTCCCCGCCGAGCAGGACGCACCGGCCCGCGAGTACCTGGTCGCCGTCAACAACGCCGAGGAGAAGCGGACCGTCACCCTCGACACCGCCTCGCCCGGCACCGGCTTCCGCACCCTCCACGGCGAGGGCAAGTCCGTCACCAGCCAGGCCGACGGCACGGTGAAGGTCACCGTGCCCCCGCTGTCCGCCCGGGTGCTGCGTGCCGCGCAGCCGGTGCCGGAGCCGGAGGACGGGCCGTCCGTCACCCTCACCGCCCCCGAGGACGGCGCCACCGGCACCGTCGAGCTGAGCGCCGACGTGGACGGCGGCCCCCTCGCCCGCGTCGTCTTCGCCGCCCAGACCGGCGACGGGACGTGGCGCACCCTCGGCACCGCCGACCACGCGCCGTACCGCGTCACCCAGCACGTCGGCGACGACGTCGCCGCCGGAACGCCGCTGCGCTACAAGGCCGTCGCCGTGGACCGGCAGGGCCGCCTCGCCTCCGACACGGCCGGCAGCGCCGCCGGGCAGCCGCCCGCCGAACAGCCGCCGTCCGCACTGGAACGCGACTGGGCGGTCGTCCACTACCAGCGGCCCGACGGCGACTACGACGGCTGGCAGCTCACCGCGGGGGAGCGCACCGCGCCCTTCAGCGGACGGGACGCCTACGGCGCGTTCGCCTGGGTCCCCGTCGCGGACGGCGAGAGCGCCGTCGACTTCCGCATCGAGAAGGACGGCACGGCCGACGGCGGGGAGCGCAGCATCGACCTGGGCCGCACCGGCGAGGTGTGGGTGCGGCAGGGCGGCGACGAGACGCTGCCCGAGGCGCCCGACGGCGCGTACCCGCCGCAGGACGAGAACACCGCCGTCGTCCACTACCACCGCCCCGACGGCGACTACGACGGCTGGGGCCTGCACACCTGGACCGGTGCCGCCGACCCCACCGACTGGGCCGAGCCGCTGCAGCCCACCGGCCGCGACGCGTTCGGCGTCACCTTCGAGGTGCCGCTCGCCGAGGGCGCGGGATCACTGAGCTACATCCTGCACAAGGGCGACCAGAAGGATCAGGCCGCCGACCAGTCCCTCGACTTCGCCACCCACGGCCGCGTCGCGTGGAAGCTCAGCGGCAAGGACGGCTACCTGCTCCCCGCCGGCGGCAGCGCACCCGACCTCGACCTCACCAAGGCCGAGGCGCAGTGGATCGACCGCGACACCGTCGCCTGGAACGTCGAGGCCAGCGGCGCCACCAGCGAGCAGCTCGTCTTCGACCCGAAGGGCCGCATCGGGATCGAGGACGGCGCGCTCACCCGCGAGGGCCGGTGGATCCGGCTCACCCCGGTCGAGGGCGGGCTGACCGAGGAGCAGCGCGCGCAGTACCCGCACCTGAAGGACCACACCGCCTTCCGCATCGACCTGCGCGACCGCGACCGGGTGCGCGAGGCGACCCGCAGCCAGCTCGTCGCCACCCAACGGGCGAAGAACGGCGCCCTGCTGGCCGCCACCGGCGTGCAACTCCCCGGCGTGCTGGACGACCTGTACGGCGCGCGGGCCGAGGACGCCGAGCTGGGCCCGGTCTTCGACGGCCGGGGACGCCCCACGCTGTCGGTGTGGGCCCCCACCGCGCGCACGGTCTCGCTGGAGCTGGACGGCCGCACGGTGCGGATGCGGCGCGACGACGCCACCGGCGTGTGGAGCGTGCGCGGCGACCGGACCTGGGAGGGGAAGCCGTACCGGTACGTCGTCGAGGTGTGGGCGCCGACGGTGCAGAAGCTCGTCACCAACAAGGTCACCGACCCGTACGCGACGGCGCTGACGACCGACTCGAAGCGGAGCCTGGTCGTCGACCTGTCGGACCGGAAGCTGAAGCCGGAGGGCTGGGGGCAGCTGGACAAGCCGGCTGCCACGCCGCTGCGTGACGCGCAGATCCAGGAACTGCACGTCCGCGACTTCTCCGTCGCCGACGACACCAACCGCCACCCGGGGAAGTACCTGGCCTTCACCGACGAGGACTCCGACGGCATGCGGCACCTGCGGAAGCTGGCGAAGGCCGGCACCTCCTACGTGCACCTGCTGCCCACCTACGACCTCGCCTCCACGCCGGAGCGGCGCGGCGACCAGAAGGAACCCGACTGCGACCTGGCCGCGCTGCCCGCCGACTCGGCGAAGCAGCAGGAATGCGTCGGCGCGGTGCGGGGCGAGGACGCGTACAACTGGGGCTACGACCCGCTGCACTACACCGTGCCCGAGGGCTCGTACGCCACCCGGACGGACGGGCCGCAGCGCACCCGCGAGTACCGGCGCATGGTGCAGGGACTCAACGACGCGGGCCTGCGCGTCGTGCAGGACGTGGTCTACAACCACACCTACGCCGCCGGGCAGGACGGGAAGTCGGTGCTCGACCGCATCGTTCCCGGCTACTACCAGCGGCTGCTGGCCGACGGCACCGTGGCCACGTCCACCTGCTGCGCCAACACCGCGCCCGAGCACACCATGATGGGCAAGCTCGTCGTCGACTCCGTCGTCACCTGGGCCAAGGAGTACAAGATCGACGGCTTCCGCTTCGACCTGATGGGCCACCACCCGAAGGCGAACATGGTCGCGGTGCGCGAGGCGCTGAACGAGCTGACGCCGGCGAAGGACGGCGTCGACGGGTCGTCGATCATCCTCTACGGCGAGGGCTGGAACTTCGGCGAGGTCGCGGACGACGCCCGGTTCACGCAGGCCACGCAGAAGCACATGGCCGGCACCGGCATCGCCACCTTCTCCGACCGGGCACGGGACGCGGTGCGCGGCGGCGGCCCGTTCGACGAGGACCCCGGCGTGCAGGGCTTCGCCTCCGGCCTCTACACCGACCCCAACGACTCGGAGAACAACGGCACCCGGGAGGAGCAGAAGCAGCGCCTGCTGCACTACCAGGACCTGATCAAGGTCGGGCTCACCGGCAACCTCGCGGACTACGCGTTCACCGACTCGGGCGGGAAGCGGGTCACCGGAGCCGAGGTCGACTACAACGGTTCGCCCGCCGGGTACGCCGACGCCCCCGGCGACGCGCTCGCCTACGCGGACGCGCACGACAACGAGAGTCTCTACGACGCGCTCGCCTACAAGCTGCCGAAGGACACGACGGCCGGGGAACGGGCCCGCATGCAGGTCCTCGCGATGGCGACCGCGGCACTCTCGCAGGGACCGGCGCTGAGCCAGGCCGGGACCGACCTGCTGCGCTCCAAGTCGCTGGACCGCAACTCCTACGACTCCGGCGACTGGTTCAACGCCATCCACTGGGACTGCCGCGACGGCAACGGCTTCGGCCGCGGGCTGCCCCCCGCGTGGGACAACGAGGACAAGTGGCCGTACGCGAAGCCGCTGCTCACCCGGGACGCGCTGACGCCGGGGTGCGAGGAGATCCGTGGGGCGTCGGGCGCGTACCGCGACCTGCTGCGCATCCGCGCCGGTGAGGACGCCTTCTCGCTGGGGACGGCCGCGCAGGTGCAGGAACGCGTCTCCTTCCCGCTGTCCGGGACGGACCGGCAGGTCGCCGGGGTGATCGCGATGGAGGTCGGCGACCTGGTCGTCGTCCTCAACGCGACACCCGAGCGCCGGCGGGTCGCCGACGACGGCTGGCAGGACGGCGGCTTCGCCCTGCACCCCGCCCAGGCCCGCGGCTCGGACGAGGTCGTGAAGTCGGCGGAGTTCGACGCCGGGACGGGCACGTTCGAGGTGCCGGGACGTACGGTCGCGGTGTTCGCCGCCCGCTGAGGGCCGCGTCCGGTGTCCTTCCTCACCGGGGCGGCTCCCGCTGGAGCCGCCCCGGCGAGGCATCAGCGGAGAGTGGTGAGTGGAGTGGCCGTGAAGTACGTCCTGCTCGACGTCGACGGCACATTGATCGACGCCGTGGACAACCAGCGGCGTGTGTGGCGCACCTGGTCGAGGCGGCACGGGCTGGACGGCGACGAGGTCTACCGGGTGGCGCTGCGGACGAGACCGCTGGAGACCTTCGCGGAGGTCGCTCCGGGCCGTGATCCGCAGCAGTGCCTGGCCCTGCTGCACGAGCTGGAGGACGAGGACGTCCGGACCGGGACGTACACGGCCTTCGACGGCGCCGCGGAACTCCTGGACGGCCTCCGCCCCGGGACCTGGGCCGTGGTCACCTCGAACTACGCGCACCGGGTCCGCGGGCGCTTCGCGCGGACCGGCCTGCGGGTGCCGGAGGTCCTCGTGGACGCGGCCGCCGTCGAGGAGGGCAAGCCGTCGCCCGTGCCGTACCTGCGGGCGGCCGCGCTCCTCGGGGCCGCTCCGGAGGACTGCCTCGTGATCGAGGACGCCCCGTCGGGCGTGCGGTCCGGGCTGGACGCCGGGATGACGGTGTGGGGTGTCAACGCCGCGGCGGCGGTGGACGGCGTGCACCGTCACTTCGCCACCCTGCGCACAGCGGTCCGCGAGATCCTCGCCTTCGCCTCCGGCCGGGACACCTCGGACGCGTCGGACGGGCCGGACAGGTCTTAGCGGGGTCCTCGGCCTACGGCCCGCGCGGGGCTTCGGTGGGGTGGGGCAGGAGGGCGAGGAGCCCGGCCACCAGGTCGGAGAGCGGGCCGTCCGTCGGCTCCTGCCCCACGACGCGCCGCACGACGGCCGCCGTCTCCTCGTCGTGCACGGCGGTCACGGCCGCCAGCGCCATGAAGTCGTGCACCAACTGCACCTCCAGCTCACGGCGCGGCACCTCCCGCCCGTCCAGCCAGGTCAGCGCGGTGGTCTCGGCCAGCCCCACCCAGGAGCGCACCACGAGCGACAGGCGCGGGCCGGGCGACTCGATGCCCAGATGCGAGAGCACCTGCTCGTACGCGGCCTGCCGCACCTCGTCGATGACCGCGCCCGTCTGCGGCGAGCCCACAGCCGTGCCGCCGCGCAGCAGCGCGGAGAAGCCGGGGCCGTGGTCGGCGACGAAGTCGAAGTACCGGCGCATCACGCGCAGCAGGCGTCCGCTCAGCGGGCCCTCGTGCGGCTCGCTGAACCGGCCCGCGAGCTCCTCCGCCGCGATCCGCACGGCCGCCTGGTAGAGGCTCTGCTTGCCGGGGAAGTAGTGGTACACCAGCGGCCGCGAGATTCCGGCGGCGTTCGCGATGTCGTCGATGGACACGTCCTCCGGCGCGCGGCTGCTGAACAGCTCCAGGGCGACGGCGATCAGTTGCTGCCGCCGCTCCTCGACGCCCATCCTGCGGCGCGCACCAGTGGTCGGTGTGGTGGTCATGTCCCCCAGACTAAGCGGTACCGGGCGCGTGTTCTGACAGGGCGTCAGGGTCTGGGAGGGGACTTGCCCCGGTCCAGGTGGGCGAGGACCGCCAGGACGCGGCGGTTGTCGTCGTCGGAGGGCGGCAGGCCGAGCTTGGCGAAGATCTGGGAGGTGTGCTTGCCGACCGCCCGCTCGGTGATGACCAGCTGGGCGGCGATCGCGGCGTTGGAGCGGCCCTGGGCGACGAGTTCCATCACCTCGCGCTCCCGCGGCGTCAGCCTGCCCACCGGGCCCTCGTCCCGTTCGCGCCGGGACAGCAGCTGCCGGATCACCTGCGGGTCCATGGCCGTGCCGCCCGAGGCCACCCGCCGCACCGCGTCCACGAACTGCTCCGCGTCGAACACCCGGTCCTTGAGCAGGTACCCGACGCCGCCGGAGCCGTCGGCGAGCAGTTCGCGCGCGTAGAGCTGCTCCACGTGCTGGGAGAGCACCAGCACCGGCAGCCCCGGGCGGGCGCGCCGCGCAGCCAGCGCGCACTGCAGGCCCTCGTCGGAGAAGGTCGGCGGTAGCCGTACGTCCACCACCGCCACGTCCGGGACCTCCTCCGCCAGGGCGCGGGTCAGCCCGGGGCCGGTGTCGACGGCGGCCGCGATCTCGAAGCCGTACGCCTCCAGCAGCCGCACCAGCCCGTCCCGCAGCAGGAACAGGTCCTCGGCGAGCACGACGCGCGGGGCACCGCCCGTCACGGCGCCACCACCTCCCCGGCGCGTGGCCCGGCGGCGGGCGGGTCGCCGGGCGGACCCCGAAACACCCTGCGGCGCGGCGCGCGGTGACATAGCGTGTGCAGGTCGAACACATCGGGCACGGAGGAGAAGCACCGGGTATGGCACGGGTGAGCGTGATCAGCGGCGGCGGGACCGGCATCGGCCGGGCGACGGCGGAGCGCTTCGCGCGGGACGGCGACCGGGTCGTGCTGCTCGGGCGCCGGGCGGAAGTGCTGGAGACGGCGGCGGACGACCTCCGGGCGCGTGTCGCGGGAGCCGAAGTGAGCACCCGGGCCGTGGACCTCGCCGAGCCCGCGCAGGTCGAGGAGCTCTGCGCGGAACTGGCCCAGCGGTACGGCCGGGTCGACGTGCTGGTCAACAACGCCGGCGGCAACGTGGAGATCGGCGCTCCGGCGGAGGCGACGAAGGGACTGGCGGGCGCCGCCGCGCACTGGACCGGCAACTTCCGGTCCAACGTGCTGACCGCGGTGCTGCTCACCGAAGGGCTGCGCGACCTGCTCGCCTCGCCCGGCGGCCGGGTGGTGCTGCTCAGCTCCATCGCCGCCTTCCGCGGCTCCGGCACCGGCTCCTACGCCGCCGCGAAGGCCGCGCTGCACCCGTACGCCTACGACCTGGCGGGGGCCCTCGGGCCGCGTGGCGTCACGGTCAACGCCGTGGCGCCCGGCTACATCGAGGACACCGAGTTCTTCCGCGGCGGGATGACCGACGCACGCAGGCGCGTCCTCGTCGAGCAGACCGACACGGGCCGGGCCGGCGTCCCCGAGGACGTCGCCGACACCGTGCACTGGCTCTGCTCGCCCGGCGCGGGTCACGTCACCGGCCAGATCGTGCAGGTCAACGGCGGGGCCCGGAAGGGGAACTGACCGGCTCCGCCGCGGGGGCGGCCGGCACCTCCATGGTCACCATGGTCGGGCCGCCGGGCGGGCTGCTCACCGCGAGGACGCCGTCGAACCCGGCCAGCCGGCGTTCCACGCCGCGCAGGCCGCTGCCGGCGGACGGGTCGGCACCGCCCCGTCCGTCGTCGGTGACGGCGACGCGCAGCGCGCCCCCGCCGCCCGGTGCCGGGGCGAAGTGCAGGTCCAGCCAGACGCGTCGGGCGCCCGCGTGCCGGGCCGCGTTGGTCAGCACCTCGCTGATCGCGAAGTAGGCCGCCGCCTCGACGGGTTCGCCGTACCGGCCGGGCAGGTCGATGTCGGTCTCCACCGGTACGCCGCAGCGCAGCGCCAGCGCCTCCGCCGCGTCGGCGAGGCCACGCTCGGCGAGCACCGGCGGGTGGATGCCGCGCACCAGGTCGCGCAGTTCGGTCAGGGCGGCCGCGGACGACGAACGGGCCTGCGCCAGCAGCGCCTTGGCGCCCGCGGGGTCCTTCTCGATCAGGGCCAGAGCGGTGCCCAGGTCCATCCCCATGGCGACCAGCCGGGCCTGCGCGCCATCGTGCAGGTCCCGTTCGATGCGCCGCAGGGCGGCGGCGGAGTCGTCCACCGCGTCGTGACGGGTCTCGGCCAGGCGCCGCACCCGCTGCTCCAGCCGTGCCTCCCGCGTCGGCGCGAGCAGCGCCCGCGCGAGGAGGAAGTGGGCGCGCAGCAGTGCCGGGTTGGCCACCAGACCGAGGGCGATCAGCGCCGTACCGAGGGCGGCGCACAGCACCGCGCTGCCGAAGCCCGAGACGGGGATGAACGCGTACCAGTAGGCGCCGGAGACCGCGTGCCACAGCCCGGCGAGCAGCACCAGCCCCTCGACGCCGTAGCCGATCAGCGCCACCGGCAGCAGCGCCGTGACGAAACCGGCGACCGCGTCCACCAGCAGCCACAGGACGTCCCGCCAGGTCGCCGGATCGCGCAGGAGCAGCGTGCACCGCTCGACCTGCCCGGCCGGTCCGCCGCGCCTCGTCGGGGGGAACGCCCGGTACGGCGCCGGGATCGTCAGGCCCGCCCAGTCGTGCGCGAGGGCGCGCCGCTGGTTGGCGTGCATCCGCACCAGCGTGAGCACGGCGGGCGTCGTGAGGAAGCCGACGCCCAGCAGCAGGAAGGCGAGCGACACCACCGTGACGATGAACAGCGCGAGCGACACCCCGAGCGACAGCAGGCAGAGCGCGAAAGCCCGCACCGTCGCCACCACCGAATCTCTCCACCGGCGCAGCCGGTCCTCTCCCTGAGCCACCGCCCTCACCTCCGCCGCTCAGTCTGGCGTCGGCCGGGCCGCCGCACACGGGTGCCGCCACCCCGCCGGGGGTGGTGCTGTCACCACCCCCGGCGGGAAACGTGGTTACCCCGTCAACCTTTTTGTCCGGGTATCTACCTCTTCGGCGTTCCGGCGCGCACAATGGGAGAGGCGACATGTATATGTCGCACGGCTGAGCACCACGCGGTCGGACTTGCGACACGAGTAGGAGGCGAGTCGGATGGCCGATGTGTCTCACCGGGGAGACCTGGCGGGTCACCCCGACGCGACGGAGATGCGGGAGAGGTACTCCCGCGTACTCCAGGGAAGGGACGTGGCGTTCGTCGACGGGCCGGTCTTCCTCGTCGGCCTGTACTGCGCCGTGTCCCCCTGGGTGGTGCACTACTCCGGAAACCAGCCCGCACTGACGACGCACGCCCTGATCATGGGCATCGCGATCGCCCTGCTGGCACTCGGATTCACCGTGACACCGGAGCGGATGTACGGCCTGAGCTGGGCCATGTGCGCGATGGGCGCATGGATCATCGTCTCGTCCTGGGTGGTCGGCGACAGTCCCGACGCCGGCATCATCTGGAACAACATCATCGTCGGCGGCCTCGCCTTCCTTCTGGGCGTGGCCTGCGTCGGCGTGGCGGCCAGGAGCGGCCGCGCCACGTGACCGGAGCCCGGCGAAGGCCGGGGACGGCACCGACGACGCACACCCCGAACCCCGCAGGAGCCCGGAGACGAAAGGGCCCGGGCACGGCCGGCGCGCCGCTCGCGCGAGAAGCGGCGCGCCGCCCGGCGTACGGGACGGCCTACGCTGTCGGCATGCCGATGACGACGCCGCACGACGACCTGCCCGGCACCCCGCACGGCGCGCCGCCGCCCGCACCCCTCCGCTTCGGCCTGCTCGGCACCGGACCGTGGGCCCACGCCACGCACGCGCCCGCCCTCGACGCCCACCCCGGCGTGGAGTTCGCCGGCGTGTGGGGACGGCGGCCCGAGGCCGCCGCCGAACTCGCGGACCGCTTCGGCATCCGCGCCCACTCCGACGTCGACGCGCTGCTCGCCGACTGCGACGCGGTGGCCGTCGCCCTGCCGCCCGACATCCAGGCACCCCTGGCCGTACGTGCCGCCGAAGCGGGGTGCCACCTCCTGCTCGACAAGCCGGTCGCCACCACTCCCGGCGGCGCCGCGGAGGTCGCCGCCGCCGCCGAACGCGCGGGCGTGGCCTCCGTGGTGTTCTTCACCCTGCGGTTCAGCCCCACCACCGCCGGCTGGATCGACGCCCGGGCCGCCGCGGGCGACTGGCTGCTCGGCCGCGCCGACTGGCTGTCGCCGGTCTTCGGCGGCGCCGACTCCCCGTACGCGGCCTCACCCTGGCGCAAGGAGAAGGGCGCGCTGTGGGACGTCGGCCCGCACGCGCTGTCCGTCCTGCTGCCGGTGCTCGGCGACGTCGCCGACGTCGCGGCCGTGGCCGGCCCCGGTGACACCGTGCACCTGACGCTGCGGCACCACGGCGGAGCCTCCAGCACCGTCACCGTCAGCCACACCGTGCCGCCGGGCGCCGCGGGCGTCACCGCCGAGGTGCGCGGACCCGCCGGCGTCGCCGTGCTGCCCGAGCGCGAGGAGCCGCCGGCCGAGTCCTTCGGCCACGCGCTCGACGCCCTGCTCCGCGCGGTGCGCACCGGCACGCCGGACGCCTGTGACCTGCGCTTCGGCGTCCGGGTGACGGAGATCCTGGCCGGGGCGGAGGCCGCCCTCGGCGCGGTGCCCGGCCTGGACACCGGGCGCGCCGCCGCCGCGCGCTGACGCGGACGGGCCGTCCGGCCGCAGGGGGGGCGCGGCCCGCGCGGCACGTCGGGCGCCTGCCGGCCGCCGTCCCCCGCCTTCCGGCCGGCCCTGTGAGGGACGTGCGCCGCGGTGGCCGGCGCGCGCCGCAGATCCGGAACCCGGGATGCACCCCTACCCCGGCGGGGCTTCATCAGCGGGAGAGCACGTCCCGGACCGCCTCCTCGCTGCGGCCCACCACGGCCGTACCGTCGTCGGCCGTGATGATCGGCCGCTGGATCAGCTTCGGATGCCCGGCCAGGGCGGCGATCCAGCGGTCGCGGGACGTGGCGTCGCGCGGCCAGTCCGTCACGCCCAGTTCCTTCGCGGCCGCCTCCTGGGTCCGCGTGATGTCCCACGGCTCCAGACCCAGCCGGTCCAGCACCGCGCGCAGCTCCTCCTCGCCCGGCGGGTCGTCCAGGTAGCGGCGGACGGTGTACTCCCGGCCCTCCTCGTCCAGCAGGTTCACCGCGCTGCGGCACTTCGAACAGGCGGGATTGATCCAGATCTCCATGCCGGCAACGGTAGCCGCCGGGCGCGGAGCACCGCCGGTCAGGCGTGCTCCGCCGCCCCGGCGTGCGCCGGGGCGGTGCTCGCGGGCAGGTGGTCCGGCAGCCCGAAGGTCTCGAACAGGCTCAGGTCGAAGAACGCGGCGACGTGCGACACACGGTCGCCCTCCAGCGACAGCACCATCGTGCTGAACGGCAGGAAACGCCCGTCCTCGCCGCGCATGTACATCGCGAACGCGGGCTGGCCGTTCAGCGCCGTCGGTATCAGGCGCAGCTCGTCCGGACCGGCCGGGCAGTTGAGGTCGATGAGCGTGCCGATGCTCTCCGGGCCCTGGTACCAGCCGGTGAAAGGCGGCATCTCCCAGACCGCCTCCTCGGTGAACAGCCCGACGATGGCCTTCATGTCCTTCTTCTCGAAGGCCGTCACATACCGGTCCAGCAGCTCGCGCTGCTCCGCGGAGACCGGCTCACTCGTCCCGCTCTCGCTGGGGGCCACCTTGCCGAGCTGCGCGCGGGCGCGCTGGAGCGCGCTGTTCACCGACGCGGTCGTGGTGCCGAGCAGGTCCGCGGCCTCCGCGGCCTTCCACTTCAGCACCTCGCACAGCAGGAGCACCGCACGCTGCCGCGGCGGCAGGTGCTGGAGGGCGGCGACGAACGCCAGCCGGATGCTCTCCCGCGACGTCACGATCGCCGCCGGGTCCGCGCCGTCCGCACCCACCATGGCGTCCGGCACCGGCTCCAGCCAGGGCACCTCGCGCTGCTCGACCAGGTCGTCCACCGGGTCGGTGCTCGGGGCTCCCAGGCCGGTCGGCAGCGGGCGCCGGCCACGGCTCTCCAGCGCGTCCAGGCAGGTGTTGGTGGCGATCCGGTGCAGCCAGGTGCGCATCGAGGACCTGCCCTCGAACCTGTCGTACGCCCGCCAGGCGCGGAGGTAGGTCTCCTGCACCAGGTCCTCCGCGTCGTGCACGGAGCCGAGCATCCGGTAGCAGTGGGCCAGCAGCTCACGCCGGAAGGGATCGGCAAGCTTCGGGAAATCCTCGCTGACCTGGTTCTCCGCCATGGTCCACGCCCTCTCTCACAGGAGCTCCGATGCGGATGGGGACATCCTGGCACCGGGGTCTGACAATCGCCCCCGAAACGACCGCGACCGCCGTTCGCCGGCCCCACCGATGAGTTTCCGGCCCGGCCGCCGTCACCCTGTGCGACACGCCACACCCTCGCAACGAGAGGCCGGGACCATGACCGCTTCGACGCCGGACACCGCGACCACGACCACAGCCGCAGCCACCTCGGCAACCGCCACCCGGGCGGATGCCACCCCCTCCACCCTCGGCTCCCCGCCCCGCAGCCGCAAGGCGAACGTGGCGCTGTGGACGCTCCAGATCGTCACCGCGCTCCTCTTCGTCAACGGCGGCGTGCTCAAGCTCGGCGGACTCGCCGGGTCCCCCGAGGCGTTCGCGGAGCTGGGGCTGGGCCTGCCCTGCATGTACCTGGTGGGCGTGGCCGAGCTGGCCGGCGGCATCGGTCTGCTGGTGCCGCGCATGGCCGGGCTCGCCGCGCTGTGCTTCGTGCCCATGATGGCCGGTGCGGTCGTCCTGGAGCTCGCCGTGCACGGCCCGGCCATGGCCGTCCCGCCGCTCGGAGCGCTGATCCTCGTCGCGGTCCTCGCGCGGTTCCGCCGGGACAGCACGCTGCGGCTGCTGCGCACCGTCCGCCGCCGCTGACCGTCCCCCGCCGGCCGTCCGCCGGCACCGCACCGTCCGGGGCGTGGCGCGGACGGTCACCGGGCGTCGCAGCACCGGCCGCCCTTCCGCTCGTCGGCGGAGGGAACGCACGGCTATCGGGTGACCCGTGGGCGGGCCGTCCGGCCGTCCGGCGCACCTCCGGGGCATGATCGCCGCGGATCGGGCCCGCCGAAGCGGGCCGCGCCCCGGACGGCCGGGAGGTCGACGTTGCACATTCTGCTGGTGGCCGGCGCCTTCAACAGCCTCACCCAACGCGTCCACGCCGAGCTGACCGCACGCGGCCACGACGTCGCCGTGGAGACGGTCGCCGACGGCGAGGCGATCCGGACGGCCGTACGGCGGCACCGTCCCGGACTGGTGCTCGCGCCCATGCTGAGGGCCGCGATCCCCCGCGAGGTGTTCACCGCCCACACGTGCCTGGTCGTGCACCCCGGACCGCCCGGCGACCGCGGGCCGTCCTCCCTGGACTGGGCCGTCGCCGGGGGAGCGCGCCGCTGGGGCGTGACCGTCCTCGAGGCCGAGGCGGAGATGGACGCCGGACGCGTCTGGGCCTGGGCCCCGTGCCCGCTCCCGGAAAGGGGGAAGAGCGACCTGTACCGCGGCGAGATCGCCGACGCCGCCCTGACCGCCGTGCACCTCGCCGTCGAACGGTTCGCCTCCGGCGCCCACACCCCTTCCCGGCAGGACGACCCGGCGCTGGGCGCCGAGGTGTGCGTGCGGCCTGCGATGCGGCAGGCCGACCGGCGCCTGGACTGGCACCGGCACACCACCGCCGACGTGCTGCGCATCCTCCGCGCCGCCGACTCCCAGCCGGGCGTACGCGACACCCTGCTCGGCGCCGAATGGTTCCTGCACGGCGGGCACCCCGAGTACCGGCTGCGGGGGCGGCCCGGCACGCTCCTGGCAGTCCGCGCCGGTGCGGTGTGCCGGGCCACCGCCGACGGCGCCGTGTGGCTGCCCGTCCTGCGCGAACGACGCACGGACGGCCGGCGCGGCATCGCGCTGCCCGCCGTCACCGCCCTCGGAGACCGGTTGCCCGACCTGCCCGAGGAACCGGTCCCGCTGAACCCGGAGGCGGCGCCCGGACCCGGGGCGCACGGGGGCCCGGACGCACGTACGGCCTGGTCGGACATCCGCTACCGGGAGCAGGGTGCCACGGGATTCCTGGAGTTCTCCTTCCCCGGCGGCGCGATGAGCACCGCGCACTGCCGCCGCCTGCTCGACGCCTACCGCTACGCCTGCACCCGCCCCACCCGGGTGCTCGTCCTGGGCCCCGCCCGCGACTTCTTCTCCAACGGCATCCACCTCGGCGTCATCGAGGCCGCCGCCGACCCCGCCGCCGAGTCGTGGTCCAACATCGAGGCGATGAACGACCTGGTGCGGGCCGTTCTCACCACCACCGACCGGTTGACGGTCGCCGCCCTCGGCGGCAACGCGGCGGCCGGGGGCGTGATGCTGGCGCTGGCCGCCGACGAGGTGTGGTGCCGCCGCGGCGTCGTGCTCAACCCGCACTACCGGCTGATGGGCCTGCCCGGCTCCGAGTACTGGACCGCCACCCTGCCCCGCCGCGTCGGCCCGCACACCGCCCGCGACCTCACCGAACGGGCGCTTCCGGTCGGCGCGGACTCCGCCCACCGCATCGGACTGGTGGACCGCGTCCTGGAGACCTCCCCGCAGGGGTTCGCCACGGAGACGGCCGCACGGGCCGCTCGGACGGTGGGCTCGGCCGAGACCGAACGCCGCATCGGCGCGAAGAAGTCCGACCTGGAGGCGCGCGAGGCGCGCAGGCCCCTGGCCGACCACCGTGCGGAGGAACTCGCCGCGATGCGGGCCGTGTTCGACGACCCCGGCGCGCCGTACCACGCGCTGCGGGCGGCGTTCGTCCGCAAGGAGGCCCCGCCCGCCGGGGCCCCGCAGCCCCGCTTCGCCGCCCGCCCCTGACCACCCGGCACCCCGCCCGACCGACCTCAGACCGCACGACCGCACCGACGAAAGGCGCGACGCATGGCCGGCAGTACGGAGCCCACCGCCGAGGAGACGCCCTGGTGGCACCCCGAGGCCGAACGGGGCGTGGACCCCGCGCGCGACCGGGTGCAGGTGCAGGGCACGTCGATCGGCGCCGGAGACCGCGTCGTGCTGCGGCCCGGACAGCGCCGCAGCGACGCCCAGGACGTCTTCCTCGACGGCCGCACGGCCGTGGTGGAGGAGGTGCTGCACGACGTGGACGGCTCCGTGCACCTCGCGGTGACCGTCGAGGGCGACCCGGGCACCGAACTGCGCCGTGCCCAGCGCCGCTACTGGTACTTCCAGCCCGACGAGGTCGCCCTCCCGGAGGATGCGTGAGCAGCCCGGAGACGAACGGCCCGGAGACGAACCGTCCGCAGGTGAACGGCCCGGCCGTCGGCAGCGCGGACGCGAACACCGGCCCGGAGACCGCGCCCGGCCGCATCCTCGTCGCCGGCATCGGCAACATCTTCCTCGGTGACGACGGCTTCGGCGTCGAGACCGCGCGCCGGCTGCGCGAGGAGACGATGCCACCGGGCGTGGAGGTGCAGGACACCGGCGTGCGCGGCGTCCACCTCGCCTACCAGCTGCTCGACGGCTACGCGGGCCTGGTCCTCGTCGACGCCGTACCCGGGGACGACCCGCCCGGCACGCTCCGCGTCATCGAACCCGGTCCCGACCCCGCGGGAGGCCCGGTCGCCGTGGTCGACGGCCACCGCATGACCCCGGACGCCGTGCTGGGCCTCCTGGACACCCTGGCCGAAGGCACCGGTGAGGCCGGCCCGAGCCGGGTGCTGGTCGTCGGCTGCGTGCCCGAGACGGTGGAGGAGGGGATGGGCCTGTCCCGGCCGGTGGCCGCGGCCGTGCCGGAGGCCGTGCTGCTCGTGCGTGAACTCGTCGACGACCTGATTGCCGACCTCCTGCCGCACCCGGAGGCGGGAGCGGCGGCCGGCGGCCCCACCTGAGCCGAACGGGCCAGCCGCCCCGGCCGTGGCGGCGTGTCAGCCCGGGGCCCACCCGGGCCCGCCCTCTAATGAGCGGACGGGCAGCAGGAGGCGCCGCGCACCCCGACGTCCACGCGAGAAGAGACCACGATGCACGAGATGTCCATCGCCATGGCGGTGGTGCAGCAGGTCGAGGAGGCGCCGCCGCAGGACGTCACCGGCGCCGTCGAGTGCGTCCGGCTCCAGGTCGGCGAACTCGCCGGCGTCGTCCCGGACGCCCTCCGCTTCAGCTTCTCCCTGGCCTGTGCCGGGACCGTCCTGGAAGGCGCCGAGCTGCTGATCGACGCCGTCCCCGGCCGTGCCCGCTGCGCGGCCTGCGACCACGCGTGGGCGACGGGCATGCCGCCCCGCCTGGCCTGCCCGCAGTGCGACGGGGCGGACACCGAACTGCTCGCAGGCCGGGAACTGCGGATCACCGCGCTCCGGTGCTCCGGTGCCCGCCCCGACCCCGTCCCGTCCGCCCCGGTGCCCGAGGAGAGCTGACCATGTGCCGTGCCGTCGACCTGCAACAGGCCGTACTCGCCAAGAACGACGACAGCGCGCGGACGCTGCGCGCCGACCTCGCCGCCCGCGGCACCACCGTGGTCAACCTGCTCTCCAGCCCGGGCAGCGGCAAGACCGCGCTGCTGGAGACCGAACTCGGGCACGCTCGCCAACGGGGCGTGCCGGTCGCCGCGCTCACCGCCGACCTCGCGACCGAGAACGACGCGGTGCGCCTCGCCCGCTCCGGCGTCCCCGTCAAGCAGGTCTGCACGGACGGGCTGTGCCATCTGGAGGCGCACATGCTCCGCGGTCACCTGGAGGGCTGGCTGCCGGACGACACCCGGCTGCTGTTCGTGGAGAACGTCGGCAACCTGGTCTGCCCGGCCTCGTACGACCTCGGCGAGACCCTGCGGATCGCGCTCGCCTCCGTCACCGAGGGGGAGGACAAGCCGCTCAAGTACCCCACCGCCTTCGGGCTGTCGAACCTGGTGGTCGTCACGAAGAACGACATCGCGGCCGCGGTCAGCTTCGACCGCGCCGCGTTCGAAGCGAACGTGCAGCAGGTCAACCCCGGCGTCGAGGTGCTGTTCACCTCCGCGCGGACGGGGGAGGGGAGCGGCGAGGTGCTCGACCGTGCCCTGGCGGCGCACGACGGGGGGCCCGTCCACCGGCCGGTGCTGGCCCGCACCTCCCACGACCACGGACACGCGCACGGGCACGACCACGGACACGACCACGACCACGACCACGACCACGGGCACCACGGCCACCACGCCCACCCGCACGTCCACGAGCACGCCCGCTGACATGAGCGCCGACGCCCTGCCCGCTGCGGCAGCCACCGCGGCCCCGGAACGACGCCGGTGCCGGGTCACCGTGCGCGGTGTGGTGCAGGGCGTCGGCTTCCGCCCCTTCGTGTACGCGCTCGCCACCGAACTCGGACTGCACGGCCACGTCGCCAACACCCCCGAGGGGGTCGTGGCCGAGGCCGAGGGTGCGGAGCGAGCCGTGGCGGCGTTCCTCGAACGGCTCGCCACCGACGCACCCCCGCTCGCCCTGGTCGAGTCCGTCGCCCCCGAACCGCTCCCCGCCACCGGCACCGGCGGCTCGGCCGGCTTCGCCATCCACGAGTCCCGCGGCGGCGCGGCGGCCCGTACCCTCGTCTCCCCCGACACCGCCACCTGCGCCGACTGCCTGGCCGAACTGTGCGACCCCGCCGACCGGCGGTACCGGCACCCCTTCCTCACCTGCACGCACTGCGGGCCGCGCTTCACCATCGTCACCGCCCTGCCCTACGACCGGGCGCACACCACCATGGCCGGCTTCCCGATGTGCGCGGACTGCGCCCGCGAGTACGCCGACCCGGCCGACCGCCGCTTCCACGCCCAGCCCGTCGCCTGCCACGCCTGCGGCCCCCGGCTGCGCCTGCTGCTTCCCGCCCACGGCGGCGGAACCGGCGTCCCGGGCGGCCCCGCCGACCCCGCCGACCACACCGAGTACGACGGCGAACCGGTCGCCCGCGTGCGGGAGTTGCTGGCCGCCGGGGCGATCGTGGCCGTCAAGGGCCTGGGCGGCTACCACCTGGCCTGCGACGCCGCGAACCCCGAGGCCGTACGGACGCTGCGCCGTCGCAAGGCCCGCGGCGACAAGCCGTTCGCCCTGATGGCCCGCGAACTCGCCGACCTCGCGCCCCGCGTGCACCTCGGCACCGCCGAACGGGACCTCCTCACCGGCCCGGCCCGGCCCATCGTGCTGCTCCGCCGCCGCCCCGCCGCCGACGTGCCCGCGGACGCGGTGCCGCTCGCCGAAGCCGTCGCCCCCCGCAGCGCCGACCTGGGCGTGATGCTGCCCTACACCCCCGTGCACCATCTGCTGCTCGGGCTCCCCGGGGACCCGCCCGGCCCCCGGCTGCTGGTGATGACCAGCGGCAACCTCGGCGGTGAGCCCATCGTCACCGGCGACGACGAGGCCCTGGAACGGCTCGCGGGACTCGCCGACGCGTGGCTCGTCCACGAGCGTCCCATCCACGTGCCGTGCGACGACTCCGTGCTGCGCGTGGTGGACGGCGAGACGCTGCCGGTGCGCCGCTCGCGCGGCCACGCACCGTTCCCCGTCACCCTGCCTTTCCCCGTACGCCCGGCCCTGGCCGTCGGCGGCGACCTGAAGAACACCTTCTGCCTCGGTCGCGGCCGACGCGCCTGGCTCTCGGCGCACATCGGCGACATGGACGACCTCGCGACCCTCACCGCCTTCACCGACGCCGAAGCGGCGCTCGAAGGGCTCACCGGCGTCACCCCGGAAGTCCTCGCCGCCGACCGGCACCCCGGCTACCGCAGTACCGGCTGGGCCCGGCGCCACGCCGCCGGCCGGCCGCTGCGGCAGGTCCAGCACCACCACGCGCACGTCGCCGCCGCGATGGCCGAAGCCGGGCACGACGGCGCCCGCCCGGTGCTCGGCGTGGCCTTCGACGGCACCGGCTACGGCGACGACGGTGCCGTGTGGGGCGGCGAGTTCCTGCTCGCCGGCTATGACGACTACCGGCGCTTCGCGCACCTGGGTTACGCGGCGCTGCCCGGCGGCGACGCGGCCGTGCGCCACACCCGCCGGATGGCGCTGTCCCACCTGCACGCCGCCGGGCTCCCGTGGGACCCCGCGCTGCCCCCGGCTGCGGCCTGCGCCCCCGACGAACTGCGACTGCTGGCACGCCAGTTGGAGCGCGGCCTGCACTGCGTACCCACGTCCAGCATGGGTCGGCTGTTCGACGCGGTCTCCTCCCTCGCCGGGATCTGCCACCACGCCGGTTACGAGGCCCAGGCCGCCGTCGAACTCGAGGCCGCCGCCCACGCGCACCTGGGCGAGCACGGCACGGAGAGCCCGGACCCCGCGCACGACGCGGACTTCGCGCTCCGGCCCCCGGCACGGCAGCACGACCGGCCGAGGGACGACGGGCCGCTGATCGCCGACCCGGCGCCGGTGATCCGCGCGGTGGCGGACGCGGTGCGGCGCGGCGACGCGCCGGGCGCGATCGCCGCCCGCTTCCACGCCTGCGTCGCCCGCCTCGTGCGGCGCGTGTGCGCCGCCGCCCGCGACCGGCACGGCACGGACACCGTCGCTCTCAGCGGCGGCGTGTTCGCCAACGCGCTGCTCGCGCGCGACTGCGTGCGGGGCCTGAGGGCGGACGGTTTCACCGTCCTGACCCACCGCCTCGTCCCCCCGAACGACGGCGGGCTGGCGCTCGGTCAGCTGGTGCTCGCCGCCCGCGAGGACCCTGCCGGCCCGGCCGGGCCCCGCCCCGACGAATCCCGAGAGCGAGGAGGAGCCCATGTGTCTGGCGGTACCCGGCAGGGTGCTCACCATCGAGGAGCGTGACGGCACCCGGATGGCCGAGGTCGACTTCGGCGGCGTGGTGAAGGAGGTGTGCCTGGAGTACGTGCCCGACCTCCGGGTCGGCGAGTACACCATCGTGCACGTCGGCTTCGCGCTCCAGCGGCTGGACGAGGAGTCGGCGCGGCAGACCCTCGAACTCTTCGCCGGACTCGGTCTTCTGGAGGAGGAGTTCGGCGACGCCTGGCTGCAGGCGGCCGAGGAGAGCGGGCAGCCCGTACCGCACGCGGCGGCCACGACGGACGCGGCGGAGGGGCCCGGCGGAGCAGCACGTGTCCCCGCCGCCCAGGACACGGCGGAGGAGGCCCGGTGAAGTACATCGACGAGTTCCAGGACCCCGAGCTGGCGCGGCGCCTGCTGGACGACATCCACACCACCGTCACCCGGCCCTGGGCGCTCATGGAGGTCTGCGGCGGACAGACGCACACCATCATCCGGCACGGCATCGACCAGCTGCTGCCCGAGCAGGTACGCCTGATCCACGGGCCCGGCTGCCCGGTGTGCGTGACCCCGCTGGAGGTCATCGACAAGGCGCTGGCCATCGCCGCCCGTCCCGGGGTGATCTTCTGCTCCTTCGGCGACATGCTCCGCGTCCCCGGCACCGACCGCGACCTGTTCCGGGTGCGCAGCGAGGGCGGCGACGTGCGCGTCGTCTACTCGCCGCTGGACGCGCTCCGCCTCGCGCAGGAGAACCCGGACCGTGAGGTGGTGTTCTTCGGGGTCGGCTTCGAGACCACCGCCCCGCCCAACGCCATGACGGTGTACCAGGCGCGCAGGCTCGGCATCAGCAACTTCAGCCTGCTGGTCTCGCACGTCCGCGTCCCGCCCGCCATCGAGGCCATCATGACCTCGCCGGACTGCCAGGTGCAGGGCTTCCTCGCGGCCGGGCACGTGTGCAGCGTGATGGGCGTCGAGGAGTACCCGGAGCTGGCCGAACGTCACCGGGTGCCGATCGTCGTCACCGGCTTCGAGCCGCTGGACATCCTGGAGGGCGTCCGCCGCACCGTGCAGCAGCTCGAACGCGGCGAGCACACCGTCGACAACGCCTACGCCCGCGCCGTGCGCCCCGAGGGCAACCCGGCCGCGCGCGCCATGCTGGCGGACGTCTTCGAGGTCACCGACCGGGCCTGGCGCGGCATCGGCGTCATCCCCGACAGCGGCTGGCGGCTCTCCGAGCGCTACCGCGACTACGACGCCGAGGAGCGCTTCCCCGTCCGCGGCATCACCACCGCGGAGCCGGCCGCCTGCCGCAGCGGCGAGGTGCTGCAGGGGCTGCTCAAGCCGAACGAGTGCGAGGCGTTCGGCACCACCTGCACCCCGCGCACGCCGCTCGGCGCCACGATGGTCTCCAGCGAGGGGGCCTGCGCCGCGTACTACCTCTACCGCCGCCTCGGCGGCCCCGTGAGCACCACCACCGCGCAGGAGGCGACCACCGTTGGCTGAGACCACCGCCGAACGCACCGCCGGCCACCCGGCACCCGACTTCTCCGGCTGGACCTGCCCCGCGCCGCTGCGCGACCAGCCGCGCATCGTGATGGGCCACGGGGGCGGCGGCGCCCTGTCCGCCGAACTGGTCGAGCACGTCTTCGCCCCCGCCTTCGGCGGCGAGACGCTCGCCACGATGGCCGACTCCGCCGCCGTCACCCTCGGCGGCGCCCGTCTCGCCTTCTCCACCGACACCTTCGTGGTGCGCCCGCTGTTCTTCCCCGGCGGCTCCATCGGCGACCTCGCCGTCAACGGCACCGTCAACGACCTCGCCATGAGCGGTGCCCGCGCGGCGTACCTGTCCTGCGGCGTGGTGCTGGAGGAGGGCGTGGAGATGCCCGTCGTGGCCCGTGTCGCCGAGGCGATCGGCGCCGCCGCCCGGACGGCGGGAGTGGAGATCGTCACCGGGGACACCAAGGTCGTCGAGGCCGGCCACGGCGACGGCGTCTACCTGAACACCGCCGGCATCGGCCTGATCCCCGACGGCGTCGACATCCGCCCGCAGCGCGCCCGGCCCGGTGACGTGGTGCTCGTCAGCGGGCAGATCGGCCTGCACGGCATCGCGGTGCTCAGCCTGCGCGAAGGGCTGGAGTTCGACGTGCGGGTGGAGAGCGACTGCGCCCCGCTGGGCGGACTGGTCGAGGCGATGCTCGCCGTCACCCCCGACCTGCACGTGCTCCGCGACCCGACACGCGGGGGAGTGGCGGCGGCCCTCGGCGAGATCGCCGCCGCGGCGGGTGTGGGCGTGGCCGTCGACGAGCGGCACCTGCCCGTCCCCGAGCCCGTCGCCGGAGCCTGCGCCATGCTCGGCCTGGACCCGCTGTACGTGGCCAACGAGGGCAAGCTGGTCGCCTTCGTGCCCCGCGATCACGCCGACGCGGTGCTGGAAGCGATGCGGGCCCACCCGCTGGGCGCCGACGCGGCCGTCATCGGCGCGTGCGTCGCCGACCACCCCGGCATGGTCGTCGCCCGCACCGGCCTGGGCGGCACCCGGGTCGTCGACCTGCCGCTCGGGGAGCAGCTGCCCCGCATCTGCTGACCGCACCGCCGCTCGCTCACCGGCCCCGCCGGCCCGCCCGACCGTTCCGGGCGCGTGAGGGCGGGGCGGCGGGGTACCCGGCCCCGGTTCCCGACCCCGGCCCGCGCGGCGGGTGACCGACGAGGACGTCGAAGCCGGAGGTGAGAGGCCATGCAGGCTGCGGTGCAGCTCGGAATCCGGGACGTGGGGCCCCGGGAGGGCGGGACCCGGGCGCCCGCGCCGATGCCGGAACGGTAGCGCCCCGGCTACCGCGGCGACGGGACGGACGTGCGGGACGACGGCCGGGGCGGCAGGCGGAACCCGGAACGGATCTGGGGAGCCCTCAGCGTGGTGACGGCCCTCATGGTCACCGGGTACTTCCTGCTGCCACTCGACGCGTTCGGCTCCGAGCGCCCCGTGATCGGCTGGTCCGTCTTCGTCCTGCTCCTCACGCTGATCGCCGTGCTGCTGCTCAAGCAGATGCGGGACGTGCTGCTGGACCGCAGGGGCGTGCATCCGGGCTTCGTCATCCCGCTCCTGGTGGCACTCACGGTCCTCGCGTTCTCCGCGGCGTACTACACGCTGGCCAAGGAGCCCGGGCAGTTCCACGGACTGCGCACCCGGCTGGACGCGCTGTACTTCACGGTCGTCACCCTGGCGACGGTCGGCTACGGCGACATCCACCCGCGGGGACAGACGTCCCGGCTGCTGGCGGTCATCCAGATCACGTACAACCTGGTCTTCCTCACCGCGGCCGCCACCACGCTGTCCCACCGCTTCCGGAGGCACGTCGGCCGCCACTGGGGCGGCCGGGGCGGCGGCGCGGTGCGCCCCGCCGACCGTGAGGGCCCCGACGACGGCCGGCCGGACGCGGGCGGGCCCGGGGACGCCGGACCGGACGGCGAGGACGACGGGGACCCGCCGCGGCGTCTCCAGTGACCTGACGTCGGAGATTCGCCGCCTACTGCTACCGAAGCTCTGACTCAGGTCACCGGTGAGTGCTCCGGGGCGACCCGGCTCGCAGGAACCCGAGGAACTGCGCGGTGCCGTCCGCGACGTCCTCCTCCGTCCACTCCAGCGCCGACGCCGACACCGTGACCTCCGTGTGCGAGAGGCCGGGCAGCGGACCTTCCTGCCAGACGCCGAACACCAGCGTCTTGGTCTCCTCCGCCTGCCGCAGCCCGGCTTCGTTCAGCACGTCCGCCGGGTACGGCAGCCACACCTGGAACTGGTGCGTGCACGGCGTCTGCGGATGCACGCGGAAGAACGGCACCTCCGCCGCCAGCGCCTCGCGCAGCGCCGCGGCGACGGTCGCCGCGTGCGCGACGTACCCCGGGAGCCGCGGCAGCTCGTGGTCCAGCCCGTACAGCGCGGACAGCACCGCCGGCCACTGCTGGAACGGCAGCCCGCCGTACCGGTGCCGCCACGCCTTCGCCTCCGCGACCAGGTCGGCGGAGGCCGCCAGCGCGGCTCCCGAGACGCCGCCCAGCGACTTGTAGAACGACACGTAGACGCTGTCCGCGAGGTCCGCGATCTCCGGCAGCGGCCGCCCGAAGTGGGGCGTGCACTCCCAGAGCCGGGCGCCGTCGAAGTGCACCACCGCGTCGCGTTCCCGCGCGGCCGCCACGGTCGCCGTCAGCTCCTCCCACGACGGCAGCACGAACCCGGCGTCCCGCAGGGGCAGTTCCAGCATGAGCGTGCCGAACGGTTCCGCCAGGTCGCGCACGTCCGCCGCGTCCGGCAGCCGCTCCTCCCGCGTCGGGTGGACCGTGCGCAGTCCGGCCACCGCGCCGAGGGCCCCGCCCTCGTGCACCTCCGGATGCGCCCGCGGGTGCAGGGCGACCGTGGCGTTGCCCGTGCGGCCCGCCCAGCAGCGCAGCGCCACCTGCTGCGCCATCGTCCCGGTGGGGAAGAACGCGGCGTCCTCGGTGCCCAGCAGCTCCGCGACGCGCTGCTCCAGCCCCGCCACGGGGCCGTCGCCGTACATGTCCGGCGGCCCGTCCAGGTCGTAGCTCTCCAGCCGCGTCAGCCGTTCGCGCATCGTCGGCCACCTGCCCGCCGACAGCAGCCGGTCGCAGCCGTTCACCGCCGCCGTCCGCCGCGCCCGCAGCGCCGCCCGCTCCTCGTCGGTCATCCGCCGATTCTCGCACCGGACGCGCCTGCGCGGGCCGGCGGGAACCGGCCTCTGCAGCGGGTGTGCGGGCCGGGGGCCGGAACTGGCAGGATGATGCCAGGGGCTCCGCTCGGCCCCACGTCACCATCCGCGTCCCTCGGGGGGTCCAGCGCCATGTCCGATCCGCACCAGAACCCGTACCCGGAGCAGCAGCCCCCGGCCGGCGGCTACGGCTACCCCCAGCAGCCCAGCCCGCAGCCCGGCACCCCGCCGCCCGGTGCTCAGCCCACCACCCCGCCGCCCTACGGCACGCAGCCGCCGTACGGCGCCGACCCGTACGGCCAGCAGTACGGCGGCCAGCAGTTCGCCGGCCAGCAGTACGGAGACCCGCAGTACGGCCAGCAGTTCGCCGGTCAGCCGGGCTACGGCTACCCCGGCCAGCCCGGCGCGATGCCCGTGCCCTACGGCTACGACCCGGCGGCGCCCTACGGCTACGACCCGTACGGGCGGCCCTACTCCGACAAGTCCCGCATCGTCGCGGGCGTGTTGACGCTGTTCGCCGGCGGCCTCGGCATCGGCCGGTTCTACACCGGCCACGTCGGCATCGCGCTCGCCCAGCTCTTCACCTGCGGCGGACTCGGCTTCTGGGCACTCATCGACGGCATCATCACGCTCACCAACAAGGACGCGACCGACAGCGACGGCCGGGTGCTGCGTGGCGGCTGACGGGGGCGCGGCGGCCGGTGGCGGCCTCGTCCGGCTCCGTGCGGCACTGCGCCACCCGCTGGCGCTGCCCGCCGGGCTGGCCGCGTTCGCCGCTGCCGGTGCCGCCTACCTGTACCGGACGAACCCGCACCAGCCCGGTCAGCTCCTGCCCCGCTGCCCCCTGGAGTGGGCGACGGGGCTGCTCTGCCCGGGCTGCGGCGGCACCCGCATGACGTACGACCTGCTGCACGGCGATGTCGTCGCCGCCTTCCACGACAACGCGGCGATGCTCCTGCTCGGGCTGCCGGCCGCCGCGTACCTGTTCACGCGGATGCTGCGCGAGGGCCTGCGGGGCCGTCACTACCGCCCCGAGCCGACCCGCCTCGGCACGGCCGCGATCGTCGCGACGGCCCTGGTCTGGACGGTCGGACGCAACGTCGCCGGGTGACACCGGCCCGCGGGCGACACCGGCCTGCGGGTGACCGCGGGGGCCTGCGACGACCCGTCAGGCCTGCGCGGCGGGGGCCACCGGCTGTTCGGTCCAGATCACCTTGCCGTTCGGCGTGTACCGGGTGCCCCAGCGGTCCGAGAGCTGGGCGACCAGGAACAGCCCGCGGCCGCCCTCGTCCATCGTGGCGGCGTGCCGCAGGTGCGGCGAGGTGCTGCTGCCGTCCCAGACCTCGCAGATCAGCGCACGGTCCAGGATCAGCCGGGCGCGGACCGGGCTGGAACCGTAGCGGATCGCGTTGGTGACCAGCTCGCTCAGGATCAGCTCCGTCGCGAACGCCTCCTCGGACACCCCCCACCGTTCGAGCACCTCGCCCACCGCGGCGCGCACCGCGGCGACCGCCGCCGGGTCCGAGGGCACGTCCCACTCGGCGATCCGGTCGGCGGGCACCGAATGGGTCCGGGCCACCAGCAGCGCGATGTCGTCCTTCTGCTGTTGCTGCTGCGGCAGCAGCGTCCCCAGCACGCCCTGGCAGGTCTCCTCGGCGCCGTCGCCGTCCGCACCGGCCAGTGCGTCCCGCAGCAGGCCCAGGCCGTGGTCGATGTCCCGGCCGCGCCGTTCCACCAGCCCGTCGGTGTACAGCACCAGGCGGCTGCCGGTGGCCAGCTCCATCTCGGCCGACTCGATGGGCAGCCCGGGCACGCCCAGCGGCGGCCCGGCCGGTACCTCGGCGAACGCCACCGAGCCGTCCGGCGCCACCACCGCGGGCGGCAGGTGTCCCGCCCGGGCGACGGTGCAGCGCCGGGCCACCGGGTCGTAGATGGCGTACAGGCAGGTCGCGCCGGTCAGCCCCGCGCCGCTGAGGTCCGCGCCGTCCGGATCGCTCTGCAGCGCCAGTTCGTTCAGCCGGCCCAGCAGCTCCTCGGGCGCCATGTCGAGGGAGGAGAAGTTGTGCACCGCGGTGCGCAGCCGTCCCATCGTGGCGGCCGCGTGCAGGCCGTGCCCCACCACGTCGCCGACGACCAGCGCGACCCGGGCACCGGGCAGCGGGATGACGTCGAACCAGTCGCCGCCCACCCCGGCCTGCGCCGGCAGGTAGCGGTAGGCGACCTCCAGGGCACGCTGTTCCGGCAGCCCGCTCGGCAGCAGGCTCTGCTGGAGGGTGACCGCCATGGAGTGCTCGCGGGTGAAGCGGCGGGCGTTGTCCACGCAGGCCGCTGCGTGGGCGCACACCTCCTCGGCGAGCGACAGGTCGTCCACCTCGAAGGGCTCGGAACCCTCCGTGCGCCAGAAGTTCGCCAGGCCCAGCACGGTGTTCCGGGACCGCAGCGGGACGGTGATCATCGAGTGGATGCCGTAGTCCATCAGGGCCTGCGCGCGCTCCGGGTCCTGCGCCTGCCAGCCCGGCGACTCCCGCAGGTCGGCGGCGAGTACCCCGCGTGCCCGGCCGACGCCCTGGGCCTGCGGAGACGACTCCACGAACCGGATGAGCCGGCCGACGGGGAAGAACGGCGGCCCCTCCGCGATACCGCTGAGGGCGGCCCGGCGCATCTCCACCGACGACGCCGACCCCGGCTCCTCACCGGCCAGCACACCGTCCAGCAGGTCCACCGTGGTGAAGTCGGCGAAGCCGGGCACGGACGCCTCGGCCAGTTCCTGGGCGGTGCGCCGCACGTCCAGCGTCGTGCCCACGGTCACGCTGATGTCGTACAGCAGGCGCAGCCGGTCGCGGGCCAGCGCCGCCTTGCCGGACAGCTCGTGCAGCTCGGTGGTGTCGCGGAGCGTGGCCACGGCCCCGGCCGGGCTGCCGTGCCGGTCGGCGGGCCGGTTGTTCACGGCGAGCAGCCGGTCGCCGGAGGCCACCACCTCGTCGGTCGCCACCCGGCCGGTCGCCAGCAGCTCGGTGATGTGCGCGTCCATGCCCAGCTCGACGACCGGGCGGCCCTCCGCGTCGGCGGGGAGGGACAGCAGGCGGCGCGCCTCGTTGTTGGCCATCAGCAGCCGCCCGTCGCCGCCGACGATCAGCACGCCCTCGCGCACGGCGTGCAGCACCGCGTCGTAGTGCTCGTACATCCGGGCCATCTCGGCCGGGCCCAGACCGTGCGTCTGTCTGCTGAGCCGCCTGCCCACGAGCACCATGCCGGTCGTCGCCACCGCCAGCGCGACCGCCGCGCCGCCGAGCAGCACCGGCAGCTGACGGTCCACCACGTCGCCCACCGCGCTGGTGAGCACCCCGGCCGACACCAGGCCGACGACGTCGCCCTGCTCGTCCTTCACCGGGACGACGGCCTGCACCAGCCGTCCGATCGTGCCGTCGATGGTCTCGGTGACCGCCCGCCCGCCGAGCGGCGTCTCGATGTCCCCGACGAACTTCTTGCCGATCCGGTCGCGTTCGGGATGGGTGTAGCGGATGCCCTGATCGTCGGTGATCACCACGAAGTCCACCCGGGTGCGCTCCCGGACCGCCTCGGCCCGCCGCTGCAGCACGCTCGTGGGGTCGGGGGAGCGGAGGGCCTCGACGATGCCGGGGGACCGGGCGAGGCTCTGCGCCACGGCGAGGGACCGGTCCTTCGCCGCACGCTCGCTGTAACGTTCCGCCTGGAGCAGCAGCGCGGCCACGCCCGCAGCGACGATCAGCAGCGCCAGCACGACCTGGAGCACCAGGGCCTGGCCGGCGACGGTGCGCATGCCCAGCATCGACCCTCCCCGGCCTCCCCGCCGCCACGGACGACGCCGGGAGGGGGGTTCCGCGTTCGTCCGGGACCCGAGACTCACCATGGTCGAGATGCTTCCACACCGCTTCCGCCGGGGCGAAGCCGCACACCGCGTAGTGGGCCCGTACCCGGGTACGGGCCCACCGGCCGCGGGCTGTCCGCCGGGCCGCCGCACGCCCGCAGGCCGTGCCCCGGAGTGCGGGGGCACGGCCTGCGGGTCACCGGCGCGACGCCGGAGAGGGTGGAAGCGGATGGATCAGGCCACCGGGGCCGGGAAGGTCGGGTACTCGGCGCCCGAGACGTGCTGCACGATCCGGACGACCTGGCAGGAGTAGCCGAACTCGTTGTCGTACCAGAGGTAGAGGATCGCGTTGTCGCCGTCGACCTTGGTGGCGCCGGCGTCGACGATCGAGGCGTGACGCGAGCCGATGAAGTCGCTGGAGACGGCGTCGGGGGCGCTGATGAAGTCGATCTGGCGCTTGAGCGGCGAGGTCAGCGAGACGTTGCGGAGGTAGTCGAGGACCTCCTCGCGCTCCGCCTCGCGGGCGAGCTGGAGGTTGAGGATGGCGATCGACACGTCCGGCACCGGCACCCGCACCGAGCTGCCGGTGATCTTCGCCTTCAGGTCCGGCAGCGCCTTCGAGACAGCCGAGGCGGCACCCGTCTCGGTGATCACCATGTTGAGCGCGGCCGAACGCCCGCGGCGGTCCGAGCCGTGGTAGTTGTCCAGCAGGTTCTGGTCGTTGGTGAAGGAGTGGACGGTCTCCACATGGCCGCGCAGCACGCCGTACTCGTCCGCCATGGCCTTCAGCGGCGGCACGATCGCGTTCGTGGTGCAGGACGCGCAGGAGATGATCCGCTCGTCCGGCTTGATCGTGTCGTGGTTGACGCCGTGCACGACGTTCGGCACGTCGCCCTTGCCCGGGGCGGTCAGGACGACCTTGTCGACGCCGGGACGCAGGTGCTTCGCCAGGCCCTCGCGGTCGCGCCAGCGGCCGGTGTTGTCGATGAGGATGGCGTCCTTGATGCCGTACGCCGTGTAGTCGACCGTCGTCGGGTCGTCGGAGTAGATGACCTTGATCTCGTTGCCGTTGGCGATGATCCTGCTGTTCGCCTCGTCGACGGTGATCGTGCCCTGGAAGGCGCCGTGGATGGAGTCGCGCCGCAGCAGCGAGGCACGCTTCACCAGGTCCTGGCCCTTGCCCTTGCGCACCACGATGGCGCGCAGCCGCAGGCCGTTGCCGGAACCGGCCTTCTCGATCAGCAGGCGGGCGAGGAGCCGGCCGATGCGGCCGAAACCGTACAGCACGACGTCCCGCGGCTCGCGGCGGTCGATCTTGTGCTCGCCCATGGCGCCGGCCACGGCGTCGGCGGTGAACTCCTCCACGGACAGCCCGCGGTCGTCTGCCCTGTAGGTCGCGGCGAGCATGCCGATGTCGATCTGGGACGGGCCCAGGTCGAGCGCGGTCAGCGTCTTCAGGAAGGGCAGCGTCTCGGTGACCGAGAGCTCCTCTCCGGCGATCTGCCGGGCGAACCGGTGAGTCTTGAGGATGCTCACCACCGACTTGTTCACCAGCGAGCGGCTGTGGAGGAGGACGGTCACGTCCCGCTCCCGGTGCAACGTGCCGATGATCGGGATCATCGACTCCGCGATCTCCTCGCGGTTCTTCCAGTTGGTGAACGCGTCCTCGTTGACAGTCACAGTTCTTATCTTTCGAGCTAGGCGGTGCTCATATGCTAAACACATCCCTAGTCGATCACCCGACCGCCCCACCCTGACCGGCCCAGTCCTGGGGAAGCGGTCGGGCAGCGGCCCGGGCGTCCCGGGGGCGAGGCACCCGCCGCCCGGCGGTTCAGCGCGCCGCGCCCGCCTCCGCGCAGCAGGCGCAGCCGGGTGCGCACCCGCATCCGGGCGACTCCTCGTCGGCGGTGTCCGGGCTCGTCCCTACGTGGGCGGTGGGTGCGCAGCAGCCCTTGCCCTGCCAGGCGTCGCGGCCCTCCTTGACCGCGATCGCCGCGATGACGAGTGCGGCGATCGGGTCGGCCCAGGACCAGCCGACGGCCGCGTGCAGGACCAGCCCCACCAGCAGCACGGCGGAGAGATAGGTGCACAGCAGGGTCTGCCGGGAGTCCGCGACCGCGCTGGCCGAGCCCAGTTCGCGTCCGGCGCGGCGCTGGGCGGCGGACAGGAACGGCATGACCGCCAGCGAGAGCGCGGCGATGACGATGCCCGGGACCGAGTGCTCCGGCTCGCCGTCGCCGCCGAGGGCCCGTACGGCGTCGATCCCCACGTACGCGGCGAGCGCGCAGAACGACACGGCGATGATCCGCAGCGTGGTCCGCTCGCGGGCCTCCCGCGCGGCGTGGTCGCGGGCGGAGAACTGCCAGGCGACCGCGGCGGCGGAGGAGACCTCGATGACCGAGTCCAGACCGAACCCGATCAACGCCGTGGACGACGCCAGCGCGCCGGCGGTCAGTGCGACGACCGCCTCGACCACGTTGTAGGCGATGGTCGCGGCCACCAGCAGCCGCACCCGCCGGGCCAGCGCCTCACGGCGGGCCGGGGAGGGACCGAGCGACAGGGGAGACGTCCGCGCGGCCATCAGCAGCAGCCCTCCGCGTCGGCGTCCGGACAGCTGCGGTCGCCGGCCACGGCGACCACCGCCGCGCGCAGGTCGTCCAGCGCGTGGCCGAGTCGTGCGTCGGCGAGCTCGTAGCGTGTGCGGCGCCCGTCGGGAGCGGACACGACCAGGCCGCAGTCGCGCAGGCACGCCAGATGGTTCGACAGCCTGGTCCGGGAGACGCCGAGCGCGTCGGCGAGGTCCGCCGGGTACGCCGGACCCTCCCGCAGTGCCAGCAGCACCCGGCACCGGATCGGATCCGCCAGCGCCCGCCCGAACCGCGTCAGCACCTCGACCTCGGAAGCAACAGTCAGCATGCCCGTGACGGTACACGATTTCCTGAATCCAGGAGATCGTGTACCAGCGTTCTCCGTGCGGGGGCGGCCGTCGTACGCTGAGCGGCATGTGGGAGGCGGGAGGCCGGGATGGCTGACGACACACGCACGTGCTCGACGGTGGACGAGGTGAGGGCCGAGCTGGCCGGACTCGAGGACCCGAAGGTACGCGCGGTGAACGAGAAGCACGGCGACGACCACGGCGTGAAACTGAGCACGCTGCGCGCGCTCGCCAAGCGGCTGAGGACGCAGCAGGAACTCGCCCGCGAACTGTGGCGCACGGGCGACACCGCGGCGCGACTGCTGGCGCTCCTGATCTGCCGCCCGAAGGCGTTCGGACGCGACGAACTCGACGGCATGCTGCACGAGGCGCGCACGCCGAAGGTGCACGACTGGCTCGTGAACTACGTGGTGAAGAAGAGCCCCCACGCGGAGGAACTCCGCGTGGCCTGGTTCGCCGACCCGGACCCCGTGGTCGCGAGCGCCGGCTGGGCGCTGACCACCGAACGCGTCGCGAAGCAGCCCGAGGGCCTCGACCTGCCCGGTCTCCTGGACACCGTCGAGGCGTCGATGAAGGACGCCCCGGACCGCCTGCAGTGGGCGATGAACCACTGCCTGGCACAGATCGGCATCGAGCATCCCGAGCACCGCGCCCGCGCCCTCGACATCGGCGAACGCCTCGAGGTCCTCAAGGACTACCCGACCTCCCCCGGCTGCACCTCCCCCTTCGCCCCCACCTGGATCACCGAAATGGTCCGCCGCCGGGACGAGGCCCGAGGCTAAGAGGCGTCCGGGCCCTCCGCCGTCCGCGGAGCCGCCTCTCCGGCCCGCGGCTCGTCGAGGTACTGGTCGGCCCAGGCGCAGATGATGTGGGCGGCCCGCTGCGCCTGCCCCCGCGCGGTCAGCAGATGGTCCGCCCCTTCGAGGGAGATGAAGCTTCGCGGATGCCGCGCCTCCTGGAAGATCTCCGCGGCGTTCGCGATGTCGACCGTGGAGTCGGTGGGCGAATGGGCGACGAGGAGCGGCAGGTCCACCTCGCCGATCCGGTCGCGCAGGTGCGCCCGGCGGACGTCCTCGACGAAGGCGCGCTTGAGGACCAGGGTCCTGCCGCCGACGAACCACTCGTGCGCCCCGTCCTCGAGGACGCGGTCCAGCACCGAGTCGTAGTGCCGCTCGACGTCGCTGGGATCGACGGGCGCGGCGATCGTGGCCAGCGCCCGGAGGCCGGGCGTCTCGAGCGCGGCGGCGATCGCGGCCGCGCCTCCCCAGGAGTGCCCCACCAGCAGGTCCACCGGAGTCCCCCGCTCCGCCATGAAGGCCGCGGCCCGGACGGTGTCCCGCACCTTGACGGTGAAGGAACCGTCCCCCCAGTCACCGTCGGAATCCCCGATCCCGAGATTGTCGTAGCGCAGCATGCCGACGCCCTCGCGGGCCAGCTGCCTGCACACGCGCGAGGCGGCCGGCGAGTCCTTGCCGAGGGTGAATCCGTGCACGAACAGCCCCCAGCCCCGGATCTCCCCCTCCGGCACGTCGATCACCCCGGCCAGCTCGGGACCGACGACGCTCGGGAACCTCACTTCTTCCTTCATGCGGGGCGCTCACCTCGACAGGGACGGATCGTGGGACGGGAACGAGGGCGACCCTAGCCCGTGGCACCGTGCGACGACGAGGGGCGGCCCTCGACGCGCAGCGAGGCCCACTACCGGAACGGGCCGTGGCGCGCGCGCCCTCCCTCTCTCGCGATTGTCGAGTCTGGGCCCGTACTCGGAGTTCCTGTGCAGCAGCGCGCCGGCATCCGGGATCGGGGCTTCAGGTCCAGGCCTTCGCTTGCGGTTCCCAGGTTCGTTGCGTGGCGGTGCCCGTGAGGAGCGGGTCGGCGAAGTCGGCCACGAGGGCGACCACCTCGGTGAGGGTTTCGGGATGGTTCTCGGCTGAGGGGCCCTGGCGACGCAGCCAGGCGGTGTAAGGAGCCTGACGACGCGTCGGCAGGTCGGTGATGGCGCGGCTGAGTGGGCGTAGCTGGATGGCTCGATGTTCGGCGGTCGCGCTGAGGGCATCGGTGAGTTCGGTGCCGTCGAGACGGTGCCGGGTGATCAGCTGGTAGAGGTCAGCGTAGTCGCGGTCCCGGGTGTTGAGATCTCCGAGAGCGACGGCGGTGGAAAGCTTCTCTGCGATGACGGTCGCGATCGGGTAGCCGTAGAGTGGGAAGTGCCTTCCTTCCAGAGCCTGTGGGTAATCGATCAGCTTTGGCTCGGGAGTCACCGGATCGCCGAAACTGACGTCGAGTTGGAGCTTGAGTCGCGCCCGGCTGAGACTCGCGGCCATCGTCAGGCGGAGTCCGTGGTATTCGTCGTCCTGGCGGATGTCCACGGTGGACAGGCTCGCGGGGTCGAAGACGACCCCGTCGTCGGCCTCTGTGGCGGCGATGGCTGCGATGCGGCGGGTGATCTCGGCTTCGTCACCGGAGAACGAACGACCGAGGATGTCGATGTCGCGGGTCATGCGACGGGCGCCGAACTGGGCTAGCAGCAGGCCGCCCTTGAGCACGAAGTGCCGGCCGCCCTCGGGGTGATTGCTCAACCGGAACAGGAAGCGCTCCAGGACGTATTCGAGCATCAGCTGGTCGCTCGGGTGCCCGGTGCGGCGGGCGAGGTTGCGCAGGTCGTTGTAGATGCGCCCGGCAGTCGTGTCGCGGGTGGGATTGGGCATCAGGCGAGCACCGCTTCGATGGCTGGGCGGACGGTGGACAGGGCGCCGAGCGTCTGAGCGGCTTCCTGAAGGTCGGCGACGCCGCCCTGTCCGTACCGGCGCAGGTAGCGGTTGAGGGCGCTGAGTGCGAGGGGTCTGCCTGCGGCCCCGCCGAGGCGCATGGCATCCACGACGGATCGTGCGCGGCTGTAGACGGGGATGGTCTCGCCCGGAGCGGCTTCGAATCGGTCGATCGCGTAGCCGAAGGTATCCGCGGCAAGTTGAGAGGTCCGGGTCGCGGGGTGGGCGATCGCCGGGCGGTGTGTGCCCCGCGGTACCGCGATGTGCACCTCGTACGGGATGTCGTCGATCAGTTCGTGCAGTGCCAGTGCGGACTCCCCGCATACGACCGCGTGCGGCGCCCGGGTGCAGACTGCGAGGACGTCGACATGGGCTGTCGGTGCCGCATCGGCCCGACGGTAGACGCCTCGGGAGATCTCCTCGATTTCATCCGCCGAGGCCAAGGTGGCCAGGTCTCGTGGGGGGAGCCCCGTGGCGCGGGCCTGGCGAGAGGTGAAGGTCGGAGGCAAGCCCGCCAGACGTTGCATGAGGCGGTCGGTGACCTTGGACATGTATCAAATCCTACCCAGATCGACATGGGATGGGAAGGATTTGGTACGCGCGCCAGGGTGCGGGGCGCTAGCCGCCGCCGCTGCGCCTACTCTCTGCGACTCTGCCAGGTGCCTCCGTGATCGGCGGCGGGGCTCCGGCAGCACGACCGGGTGCAGCAGCGCGGATCGAGGGAGCGCGGCGCTGCTACGAAACCGCCGGTGCAGGTCAACGAGTCCGGCACCTTTCCTGGCTTGTACGCACGACAGTGGCTGACCGTCTGATCTGCGGGTTGGCTGTCGGCGGCCGTCGGCGTCTGTCATCCCTGGCCACCCTCGTGCGACCCCACGGCGGCCCCGGCCCATCGTCCGCCTTCCCCTGCCCACCCCCACGCCCCGGTACCGCTTCCCCAGCGACGCGGAAGCCATCGCCTGGCTCACCCAGAACCGCCACGAGGACCGCATCCCGGGACTACCTACCCGACGCCGAGGACGAACGCGGACCCGGCAGGCCGGAGATCGGCGGACGCGTCCAAGTCCGCCTTGGTGAGCTGCTTCCCAGCGTGGATGCCTACGCAGCCCACCGGGGATGCTCGCGAGCGGAAGCGATCCGGTTGCTCGTCCTGGCGGGCTTGGCCGAGGTCACCAAACCGAGGTCGGCGTAGCTGCTTTGGGCTGGAGCTGCTCGGGGCGAGAGATCATGGCCCTGCAAGCTCGCCGCGACTCGGGCAGCTCCCAGCCTGCCCGCACAGCCCGAAGTGGGGCCATGCACGTGGAGGCTCGCCTCGAAGCGGCTGCTTGAGCCGCGAAGCGGAACGCCCCAGCCATGATGCACTCCCCGCCCCGGCTCGCCTTCGCGCTGGCCCGGCGAGGGGCCGCGCGGCGAGCGGAGCGAGCCCTTGACGCAGCCTGACAGCCGCATACCGAAACGAGCCGTGAGTCGCCTTCCGAGAAGGGAAGACCAGCTCACGGCCCGTTTGCGCCCCAGGTCAGCGAATCAGTCCTCTGACCTGCACGGTTTCTAGATGTCGAAGTACAGCTCGAACTCGTGCGGGTGGGGGCGGAGCTGCATGGGGGCGATCTCGTTGGTGCGCTTGTAGTCGATCCAGGTCTCGATCAGGTCGCCGGTGAAGACGCCGCCCGCCTGGAGGTACTCGTTGTCGGCCTCCAGGGCGTCGAGGACGGCCGGGAGGGAGGTCGGGACCTGCGGGACGCCGGCGTGCTCCTCGGGGGCCAGCTCGTAGAGGTCCTTGTCGATCGGCTCGGCCGGCTCGATCTTGTTCTTGATGCCGTCCAGGCCGGCCATCATCAGCGCGGAGAAGGCCAGGTAGGGGTTGGAGGACGGGTCCGGGGCGCGGAACTCGACGCGCTTGGCCTTGGGGTTGGCGCCGGTGATCGGGATGCGCATGGCAGCGGAGCGGTTCCGCTGCGAGTAGACCAGGTTCACCGGGGCCTCGAAGCCGGGCACCAGGCGGTGGTAGGAGTTCACCGTCGGGTTGGTGAAGGCCAGCAGCGACGGGGCGTGCTTAAGGATGCCGCCGATGTAGTAGCGGGCGGTGTCGGAGAGGCCCGCGTAGCCCTGCTCGTCGTAGAACAGGGGCTCGCCGCCCTGCCACAGCGACTGGTGGACGTGCATGCCCGAGCCGTTGTCGCCGAAGATCGGCTTCGGCATGAAGGTGGCGGTCTTGCCGTTGCGCCAGGCGACGTTCTTCACGATGTACTTGAAGAGCATCAGGTCGTCGGCGGCGGCCAGCAACGTGTTGAACTTGTAGTTGATCTCGGCCTGGCCGGCGGTGCCGACCTCGTGGTGCTGGCGCTCGACCTGGAGGCCGGCCTTGTCCAGCTCCAGGGAGATCTCGGCGCGCAGGTCGGCGAAGTGGTCGACCGGCGGGGCGGGGAAGTAGCCGCCCTTGTAGCGGACCTTGTAGCCGCGGTTGCCGCCGTCCTCGATGGCGCCGGTGTTCCAGGCGCCCGCCTCGGAGTCGATGTGGTAGTAGCCGGCGTTGGCCTTGGTCTCGAAGCGCACGTCGTCGAAGACGTAGAACTCGGCCTCGGGCCCGAAGAAGGCGGTGTCGGCGATGCCGGAGGAGGCGAGGTACGCCTCGGCCTTCTTCGCCACGTTCCGCGGGTCGCGGCTGTACTGCTCGCCGGTGATCGGGTCGTGGATGAAGAAGTTGACGTTGAGCGTCTTGTCGCGGCGGAACGGGTCCACGCGGGCGGTCGAGAGGTCCGGGACCAGGGCCATGTCGGACTCGTGGATGGCCTGGAAGCCGCGGATCGAGGAGCCGTCGAACATCAGGTGCTCGGCCGGGTCGAACGACTTGGCCGGTACCGTGAAGTGCTGCATGATGCCGGGCAGGTCGCAGAACCGTACGTCGACGAACTTCACGTCCTCGTCCGCGATGAACTTCTGGGCTTCGTCGGCGTTCTGGAACATTCGACTCCTCCTAGTCCCGTCGTGCGGGGACGGGCTTTGCTGCCGTGAGAGCGCGGGCCGGTGCGGGGGCACGCTGATCCCCGACCATAGGGAGACGCCATTTCTCGGGCATGACCCATTTGTTTCGCCGATGTTAACCACCCTGCGGCCCGGAAACCTCGCCAACCGGGCGGTCGTGGACGATTTCGCCCGCGATACCGTGGAGCCGTGGACAACAGGGAAGCAATCGGATCGTGGCTCTCCGGCCCGCGCAGCGCGGCCGAGGGCATGGGCGCGGACTTCGGCTACCGCGGTGAACGGCTCGGCCTGCCGCAGGACGGCCCCCGGTCGGTGGCGTCGTTCGGGCGGCGGCTGGGCGCCATCTTCATCGACTGGGCGCTGGCCGTGCTCATCTCCTACGGGCTCCTCTCGGGCGGCGCGCTGCAGACCGCGAACCGGTGGGCGCTGCCCGTCTTCCTGGTGATGGTCCTGCTCACGGTGGGCACGGTCGGCTTCACCCCGGGCAAGCGCATCCTCGGCCTGCGCGTGGTCGCGGTGGACGGGCTGGGCCGCCTGGCGACGTGGCGGGTGCTGGTCCGCACGGTCCTGCTCGGCCTCGCGATCCCCGCGCTGATCTGGGACCGCGACGGCCGCGGCCTGCACGACCAGCTCTCCGGCGCGGTGCAGGTCCGCATCTGACCGGTCCGCCGGCCGGCGGAGACATGCGAGAGGGGCCGGTGCACCGCACCGGCCCCTCAGCCGTTCGTCGGGGTGCCGGTCGTCAGCGCCGGCCGCCGTTCGGGCCCTTCGGCAGCCGCATGCCCTTCGGCATGGGGCCCTTGGGCATGGGCATGTTGCTCATCAGGTCGCCGAGCGCACGCAGCCGGTCGTTGGTCGCGGTGATCTGCGAGCCCTGCATCACGCGGGGCAGCTTCAGCATGGTGGTGCGCAACTTCTTCAGCGGCACCTGGCCCTCGTCGTTGCCGACCACCAGGTCGTGCACGGGAACCTCCGCGACGACCCGGCTCATCTTCCGCTTCTCCGCCGCGAGCAGTCCCCGCAGCCGGTTGGGGTTGCCCTCGGCGACGAGCACGATGCCGGGCTTGCCGACGGCCCGGTGCACCACGTCCTGGTTCCGGTTCATCGCCACGGCAGGGGTGACGTTCCAGCCGCGGCCGATGTTGTCGAGGACCGCGGCGGCGGCACCCGGCTGGCCCTCCATCTGCCCGAACGCCGCCCGCTCCGCACGCCGCCCGAAGACGATCGCCGTGGCGAGGAAGGCGAGCAGCACGCCGAGAATGCCCAGGTAGACCGGGTGGCCGATGAGGAAGCCGATCCCGAGCAGGACACCGAGCGTGCCGAGACCGATGCCGGCCAGAATCCAGCCGATCTTCCGGTCCACGCGCCGGGTCATCTTGTACGTCAGGCCGATCTGCTTGAACCGGCCCGGGTTCTCGGAAGTGTCCTGCCTCGCCATAGGGCGCAGTTTACGTGGCGCGCCGGAGCGCTTCCGCCCCGGCCGGGTGTACGCCCCGCCGGGCCCCGCGCCGTGGCGCGCGCGGCCGGGTCTAGCCGTGCTGGAGAGCGCCTGCCCCGGCCTGCGAAACAGCCTGCGGGGCGGCGGCGATCGCAGGGCGCGGAGCGGCCACGGGGCGGAGCGCCGTGCCCGGGGTGGGCATCGCGGTCAGCAGCCGCTCGGCCTCCGCCCTGGCGCGCGCCCGGGAGCGGTCCTCCAGGACCGCCTGCCAGGCGTTACGGCGCGCGGTGCGGCCACCGCCGTCCAGCAGCAGACCCTCCAACGTGCGCAGGGCGGTACGCATGCTTCCTCCGGAGATTGAAGAAAAGAGCCGGGGCCCGCGCCGCACGGCGAAGCGCCGGACGCGGGGTGTGAGTACATCGTCACTCACGGGTGTTACCAGCGCATGTCGATCAGGTCAAAGGGACCCGGCGGCGCTGGGGCGAAGTGCGGCCGAACTCACACTGCCGCCCGCCGCGCCGGGCCCCGCGTACCGGGGCGGTCGTCCCCGTGCGCACGCCGGAGGGGGCGGGGCGGCGTGCCCCGCGCCGACCCGTCGTCGGGCGGTCAGGCGGCCTTCGCCGCTCGGGCGTCCATGGCCTGCCGGTACAGGCGCCCGGCGCGGTAGGAGGAGCGGACCAGTGGACCGGACATGACGCCGGCGAAGCCGATCTCGTCCGCCTCCTGCTGGAGCTCCACGAACTCCTCCGGCTTGACCCAGCGCTCGACCGGGTGGTGCCGGGGCGACGGGCGGAGGTACTGCGTGATGGTGATCAGCTCGCAGCCGGCCCCGTGCAGGTCGCGCAGCGCCTGGGAGACCTCTTCGCGCGTCTCGCCCATGCCGAGGATCAGGTTCGACTTGGTGACCAGGCCGTCCTCGCGGGCCCGGGTGATGACCTCGAGCGACCGCTCGTAGCGGAAGGCGGGGCGGATGCGCTTGAAGATGCGCGGCACCGTCTCGACGTTGTGGGCGAGGACCTCGGGGCGCGAGGAGAAGACCTCGGCGAGCTGTTCGGGCACCGCGTTGAAGTCCGGGATCAGCAGCTCGACGCCGGTGTCCGGCATCGCCGCGTGGATCTGGCGGACGGTCTCCGCGTACAGCCAGGCGCCGCCGTCCTCGAGGTCGTCGCGGGCCACACCGGTGATGGTGGCGTAGCGCAGCTCCATCTGCTGGACGGACTCCGCCACGCGCCGGGGCTCGTCGCGGTCCAGCTCGGCGGGCTTCCCGGTGTCGATCTGGCAGAAGTCGCAGCGCCGGGTGCACTGCTCGCCGCCGATGAGGAAGGTGGCCTCGCGGTCCTCCCAGCACTCGAAGATGTTGGGGCAGCCCGCTTCCTGGCAGACGGTGTGCAGACCCTCGTCCTTCACGAGCTTCTGCAGGGCGTTGTACTCGGGGCCCATCTTCGCCCGGGTCTTGATCCACTCGGGCTTGCGCTCGATGGGGGTCTGGCTGTTGCGGACCTCCAAGCGGAGCATCTTGCGACCGTCGGGTGCGACAGCGGACACGTCCGGCTCCCTACGTACTTTCGATTCCTCGGTGCGTACCAGAGTACGCCTGCCGTTGTGCGGGTCAGACGGCGCGGGGGAGGGGAAGTGCCTCCTCCAGCACCGCACGGAGGTGCTTCTCCACTACGGGAAGCACTTCCGCGACCGGAACATTCCTGCCCAGCTCGTCCGAGAGCGAGGTGACGCCCGCGTCACGGATGCCGCACGGCACGATCCGGTCGAACTCGGTGTTGTCGGGATCACAGTTCAGCGCGAAGCCGTGCATGGTCACGCCCTTGGCGACCCGGATGCCGATGGCGGCCAGTTTCCGGTCCTCCCGGCGCTGCCCCGCGTTGGACGGGGCGTACTCCGGGCCGCTCAGCCGCGGGTCGAACTCCTCGTCCGTCAGCCGCGGGTCGAAGTCCAGCGCCAGGCCGCCCAGCGCCTGCCGCTCGTGACCTCTGGTCGCGCTCCGCCTCGATTCCGCTCCGGCCGAGTGCCCCTTCCTCGTTCGTCGGTCCGGACCCTCACCCTGCGCTGCATCTCGGCTGCGCCGCTCGTCGACCGGGTCGCCGAGGACCCACACGCCGCTGCGCCCCTCGATCCGGGTCGTCTCCAGGCCGAACTCGGCGGCGGCCCGGATCAGCGCCTCCTCGAGCCGCCGCACGTGCGCCACGACGTCGACCGGGCGCGGCAGCTTCAGGATCGGGTATCCGACGAGCTGGCCGGGGCCGTGCCAGGTGATCTTCCCGCCGCGGTCCACGTCCACCACCGGGGTGCCGTCCAGCGGGCGTTCGCTGTCCTCGGTGCGGCGGCCGGCGGTGTAGACGGCCTGGTGCTCCAGCAGCAGACAGGTGTCCGGGGACTCGTCCGCGAACCGTGCCGCGTGCACCCGGCGCTGCTCCTGCCACGCCGCGGTGTACTCCACGGCGTCGGCGCCGAAGCCCAGGTGGACGAAGCGCAGCTCGCTCACGGCCGTCTCCTCTGCGTGCGTCTCGGGCGCGGGCACGCGCCCCGGTGCGCTCGATGCACACCCCAGCCACTCTACGGCGGGCCCCGTGCGGACCCGGAGGCGACCGCCTACTCACACGTACGGATGAATACGCGGCGGTCAGGGCCGGTGCGGGCGCTGTGGCCGTTACATTCGCGCCGTTCCAGCAGGGCGCCCCGGCGTCTGCGCGCAAGCCGTGAGTCAGGAGACCGTACAGCCGATGACGACGGAACGACCTGGGGGTTCCCCCCAGCAGCGCACGCCCAACCGACGCCTCGCCGCGCTCATCGCGGAAGCCGGGTTCTCCCACGCGGGCCTCGCCCGCCGGGTGGACCAGCTCGGCCTCGAACACGGTCTCGACCTGCGCTACGACAAGACGTCCGTGACCCGCTGGCTGCGCGGGCAGCAGCCGCGCGGCACCACCCCCGCCCTGATCGCGGAGGTCTTCACCCGCCGGCTGGGCCGGCGCCTGTCCGCGCAGGACCTCGGGTTGGACGCGTGCGCTCCGGTGTACGCGGGTCTGGAGTTCGCCGCGACGCCCGCCGAGGCGGTGGACATCGTCAGCGGGCTCTGGCGCAAGGACACCGGTGCACAGGCCGACCTGCGGAAGATCGCGTTCACACCGGCCGGTCTGGTGGTGCCCAGCCGGGACTGGCTGATCGGGCGGTCCGACGAGCGCGTCGCACGTGGTGGCGGAGGCGGTGGCGGTGGCGAAGGGCCGGCGGTGCCGTCGGCTGCTTCCGCGCGGGTGCCGCAGCAGGCGCGCGGCGCGAGCCCGGTGCTCCGGCCGGGCGCGGTCGCGGCGTCACCGGGAGCCGGGCTCGCGGCGGGAGGGGTGCGGGTACCGCGCCCCTCCGGGGCGGCGGACCCGATGGGTGTCCCCGGCGGCCCGGGTACCGCATCCGGTACCGCCGCCGGGCGGGCCGCCGTCACCGAGCCGGCGCAGCTCACCGAACGCGGTCCGGGGCGTCGCGTGACCGGAGGCGACGTCGCCGCGCTGCGCTCGGTCTGCGACCTCTTCCGCGCCCTCGACCACGCCTACGGCGGCGGCCACGCCCGCCAGGGCCTGGTGCGGTACCTCGAACACGAGGCGGAGCCGCTGCTGCGCGGCGTCTACGGCGAGCAGACCGGGCGCCGACTCTTCGGCGCGGTCGCCGACCTCACCCGGCTCGCCGGCTGGACCTCGTACGACGTCGCGGCGCACGGCCTCGCTCAGCGCTACTTCGTGCAGGCGTTGCGGCTCTCGCAGGCGGCGGGCGACCGGGCGTACGGCGCCTACGTACTGGTGACGATGAGCCGCCAGGCCGTCTACCTCGGGCACGGCCGGGAGGCGGTGCAGCTCGCGCGGGTGGCGCAGCAGGGGGTGGGTGCGGCGGCGCCGTCCGCGGTCCAGGCGCTGCTGCACGCCGCCGAGGCGCGCGGCCACGGCGTGCTCGGTGAGGTGCGGGCCTGCACCGCTTCGCTGGCGCGGGCCGAACGGTCGCTGGAGGCCGTACGGCAGGGGGAGGAGGTGCCGCCCTGGGCGCGCTTCTTCGACGAGGCGCAGCTCGCGGACGAGTTCGGGCACTGCCACCGGGACCTCCAGCAGTACCGCGCGGCGGCACAGCACGCGGAGCGCGCGCTGCGGCTGCGCGGCGCGGGCTATGCGCGCAGCCGGTTGTTCTGCCGGGTGGTGCTGGCGACCGCGCGGCTCGGGCTGGGCGAGGTCGAGCAGGCGTGTGCGCTCGCCGCGGAGGCGGCGCACCAGGCCGCGGAGATGCGGTCGGCGCGGGCGTTCGAGTACGTGCGTGACTTCGAACGCCGTCTCGAGCCGTACCGCGACGCGGGGCCGGTGCGCGTCTACCGCGAGCGCGTCGCAGCCCTGGGCTGAACGGCCGGGGGCGGGGCGCTCCGAGCCCCCGCCCCCGGCCCCGGGAGGGGCTACCGGCGAGCCGACGCCGGGAGCAGGTCGCGGACGGCGCGGCAGGTCGTGCGGGACGGACGGTGGACGCCTATCCGCTCGGCCAGGCCGCAGATACGGCGGTCCGTCGCCCGGTCCGGCGTGTAGACGCCGGAGTCGAGCAACGCGATCGCCAGCCGCATCGCCTTCAGCCGGCGGTTGTGCGTGACGTACCACTCTCGGGGCTGCCCGGCGGGCAGCGGCACCTTGCGGACGACGGTCATCAGCGACCTCCCAGGACGTGGGTGAGCCCTCGCGATTCTGTCTCCAGAATACCGCCGCCCACTGACAAAAGGCCCTGGCCAGAGCACATCTGACGGCCCGTCGGGAGGGGCTTTCGGCGGCCAGATGTGCTCAGGCCGCCGCGCGTACGCCCGGGCCGCCCTCCGCGGCGGATCGCAGACCGAGATCGCGCAGCACCTCGGCTGCCGCCCGCCGGGCCGAGGCGAGGGCCCCCTGCGGGCCCGACACCTCACGGTGGTCGCCGCACACGTACAGGCCGCACAGCACGCGCACGGCCCGCCGGATGTCGTGCGGGGCGGGCATCGCCGGCACGGCGCGCGGGTCGTGACGGACGGCCATCGCCTCCCAGCCGTCCGACGGCACTCCGTGCAGCACGCCCGCGTGCGCCCGCACCGCCTTCTCCAGCGTGGCCGCCGGTTCCCCGGCCGCCTCGCCGAGCACCACGGACGTCACCAGCGGCCGTCCGTCGCCCGGCGTCCGGGACGGGTCGACCGCCGACGCCACCCAGCTGTGCGAGACCGGGCCGCGGCGCTCGGCGTCGACCAGCAGCGCGTCCCCGTGCGGCAGCGGGCCGTCCGCGAGGTGGTGCAGCACCGTCACCGGGTGGTGCGGCGGGACGCGCAGGCCGGGCAGCAGCTGCGCCGCCCGGTGCGCACCGGCCGCGATGACCACGGCGCGGCAGCCGATGCTGCCGTGCCCGGCCGTGTCCACCGCGCTCGCGCAGACCGAGGTGGCGCGCACCCCGGTCCGTACGGAGCCCCGGGGCAGTGCGGCGGCCAGGACGCCCGGCAGCGCGCCGGCACCGCCGGCCGGTACGCACAGCCCGGCGCGGGCGAAGCCGCGCAGCGCCAGGTCGGCGACCCGGCTGGACGTGGTCAGTGCCGGATCGGACAGCAGCGCGGAGAGCAGCGGGCGTATCAGGGCGTCGACCGTACGGCCGGACAGGCCGCGCCCGGCGAGCGCCTTCGACGCGGACACCTCGGGCCGGGCGTGCAGGCGTTCTTCGGGCAGCGCGGCCAGCCTGCCCAGGGCGGCCCGGAGCCGCGAGACCTCCACGGCGTCGCTCACCGCCGTACGGGTCAGCGCGCGGGCGGAGCGCAGCGCGCCGCGGCCCACCCGGCCGCCGTGCGGGTGGCCGCCCCGCCCCGGCCGTCCGGCGTGCGGGCGGACGTCTGCGACGCGCAGGGCCCGGTTTCCGGTCCGCAGCACGGCGCCGGGCGCGAAGGGACGCAGCGCGAGCGCCGATCCCAGGCCCAGGCCGGGCAGTTCGGCCTCGGGCCAGCCGGGGCAGAGCAACCCCGGTGCGCGGTCCAGCAGATGGCCGTCCACCTCGTCGGTGCGCATCCGGCCGCCGATGCGGTCCTCGGCCTCCAGAACCACGACCCGCAGCCCCGCACCGGCCAGGTGCAGCGCCGCTGCCAGGCCGGCCGGCCCGGCGCCCACGACGACGACGTCGGTCTCCTCCGCGTGCGTGCGGCGTGCGAGTGCGCTGTTGATCGGCACGTGCCCTCCCCAAGGTCGTCGAGCGACAGCAAGGGCCTTTTCCCGTCGGAGCGTTGGACGTTCCGTCTGGCTCATGCCCGCAGGCAGAGCCGGGAATACCCGAGGGAGTCGACTCTATGCACACGCGGACTCGCCGTCAGTAGTGCACGGGGTGGCACGGGCGCACGACGGCGCACGCCCGGGGACACGACCGGCGCGCGGGAGCGGTCAGGCCGTCAGCCCGCCCGCCGGAACCGAAAGGTGGTCAGGCGGTGCGGTCCAGCGCGGCCCGCACCGCGTCCTCCACCGTCGGGAAGGCGAAGCGGAACCCGGACTCCAGCAGCCGCCGGGGCCGCACACGCTGCGAGCCGACCACGTCGCCGGCGAACTCGCCGAGGACCAGCCGCAGTACGGCCTCGGGCACCGGGAACAGCGCGGGCCGCCGCAGCACCCGCGCCATCGCCGCCGTCACCTCGCGGTTGGTGACGGGTTCCGGTGCGGTGAGGTTCACCGGTCCGTCCAGCTCCGGGGTGTCGAGCAGGTGGCGCAGCGCCGCGACGTGGTCGTGCAGCGCGATGTGGCTCCAGTACTGCCGCCCGTCGCCGAGGCGGCCGCCGATACCCGCCCGGAAGATCGGGAACAGCCGCCCCCAGGCACCGCCCTGACGGGCCACCACCAGTCCGGTCCGCGCGAACACGGTGCGGACGCCCGCCTGTTCGGCGGGTGCCGCGGCGGCCTCCCAGTCGCGGCACAGGTCGGCCATGAAGCCGGAGCCGGGTGCCGCAGACTCGTCCACCGCACGCGTCCCGGTGTCGCCGTACCAGCCGATGGCCGTGCCGACGAGGAAGGTCGCGGGCGGCTCCGCCATGCCCGCGAGGGCTTCGGCCAGCGTGGCGGTGCCCAGCACCCGGCTGTCCCGCAGCTCCTTCTTGTACGCCTCGGTCCACCGGCGTTCGCCGACGCCGGCGCCCGCGAGGTGGACCACCGCCCCGCAGCCCGCCAGGCCGGCGGTGTCCACGGTGCCGCCCTTCGGGTCCCACGCCACCTCGTCCGCCGCGCGCGGAGGGTGCCGCACCACGCGCACCACCTCGTGGCCGTCCCTGCGGAGGGAGGAGACGAGGGCGGAGCCGATGAGGCCGTTCGAACCGGTCACTGCGAGGCGCATGACGTAATCCTGTGGACGTGGGCGGCGAACGAGGACGAGAGTGACGCGTATGCCCTCCCAGTTCACCATCCGGGCCGCCTCCGACGCCGACGAGGGTCCGCTCGGCGCCCTCGACCGACGGACCTGGTCCCCGCTGCACGCGGTCACGCCGCGACCCGAGCCGCCGTACCCCTCCTTCTTCGCCACCACCGGCCCCGAGGACCACCTCGTCGCCGATCTGACGGGTCGCGGCCTCGTCGGCTACGTCCGGCTGGGACGCCCCACCGAGCTGGAGTGCAACGCGCACGTCCGCCAGATCCACGGTCTCGCGGTGGACGAGCGGGCGCGCGGCATCGGCGTCGCGCGCGCCCTGCTGGAGGGGGTGTGCGCGCTGGCCCGGGGGCGGGGCGCGCGGCGCCTCACCCTCCGCGTGCTGGGGCCGAACGTGCCCGCCCGGGCGCTGTACGAGTCGGCCGGCTTCCGGGTCGAGGGCGTGCTGCCGGAGGAGTTCTGGCTGGACGGCGCGTACGTGGACGACGTGCTGATGGGCCGGTCGCTGGCCGGCTGACCGGTGCCGTGCCGGGGACGGCAGCAGGCTGCACCAGGCGCCACCGGCGCGGGGCCGCTCAGGTGCGGAATCGTTCCCACAGACGGGGAAGGCGTTCGGCCAGCGCCGCGTCGTCCTCCAGGTCGAGCGGGGCGCCCTCCGGATCGGAGGGCCGGTCCGGGAGGCCGAGGTCCGGCAGTTCGCCGCCCGTGAGCTGCTCGTACGCCTCGTCCGCCGCGAAGCCCAGGTCCTCGGCCTCGCCGTCCAGCTCCTCGTCGAAGTCCTCCAGCAGCTCGGCCAGCGCGTCCGCGTCGTGGGCGGCGACCTCGAAGAGGTGCCGGCCCTGCCCGATGAGCCAGCAGCGGAAGGCGTCGAAGGCGTCGTCGCTGACCCCGTCCAGCAGAATCCAGGCCGCCGCCCACAGGTCCCACTGGTAGGCGCGGCGGTAGCGGACCTCGAAGTGCCGGGCGAAGTACGTCACGGCGTCCGGGTCGAGCTGCGTGAGCCGGTCGACCAGGACGTCGGCCTGCTCGTCGGGGTCTCCCTCGGCGGCCTCGCGGGCGGCGTCGACGTGCTCCCAGAACTCCGTCTCGTCCATCACGGCACCAGCATCCAGCCTGGTGGGCCCCGACGCACGCGGAATGCCCGGGACACGCCGACGCCTTCCGCCGCGGCGGGGCGGGCCTCCGCCCGACCGCCCCGCCGAACCCGTCTGCCACGGCCGGATGGCGCTTCGCCGGGGACGGGAGCACCATGGGCCGCAAGGACTGTCCGGGACGCGCGAAGAGAACCTCTGACCTGGTTCTTTCCCGCGGACGACCGGACGGGCACGGCCTGAGCGACGAAGGACGGCGTCATGGCTGAGCATTCCCGCCCGCAGCACCAGCCCCGCGAGCGCTGGGGTTCCCGCACCGGGTTCCTCTTCGCGGCGATCGGCTCGGCCGTCGGGCTCGGCAACATCTGGCGGTTTCCCGCCGTCGCGTACGAGAACGGCGGCGGCGCGTTTCTCCTGCCCTATCTCGCGGCTCTGCTCACCGCCGGTCTGCCGCTGCTGATCCTGGAGTACAGCGTCGGCCGGAAGTACCGGAAGTCGCCGCCCGCCGCGTTCCGGGCCCTGGGCAAGCCGGGGCAGTTCATCGGCTGGTGGCAGGTGGCGATCTGCTTCGTCATCGCGACCTACTACGCCGTCATCCTGGCCTGGGCCATCCGCTACGTCGGATTCTCCTTCGGGCAGGACTGGGGCGAGGACCCCGAGGCGTTCCTCTTCGGCGACTTCCTGAAGACCGCCGAGACCCCCGGCGACGTGAGCGACGCCTTCGTGGGCGGCGTGTTCTGGCCGCTGCTGGCGGTGTGGCTGGTCGTGCTGTTCGTCCTGTACCTGGGCGTGCGCAAGGGCATCGAGAAGGCCAACCTCGTCTTCCTCCCGATGCTGGCGCTGTTCTTCGTGGTCCTGGTCGTCCGCGCGCTCACCCTGGACGGCGCGGGGACCGGCCTGGACGCCTTCTTCACCCCGGACTGGTCGGCGCTGGGCGACGGCAGCGTCTGGGTCGCGGCCTACGGGCAGATCTTCTTCTCGCTGTCCATCGGCTTCGGCATCATGGTCACCTACTCCTCCTACCTGGGGCGCCGTTCGGACCTCAGCGGATCGGCGCTCGTCGCCGGGTTCTCCAACAGCGCCTTCGAGATCCTGGCCGGCATCGGCGTCTTCGCCACCCTGGGATTCCTGGCCGCCGAGTCCGGAGTCGGGGTGGGCGAGGTGGCCACGGACGGCCTCGGCCTGGCCTTCGTGGCCTTCCCGGCGGTCATCTCCACCATGCCCGCCGGGTGGCTCTTCGGTGTGCTGTTCTTCGGGTCCCTGGTCTTCGCCGGCTTCACCTCGCTGATCAGCATCGTGCAGGTCGTGGTGGCGTCCGTGCAGGACCGGCTGCGGGTCGGCCGTGCGGTCGCCGTGGTCACGGTGACCGGCGCGATCGGCATCATCTCGCTGCTGCTGTTCTCCAACGACAACGGCCTGTACCTGCTGGACGCCGCCGACCACTTCATCAACCAGTACGGCATCGTGCTGGCCGGTCTGGTCTTCGTCGTCTTCGTGGCCTGGTGGCTGCGCCGGCTGCCGCAGCTGCAGCAGAGCGTCAACGCCACCTCCGCGGTGCGGCTGGGCTGGTGGTGGGTGGCCTGTCTGGGCGTGGTCACGCCGCTGGTGCTGGGCTGGATGATGATCGACAGCCTGCTCGCCGAGTTCGACACCAACTACGGCGACTACACCACCGGCTTCCTGCTGAGGTACGGCTGGAGTGTCGCTCTCGGTGCCCTGGTCGTCGGCATCCTGATCTCGCTCGTGCCGTGGCGCTCCGACGAGGAACTGCCGCCCACCGGGCCCGGGGGACCGGGCGGGACGGCCGACCTGCCCGAAGGGAGGAGGCACTGATGTCCACAAGTGCCATCATCATGATGATCGTCTTCATCGTGGTCATCTGGGGCGGGATGGCCGCCGCGATCCTCAAGCTCCGCGGCTTCCCGGACCCGCCCGACGACGACGAGCCCACGACCGACCAGGCCGTCTGACGCCGGCACAGACACGGCGCCCACCCGGCACGTGCGCGGAACGCCGCACGGCGCGTGCGGCCGCCCCTGAGGGGGGCCGCACGCGCCGTGACCGGGCGGGGGCGGATCAGGCCAGGCCGTACTTCTCCGCCGCCTGCCGCACGGTCTCCTGCTTGACCTCGCCGCGGCGGGCCAGCCGGGACAGCGCCGCGACGACCACCGACTCGGCGTCCACGCCGAAGTGGCGGCGGGTGGCCTCGCGGGTGTCGGACAGGCCGAAGCCGTCCGTGCCCAGCGAGCACCAGTCCTGCTCCACCCACTGGCTGATCTGGTCCGGGACGGCCCGCATCCAGTCGCTGACCGCCAGCACCGGGCCCGGCGCTCCCTCCAGCACGCGCGTCACGTACGGCACGCGGTCCTCGCCGCGCAGCGCCGCCGCGTCGCACTCCAGGGCGTCCCGCCGCAGCTCGCTCCAGGACGGCGCGGACCACACGTCCGCGGTCACGCCCCACTCCTCGGCCAGCAGCTGCTGCGCCTGCAGGATCCAGTGGATCGCGGTGCCGGAGGCGAGCAGCTGGATGCGCGGCGCGTCGTCGGCGGGCGCGGTGCCCTGGTTGAAGCGGTACAGGCCCTTGACGATGCCCTCCTCGACGCCCTCCGGCATCGCGGGCTGCACCTTCGGCTCGTTGTAGACGGTGAGGTAGTAGAAGACGTCCTCGGCGTCCGGGCCGTACATGCGGCGCAGACCGTCCCGGACGATGACGCCGACCTCGTAGGCGAACGCCGGGTCGTAGGTGAGCGCCGCCGGGTTGGTCGAGGCGATCAGCGGCGACTGCCCGTCCGCGTGCTGGAGGCCCTCGCCGGTCATCGTCGTACGGCCGGCGGTGGCGCCGATGAGGAAGCCGCGGCCGAGCTGGTCGGCGAGCGCCCACATCTGGTCGGCGGTCCGCTGCCAGCCGAACATGGAGTAGAAGATGTAGAACGGAATCATCGGCTCGCCGTGCGTGGCGTAGGCGGTGGCCGCGGCGGTGAAGTCCGCCATCGAACCGGCCTCGGTGATGCCCTCGTTCAGGATCTGACCGTCCTTCGCCTCCTTGTAGTACAGGAGCTGGTCACGGTCGACCGCGTCGTAGGTCTGGCCCAGCGGCGAGTAGATGCCGGCGGACGGGAAGAGCGACTCCATGCCGAAGGTGCGGGCCTCGTCCGGGACGATCGGCACCCAGCGCCTGCCGGTCTCCTTCTCCCGCATCAGGTCCTTCACCAGCCGCACGAACGCCATGGTGGTGGCGATCTCCTGGGAGCCCGAACCCTTGAAGAGGGTGTCGAAGGGCTTGGCGGCGGGCTCCGGCAGCGCCGCCGGGTGCACCTTGCGGGCCGGGGCGGGGCCGCCCAGTTCGGCGCGGCGCTCCTGGAGGTACCTCACCTCGGGCGAGTCGGCGCCGGGGTGCACGTAGGGGACCAGGTCCTCGTCGAGCCGGCTGTCCGGGATGGGCAGTTCCAGCAGGTCCCGCATGGCGCGGAACTCCTTGCCGGTGAGCTTCTTCATCTGGTGGTTGGCGTTGCGCGACTCGAAGCCCGGGCCCAGCGTCCAGCCCTTGACGGTCTGCGCGAGCACGACGGTCGGCGCGCCCTTGTGGGCCAGCGCCGCGCGGTAGGCGGCGTACACCTTGCGCGGCTCGTGGCCGGCGCGGGAGGTGCGGAAGCACTCGATGATCTTGTCGTCGGTGAGCAGCCTGCCCAGTTCCACGAGGGCCGGCTCGGCGCCGAAGAAGTGCTCGCGGATGTAGGCGGCGTCGCGGGTGGCGTACGTCTGGAACTGCGCGTCCGGCACCTCACGGAGCCGGCGCACCAGCGCGCCGGTGGTGTCGAGCTGGAACAGCTCGTCCCAGGCGGAGCCCCACAGCGACTTCACGACGTTCCAGCCGGCGGCGCGGAACTGTGCCTCCAGCTCCTGCACGATCTTGAAGTTCGCGCGGACCGGGCCGTCCAGGCGCTGCAGGTTGCAGTTGATGACGAAGGTGAGGTTGTCGAGCTGCTCGCGGCCCGCGAGGGCGAGTGCGGCGGTCGACTCCGGCTCGTCCATCTCGCCGTCGCCGAGGAAGGCCCACACGTGCGAACCGGCGGTGTCCTTGATGCCGCGGCCGGCCAGGTAGCGGTTGAAGCGGGCCTGGTAGATCGCGGCGAGCGGGCCGAGGCCCATCGAGACGGTGGGGAACTCCCACAGTTCGGGACTGCGCCGCGGGTGCGGGTACGAGGGGAGGCCGTTGCCGCCGACCTCCTGGCGGAAGTTGTCGAGCTGCTGCTCGGAGAGGCGGCCGTCGAGGAAGGCGCGGGCGTAGATGCCGGGGGAGGCGTGGCCCTGGATGAAGAGCTGGTCGCCGGAGCCGCCGGTCTCCCGGTCCTCCTTGCCGCGGAAGAAGTGCTGGAACCCGGTCTCGTAGAGCCAGGCGGCGGAGGCGAAGGTGGCGATGTGACCGCCCAGGCCGTAACGGCTGCCGCGGGTGACCATGGCGGCGGCGTTCCAGCGGTTCCACGCGGTGATGCGGGCCTCCAGCGCGCGGTCACCGGGGATCTCGGGTTCGGCAGCGGTGGGGATGCTGTTGACGTAGTCCGTCTCGAGCAGCTTCGGCAGGGCCAGGCCGCTGTGCTCGGCGTGCTCGAGGGTGCGGCGCATCAGGTACGACGCCCGGTGCGCGCCCGCCTGCTCGGAGACGGCGTCCAGGGACTCCCGCCACTCGGCGGTCTCCTGCGGGTCGCGGTCCGGGAGCTGGTCGAGCTCGCTCGGCTGATGGGATACGGCGTCGGGCATGGTGGCCACCTCACCTCTCGCGGACGGACAGATGCGTCGTGCTGTGGGGTTGTGCTGCGGGAAGGGTTCGTCCCCGATGGGCAGGCAGGACAGGGGATCGCCCCAGCGGAGTGACTCTACGTGCCGATCGATGATCGATCAAAGGCCCCGAGGGAAATTGGCACCCTGTGCCCCTGAAGTCGGCACGGCGTGCCGCCTTGCTTTCCGGGGTTACTGCCCGGTTCTACCCTCGGGTTCGCAGGCCGCGGCACCGCTGCCGGGCAGGGTACCGACGGGCCGGGTTGCGCGCGCCGTCAGGCGCGCGGCGCGCAGCCGAGAACATGGTCCTTGACCAGCTCGCCGATGCGCGGGTCCCGCCGCCGGAAGGCCTCCAGCACCGCCTCGTGCTCCTCCGCGTAGCTCTGCTGCACCGTGCCGAGCCAGCGGATCGACAGGGCGGTCCACACCTCGATGCCCAGACCCTCCCAGGTGTGCAGCAGCACGCTGTTGCCGGACGCCCGCACCAGCTCGCGGTGGAAGCCCACGGTATGCCTGACCTGCGCCTCGCCGTCCCCGGCCCGGTCCGCCCCGTACAGCGCCGCGACGTGCGGCTCCAGTCGCGAGACGTCGTCGGCGAGCCGTGGCGCGGCCAGTTCCGCGGCCATCTGCTCCAGACCCGCGCGCACCGGGTAGATCTCCTCCAGGTCGGCCGCGGACAGCTCCCGTACCCGTACGCCCTTGTTCGGCGCGGACTCGATCAGCCGCAGCGCCTCCAGCTCCCGCAGCGCCTCCCGCACGGGCGTCTGGCTGACCTCCAGCTCCACCGCGATGCGCCGCTCCACGATCCGCTCCCCGGGCTTCCACCGGCCGCTGACGATCCCCTCCACGATGTGCTCGCGGATCTGCTCGCGCAGCGAATGGACGACGGGCGGGGTCATGAGGCTGCTCCTGAGGTCGGATCGTTGGTCACGACCATACGGCGACGCCCCCGCCCGGATCACTCTCCGGGCAGGGGCGCCGTCGCATGGTGCGGAGGGTTACAGACCCAGCTCGCCCTCGAACTCGCCGGCCTCCAGGCGGGCCTTCACGTCCGAGAGGTAGCGGGCGGCGTCCGCGCCGTCGACCAGCTGGTGGTCGTAGGACAGGGTCAGGTAGACCATGTCCCGGACGGCGATGGTCTCGCCCAGGTCCGGGTGGTTCACGACCATCGGGCGACGCACGGTGGCGCCGATGCCCAGCATCGCGACCTGCGGGTAGTTCACGATCACCGTGTCGAACAGCGCACCGCGCGAACCGGTGTTGCTGATCGTGAACGTGCCGCCGGACATGTCGTCCGGACCGAGACCGCCCTGGCGGACCTTGCCCGCCAGCTCGGCCGTCTTGCGGGCGATGCCCGCGAGGTTGAGGTTCCCGGCCTCCTTGATGACCGGGACCATCAGGCCCTTCTCCGAGTCCACCGCGATGCCGATGTTCTCGACGTCGTGGTAGGTGATGGTGCCGTCGTCGTTGATCTTGGCGTTGACGGCCGGGTGGGCCTTCAGCGCCTCGGCGGCGGCCTGCACGAAGAACGGCATCGGGGACAGCTTGACGCCCTCGCGGGCCTGGAAGGACTCCTTCGCCCGCGACCGCAGCCTCATGATGCGGGTGACGTCGACCTCGACCACGGTGGAGAGCTGCGCCTGGCTGTGCAGCGCCTTCATCATGTTCTCCGCGATCACCTTGCGGATCCGCGGCATCTTGACGGTCTGGCCGCGCAGCGGCGACGCCTCCAGCTTCGGCGAAGCCGGCGCGGCGGAGGGCGAGGCGGCGGCCGGAGCCTGCTGCTTCGCGGCCTCGGCAGCGGCGACGACGTCCTGCTTGCGGATGCGTCCGCCCACGCCGGTGCCCTTGACCTGCGCCAGGTCCACACCGTGCTCGGCAGCCAGCTTGCGGACCAGCGGCGTGACGTAGGCGCCGTCGGCCTCGGCGCCGGCGGCCGGGGCGGGCTGGGCCGGGGCGGCGGGCTGCGCCGGCACGGCGGCGGGGGCCTGCTGCCGTGCGGGCTCGGGCTGCGGAGCCGGGGCGGGCTCGGGCTGGGGCGCCTCCTGCTTCGGTGCCCCCTGCTGCGGCGCCTCCTCCTGCTGCTGCGGGGCCGGCTGGGCCGGGGTCTCGGCGGCGGGAGCGGCGTCACCGGAACCGATGACGGCCAGCTTCGCGCCGACCTCCGCGGTCTCGTCCTCGCCGACCACGATCTCCAGCAGCTTGCCGGCGGCCGGGGCGGGGATCTCGGTGTCGACCTTGTCGGTGGACACCTCCAGCAGCGGCTCGTCGGCCTCGACCGAGTCGCCGACCTCCTTCAGCCACCGGGTGACGGTGCCCTCGGTCACGGACTCGCCCAGTGCCGGGAGCACCACGTCGGTGCCCTCCGCGCCGCCGCCGGACGGGGCCGCCGCCTGGGCGGGCTCCGGCTGCGGAGCCTGCTCCTGCTGGGGCTCGGCCTGCTGGGGCTCGGACTGCTGGGCCGGGGCCTCCTGCTGGGCGGGCTCGGCTGCGGGAGCCGCGCCGCCGCCGCCACTGCCGTCGTCGATCAGGGCCAGCTCGGCGCCGACCTCGACCGTCTCGTCCTCGGCGACCTTGATCGAGGACAGGGTGCCGGAGGCGGGAGCGGGGATCTCGGTGTCGACCTTGTCGGTCGAGACCTCGAGCAACGGCTCGTCGGCCTCGACCTGCTCACCCTCGGCTTTCAGCCACCGGGTGACGGTGCCCTCGGTGACGCTCTCACCGAGCGCCGGAAGGGTTACGGAAACCGCCATGGTTCCTGTTGCTCCTAACGAAAAGTGCGGTTGGTCTGCGTCGCGCCCGGTGGGGGATCAGTCGTGCGAGTGCAGCGGCTTCCCGGCCAGCGCCAGGTGCGCCTCGCCGAGAGCCTCGTTCTGCGTCGGGTGGGCGTGGATCAGCTGCGCGACCTCGGCCGGCAGCGCCTCCCAGTTGTAGATCAGCTGCGCCTCGCCGACCTGCTCGCCGAGCCGGTCGCCGACCATGTGCACGCCGACCACGGCGCCGTCCCGGACCTGGACCAGCTTGATCTCGCCGGCGGTCTTCAGGATCTTGCTCTTGCCGTTGCCGCCCAGGTTGTACTTCAGCGTCACGACCTTGTCCGCGCCGTAGACCTCCTTGGCCTTCTCCTCGGTGATGCCGACGGAGGCGACCTCGGGGTGGCAGTACGTCACGCGCGGCACGCCGTCGTAGTCGACCGGTACCGGGTTCAGGCCGGCCAGGCGCTCGGCGACGAGGATGCCCTCGGCGAAGCCGACGTGCGCGAGCTGGAGCGTCGGGATGAGGTCGCCGACCGCGGAGATCGTCGGCACGTTGGTGCGGCAGTACTCGTCGGCGAGGACGAAGCCGCGGTCCGTCTCGACCCCGGCCTCCTCGTAGCCCAGGCCCTGGGACACCGGGCCGCGGCCGATGGCGACCAGCAGCACCTCGGCCTCGAACTCCTTGCCGTTGGCCAGGGTGACCTTGACGCCGTTGTCGGTGTACTCGGCCTTCTCGAAGAAGGAGCCCAGCTGGAACTTGATGCCGCGCTTGCGGAAGGCGCGCTCCAGGAGCTTCGAGCTGTTCTCGTCCTCGGCGGGCACCAGGTGCGGCAGGCCCTCGACGATGGTGACCTCGCTGCCGAAGGACTTCCACGCGGAGGCGAACTCGACGCCGATGACGCCGCCGCCCAGCACGATCGCGGACTCCGGGACGCGGTCGAGCACCAGGGCGTGGTCGGAGGAGATGATGCGGTTGCCGTCGATCTCCAGGCCGGGCAGCGTCTTCGGGACGGAGCCGGTGGCCAGCAGGATGTGGCGGCCTTCGTAGCGCTGGCCGTTCACGTCGACGGAGGTGGGGGAGGACAGCCGGCCCTCGCCCTCCACGTAGGTGATCTTGCGGCTGGCGACCAGGCCCTGCAGGCCCTTGTACAGACCGGCGACGACGCCGTCCTTGTACTTGTGCACGCCCGCCATGTCGATGCCCTCGAGCGAGGTCTTCACGCCGAACTCGGCACCGTCGCGTGCCGCGTCGGCGATCTCGCCGGCGTGCAGCAGCGCCTTGGTGGGGATGCAGCCGTTGTGCAGACAGGTGCCGCCCAGCTTGTTCTTCTCGATCAGGGCGACGTCGAGACCCAGCTGTGCGGCGCGCAGGGCAGCGGCGTAACCACCGCTGCCGCCTCCGAGGATCACTAGGTCGAAAACGGTGCTGGCGTCCTTCGCCACGTCACGTCCTCCATGCATGGTGCGCCGGGACCGGTCTCGACCGGCCGGGCGGCTTGTGTTTCGGCCGCTTGTCTCTCTCGGCCCTGGACTCGGCTTCGTCTCAAGCCGTGGGGGCCCCTGTCCTGCCGAAGACCCATCTTGTCACTTGTCGCCGGAAGACGGGACTCGGGGCCGCTGTACCGACGGGTACGGCCCCGATCCGCGGGGAGCGAACGGGGCCGTACCTGTCGGGTGCCGTCGCGGCGGCGGAGGTCAGAGCACGTCGCCCGCAGCGGCGCGCTCGGCCAGCCGCACCAGGGTCCGCACGGCCACGCCGGTGCCGCCCTTCGGGGTGTAGCCGTGCGGCGCACCGTCGTTGAACGCCGGGCCCGCGATGTCCAGGTGCGCCCACTTCGTGCCGTCGGTCACGAACTCCTCCAGGAAGAGGCCGGCGAACAGGCCGCCGCCCATCCGGTCGCCCACGTTCGCGAGGTCCGCGACCGGCGACTCCATGCTCTTGCGCAGGTGCTGCGGCGCCGGCATCGGCCACGCGTCCTCGCCGGCGTCGCCCGCGATGTCGTGCACGTTCCCGCGGAACGCCTCGTCGTTCGCCATGATGCCGAACGTGCGGCTGCCCAGCGCGACCATCATCGCGCCGGTCAGCGTCGCCACGTCCACCACCGCGTCGGGGGACTCCTCGCAGGCGCGGGTCAGCGCGTCGGCCAGCACCAGCCGGCCCTCGGCGTCGGTGTTCAGCACCTCCACCGTCTTGCCGCTGTACATGCTCAGCACGTCGCCGGGACGGGTCGCCGAGCCGGAGGGCATGTTCTCCGCCAGCGCCAGCCAACCGGTGACGTTCACCTTCAGGCCCAGCCGCGCCGCGGCCACGACGGTGGCGAACACGGCGGCCGCGCCGCTCATGTCGCACTTCATCGTCTCGTTGCTGCCGGCCGGCTTCAGCGAGATGCCGCCCGAGTCGTAGGTGATGCCCTTGCCGACCAGCGCGACCGTCTTCTTCGCCCGCGCACCGGAGTAGGACACGCGGACCAGACGGGGCGGGACCTCGGAGCCCTGGCCGACGCCGAGGATGCCGCCGTAGCCGCCCTTGGCGAGCGCCTTCTCGTCCAGTACCTCGACCTTGAGGCCGTGCTCCTTGGCGGCGGCCTGCACCTGCGCGGTGAACGTCAGCGGGTTCAGGTCGTTGGACGGCATGTTGATCAGGTCGCGGGCGCGGTGCACCTCGGCGGCGAGCACCTCGGCCCGCGCCACGGCCTCCTTGTGGGCCTTGTCACGCGGCTTGCCGCCGAGCAGCACGACCTCGCCGAGCGGGGCACGCTTGTCCTCGCCCTTCTTCTTCGCCTTCGCGTCCTCGCCGGCCTCCCGGCCGCGGTAGGTGGTGAAGGCGTACGCGCCGAGCAGCGCGCCCTCCGCGACGGCTGCGAGGGACTCCACGTCGTCGACGGGCAGGGCGAAGCCCGCCGACTTCTTGCCGCCCAGGGCACGGGCGGCGGCGCCCGCGGCGCGGCGCAGCGCCTCGGGGTCGTAGGAGGACTTCTTCTCCGGGATCTCGCCCAGGCCGACGGCCACGACCAGCGGGGCCGTGAGGCCGCTGCCCGGAGCGGGGACCTTGGTCACTTCGCCTTCGGCTCCGCCGGCCCCCAGCGTCTCCAGGATGGCGGCCAGTCCGCCGCCGAAGGCCTTGTCCACGGAGTCGTCGCCGGAGGCGACGACGGGGCCCTCGGCGCCCTTGGCGACACCGACGACGACGGCGTCCGCGCGCAGCGTCGCGCCGGACGAGGTGCTGAGAGTCAGAGCAGACACGGTGGAAGGGACCTGCTTTCGTTGAGTGAGCCGTCGGGGTGGTGCACGGCTTCGGGCACTTCGGGCATCGTATGCCCGCCTGGGCCCGTGTTTTCGGGCGACCCTACGCGGTTCCGGTGCGCAGCGCCGCCCCCGTGCTCCTCTCCGTCCCCGGCGAGCGGGACCGGGGTGGGACGGGGAGCAGTGCGGGGGGAGCGGACGGCGGGCCTCAGCCGAGGGCCAGGGTGAGGGCGAGCAGGGCGACCGTGGCGGCGGACTCCGCCGCCGCGCCGAAGACGTCCCCGGTCACACCACCGAACCGTGCCCGGCACCGCCGCACCAGCCCTTCCGCCGCGCACGACGCGGCCACCACGGCCACGCCGTACCGCCAGTCCACCACCCCCACGGCGACGACGGCGAGCGCCGCGACGAGCAGCGCCGTCCGCACCGGGACCGCCCCGGCCACCACCGCACCGAGCCCGTCCGGCCGGGCTGCGGGTACGCCCGCCCGTGCCCCGAGCGTCAGCGCCACCCGTGCGGCGACCGCCGCGACCAGCGCGCCGGCCGCCCCGAGCGGCCAGCCCGCGCCGTACAGCTCGGCGAGCGCGGCGACCTGGGCCAGCAGTACCAGCACGAGCGTCAGGACGCCGAAGGGCCCGATGTCGGACTGCTTCATGATCCGCAGCGCCTCGTCCGCGGGACGTCCGCTGCCCAGCCCGTCCGCCACGTCGGCCAGCCCGTCCAGGTGCAGCCCGCGGGTCAGGGCCGCCGGCACGGCGACCGCCGCCACCGCGGCGAGCAGCGGCCCCGCGCCCAGCATCAGCAGCGCCGCGCCCGCCAGTCCGGCGACCGCGCCGACCGCCAGACCCACGACCGGGGCGCATCCCATGCCCCGTCCGGCCGCGGCACGGTCCCAGCGCGCCACCCGCACGGGGATCACGGTCAGCGTGCCGAAGGCGAACCGCAGCCCCTCACCCGTCGTCGCCCTGCCCGCGTCCATGACGACGGAGGCTAGCGGAGACCTACGGAGGCCGGCCGCCCGGCTGCGCGCCGGGCCGGACCAGGCCGCTCTCGTAGGCGGCCACGACCAGTTGCGCCCGGTCCCGGGCGCCGAGCTTGCCCATGATCCGGTTGACGTGTGTCTTCACCGTCAGCGGGCTCACCGTCAGCCGTCCGGCGATCTCGTCGTTGGAGAGCCCGCCCGCCACCAGGGACAGCACCTCGCGCTCCCGTGCGGTGAGCACGTCCAGTCCCGGCACGCCGCCTCCCCCGCCGTCGCTCCCGCCCGAGGCCCCGCCGTCGTGCGTGAGGAACCGCCTGATGAGGCCCTTCGTCGCGGCGGGGGAGAGCAGGGCGTCGCCCGCCGCCGCGATGCGGACGGCGGCCAGCAGTTCGTCCGGTTCGGCGCCCTTGCCGAGGAAGCCGCAGGCACCGGCCCGCAGTGCCCGGAGCACGTACGCGTCCTGCTCGAAGGTGGTGAGGATGACCACCTTCACGCGGGCGAGAGCGGGATCGGCGCAGATCTCCCGGGTGGCGACGATGCCGTCCGTACCGGGCATCCGGATGTCCATCAGGACCACGTCGGCCTCTTCGCGGCGGGCGACCTCCACCGCTTCGGCGCCGTCCGACGCCTCGCCGACGACCCGCATGTCGGCTTCGGAGTCGACCAGGACGCGGAAGGCGCTGCGCAACAGGGCCTGGTCGTCGGCGAGTACGACGCGGATGGTCACGCCCGCCGCTCCCCGCCGCCGGGAGTCCGTACGCCCTCCGAGTCCGCCACGTCCTCCGGAGCCGGCACGCCGACGGCCCCGGACCCCGTTGCGGGCACCGGCCCCGGAGCGGGCTCGGGCACCGTCGCGCGCAGCGGCAGCAGCACCCGGACGGCGAAGCCGCCGCCCTCGACCGGCTCGGCGTCGCACCGCCCGTTCAGGGCGGCCGCCCGCTCCCGCATGCCGGTCAGCCCGTGCCCGCCGCCGCGGTGCTCCGCCCCGTCGCGCTCTCCGCGTCCGGCGTCCACGTCCTCCGCGCCGCGGACCGCCGCGCCCGCGCCGTCGTCCACCACGCCGATCCGCAGTGCCGCCGGGTCCCGCGTGATCCGCACCGCCACCCGGGCCCCCGCGCCGACGTGCTTCTGCACGTTGGTCAGTGCCTCCTGCACCACCCGGTAGGCGGTGAGGTCGATGGCCGACGGCAACGGCGTCCCGCGCGGCGGCAGTTCGACGTCCACCCGGAGCCCCGCCTGCTCGAAGCCCGCCACCAGCTCCGCCAGCAGCTCCAGCCCCGGCGCCGGTTCGGTGGGCGCCGCGGGATCGCCGGACTGCCGCAGCAGCCCGACCGTCGCCTGCAGCTCGTCCAGCGCGTGACGGCTGGCTTCCCGTACATGGGCCAGGGCCTGTTTCGCCTGGTCCGGCCGCTGGTCCATCACGTGCGACGCCACCCCCGCCTGCACGTTGACCAGGGCGATGTGGTGGGCGACCACGTCGTGCAGCTCGCGGGCGATGCGCATGCGCTCCTCGGCGACCCGGCGCCGGGCCTCCTCCTCCCGGGTGCGCTCCGCGCGCTCGGCCCGCTCCCGGATGGCGTCGACGAACGCGCGGCGTCCGCGCACCGCCTCACCGGCCGCGGCGGCCAGCGCCGTCCACGCGAAGATCGCCAGGTTCTCCTGCGCGTACCAGGGGCCCTCGCCGAACAGCATCGCCGAGGCGGTCAGGGTGCCGACGGTGATCGCGCCCACCCGCCAGGAGGTGGCCCGGTCGGTGCGGTTGGAGACCGTGTAGAGGGCGACGACGGCCGCCGCCGCCAGCGGCGCCCGGCTCGCGCCGGGTCCCGCCGCGTCGGGGTGGTCCAGCACCAGGCCCGCCACCGTGACCACGCTGGTCACGCACAGCACGATGAGCGCCGCCGGGCGCCGCGCCACCAGCGAGGCGCAGGACACGGCCGCCAGCACCACCGTGGTCAGGTCGAGATACGGGTCGCGGAAGGTGGGGTGGCCGTCCGGCCCGTGCGGTTCGGTGCCCGCCGCCGCCAGGACGCACAGCAGCGTGCCCGCCGCCAGCAGCGCGTCCACCACGTACGGATGGGCGCGCAGCCTGCGCCGCAGCTCGGCCAGGCGTCCGCCGCCGGCGCCGAGGGGATCGATGGGGTCGCTGGTCACAGCACGCACGTTACGGGCTCCCGCCGGGACGGCGCGCCGCCCCGCCCGTCGAGGGACCTGCAGCGCCGCGCACCCGCGGGGCGCCTACTCCGCCGGCTCCGGGTCCGTCGTGCCCGGGATCAGCCCGTCCTCGTTCAGCATCCCGCGCACCTCGTCCAGCGTGGCCTCCGGTGCCGGGAGGATCAGCTCGGAAGGCTCCAGCGAGTCGTCCGGGAGCGGCGTGCCCATCTCCCGCACCGCGTCCAGCAGCGCGTTCAGCGTGCGCCGGAAGCCCGGCTCGTCGCCGGAGTCCATCTCGGCGGCCAGCTCGTCGTCCAGCCGGTTGAGCTCGGGAAAATGGCTGTCCTCGAGCCTGACCTGGCCTTCTCCCATGATCCTGACGATCACGACGCTCTCCTCCTCACGAGGCGCACGACCCGGCACCGGCCGGACCCACCCGTCGGCCGGCCCGGCACCGGCCGGCGGTCACTGCTTGTCGAACCGGGGGGTGTCCTGCCCCTGCTGACCGCCGGTCTGCGCGGTGCCGTTCTGCGGGGCCTCGGTCCCGCCCTGCGCGCCGCCCTCGAGCGCCTGCCGCTCCGAGCCGGAACCGCCCGCCAGCTCCGCCTTCATCCGCTGGAGCTCCAGCTCGACGTCCGAACCACCGGAAAGGCGGTCCAGCTCGGCCGAGATGTCGTCCTTCGCCGTGCCCGACGGGTCCTCCAGCGCACCGGAGGCGAGCAGCTCGTCGATGGCGCCGGAGCGGGCCTGGAGCTGCTGCGTACGGTCCTCCGCACGCTGGATGGCCATGCCGACGTCGCCCATCTCCTCGGAGATGCCGGTGAACGCCTCGCCGATCCGCGTCTGCGCCTGCGCGGCGGTGTACGTGGCCTTGATCGTCTCCTTCTTGGTGCGGAAGGCGTCGACCTTCGCCTGGAGGCGCTGCGCCGCAAGGGTGAGCTTCTCCTCCTCGCCGGAGAGCGTCTGGTGCTGCGTCTCCAGATCGGTGACCTGCTGCTGCAGGGCCGCCCGGCGGGTCAGCGCCTCCCGGGCCAGGTCCTCGCGCCCCAGCGCCAGCGCCTTCTTGCCCTGGTCCTCCAGCTTGGACGACTGCGTCTGCAGCTGGCTGAGCTGGAGTTCCAGCCGCTTGCGGGAGGTCGCGACGTCGGCGACGCCGCGGCGCACCTTCTGCAGCAGCTCCAGCTGCTTCTGGTACGAGTAGTCGAGCGTCTCGCGCGGGTCCTCGGCCCGGTCCAGGGCCTTGTTGGCCTTCGCGCGGAAGATCATCCCCATACGCTTCATGACACCGCTCATGGGCCTCGCGCGCCCCCTTCAGTAACGGACTCGAGCCTCAGCACGTCTTCTTGACCCCAGGGTACGGGGCCTTCTTCCATTACCGCACCGCCTCGAACCGGATCCGCTCATCCGCGAGGACGATCATTCGCGCCGTTCTCCGGCGCAGGGAGGAGACGGCGGGTGCGGGACGGGGGCGGTGTTGCGGGATCGTTCCCCCGCAGGGGTGGGGAGCACCTCCGGCGGCACCGTACTGTAGAGACGTGTTCCGAAGCCGTACGAAGGACGGGCAGGCCGTCACCAAGGTGACCGAGGCCGAGCCCCAGCAGATCCGCGACCCGCAGGCCCCCAAGGGCCGGCCCACGCCCAAGCGCAGCGACGCGCTGGCGCAGCGCCGCACCCTCGCCAAGCCCCCGGCCAACCGCAAGGAGGCTGCGAAGCGGGCCCGCGAGGCGCGCCGTGCCGACATGCAGCGGCAGCGGCAGGCGCTGGCCGGCGGCGACGAGCGGTACCTCCCCGCCCGCGACCAGGGGCCGGTGCGCCGGTACGCCCGCGACTTCGTGGACGCCAAGTGGTCGGTCGCCGAGTTCTTCCTGCCGATCGCGGTGCTCATCCTGATCCTCAGCATCGTGCCGTCGCCGCAGTTCAAGAACATCGCCTTCGTGATGTGGATCGGCGTCATCGCGACGATCGTCATCGACTCCTTCGCGATGAGCTTCCGGCTGAAGAAGGGGCTCGCCGAGCGCTTCCCGGACGAGAACCGGCGCGGCGCGGTGTTCTACGCCTTCATGCGCACCCTCCAGATGCGCCGGATGCGCCTGCCCAAGCCGCAGGTCGCCCGCGGCGAACGGCCCTGATCCGGCACGACCTGGTCGCCCGGCAGCTCGACGAGCAGCTCGCCGCCCACTTCCCCGGTGGCGGCCCGCTGACCGTCCTCGAAGCCGGTCTCGGCCCGGTCGAACGGACGCTGCGTCTCGCCCGCGCCGGCCACCGGGTGACCGGTCTGGAAGCCGACGCCGCGGTGCACGCCTACGTGGGCGAGGCCCTCGACGCCGAGGACGCGGCCGTACGGGAGCGGGTGCGCCTCGTCCAGGGGGGCGGCCAGGAGGCCGGTGCCCACTTCCCGCCGGGCACCTTCGACGTCGTGCTCTGCCACGACGGGCTGACCGCGTCGCACGACCCGGCCAGCACCCTCGCCGGGCTCGCGCGCGTCCTCGCCCCCGGCGGCCTGCTGTCGGTCATGATCCGCAACGACGCCGCACTCGCCCTGCACCCCGCGCGGGCCGGCGACTGGGAGGCGGCTCTGGCCGCGTTCGACTTCGCCGAGCGCGCCTTCCGCCTCGAACCGATGACCTCGCTGCTCGCGGGCGTCGGCGTGCCGCTGCGGACCTGGTACGGCGTGCAGGTCTTCACCCCCGACGACGACCGCCGCGCCCTGCTGCCGCGCCAGCTCGCGGCCGAGGAGCGCGCCGCCCGTACGGACCCCTACCGGGGCGTGGCCGCCTACCTCCACCTGTGCGGTCTGCGCCGCCCCGCCGCCGTGGGGTGAACGCGGAGCCCGCCGGGGCCGGGTCCCGGCGTCGGGGTACGCCCCCCGGGGGGCCGGGCTCAGGACCGCAGCGGGGTGACGACGCCCGCCACGGCGAGCAGTACCGTCTCGCACTCCGCGGCGACGGCCGCGTTCAGCCGGCCCAGTTCGTCGCGGAAGCGGCGCCCCGCGGGCGTCTCGGGATGCACCCCGGACCCGACCTCGTTGCTCACCAGCACCACCCGGCGCTGCGTCTCCCGCACCGCCGCCGCCAGCTCGGCGACCCGCTCGGCCAGCGCCCTTGCTCCGCCGCGCTCCCACCGCGCGTCCTCCCACGCGCCGACCGCGTCCATCGCGTCGGTCAGCCAGAGCGCCAGGCAGTCGACGAGCAGCGCCGGTTCCTCCGGTGCGGCGAGCAGCGGCACCAGGTCGCAGGTCTCCACGGTGCGCCACGAAGCCGGACGCCGCGCCCGGTGTGCTGCCACCCGCGCCGCCCAGTCCGGGTCGCCCTCCCGGCGCCCGCTCGTCGCCACGTACAGCACGTCCGGGTACGTCGCGAGCCGCCGCTCCGCCTCCACCGACTTGCCCGACCGGGCGCCGCCGAGCACCAGCGTGCGGCGCGGCGGCTCCGGCACGTCCTGGTACGCGCCGACGGCCAGCGTGGTGCCGTCCGGCACCGGACGCGCGCCCGCTGCGGCGAGCCTGCGGCGCAGCTCCCCACCCGGCGGCACGTCGTGATCCAGGTGGACGGCCACCACGTCCGTGGTCGGCCCGACCGCCCCCGCGGCCCGCAGCCGTGCCAGCCCGTCCGGACGCCCGATCACGTCGAGCAGCACCATCGCGTACGGCCCGCCCACCTGTTCGTGACCCGCCACGGCACCCTCGGGCGGCAGGTAGAGCAGCCGCTCCCCGTCCGGATCGGCCACCTCGTAGCCCGTGCCCGGCGCGTCCAGCGCCACCGCCCGCACCCGGTGCCCGCTGAGCAGGGACAGCTCCTGGCCGTCGGGCACGCGCACCGGCTGCGGCAGCGCGGCGGGGACCTCCACCGGGGGTCCGTCGTGCGGGTGCGACAGCAGTACCTGCCGCACGCCGTGCAGCGTCTTCCCCGCGCGGGCCGCCGCGAGGGCCGAACCGGGGGTCAGGTCGAGCAGCAGGGTGCCGTCCAGCAGCAGAGCCGTCGCGGCCCGCGCGTCGCCGCCGGTCGCGCGGGCGCACGCGGCGCAGGGACAGTCCGGGCGGGGCAGTCCGGTGGGGGCGCCGGTGCCGAGCAGAGTGAGTTCCACGCCCCGATCGTCTCGCGAGGCGTGGCCGGTCGCGCAACGGGCATTACGCTGCGGTGAGCAAGCACAGCCGATCAGTTGCTGCGGGAGGCGACATGGCGTGGACGTGGCGGTTCGAGAAGTCCGACGGCACGGAGACGGAACCCGCCGTCCAGCCGGACGAGTTCTCCACGCAGGGGGACGCCGAGTCCTGGATCGGCGAGGTGTGGCGCGAACTGCTCGACGGCGGCGCGGACCAGGTCACCCTCCTGGAGGACGGCACCAAGATCTACGGCCCGATGAGCCTTCACGGCTGACGCTCCGCTCGGCGCGGCGTCGCCCGCGACGGCGGGAGGCGCGCACCGCCGTCCACCCCGGCGCGGGCGCCGCGGCGCGCGGCGCCCGCGCCGTGCGTCACGCGGTCCGCCGACGGCGTTCCGCCGGTGCCCGTGCCCTCCGGGCGTGGGTACAGCGCGGCTCCGGGGCCCGGCCCCGCGGGCGTGCCCCGTTCGCGTAGCCTCTGCGCATGCCTGACGGGACCCTGAACCTCGACGCGTTCTCCGACCTCATCCAGCGGCCGCACGGCGGCCTCCGACGGGACGCGGAGGAACGGCGGGCACGCACCGGCCTTCCCCCTCGCGCCCTGGGCCGGCTCGACGAGCTGGGGGAGTGGCTCGCCGCGGCGCAGGCACAGGTCCCGGTGCAGCCGATCCGTAACCCCCGCTTCCTGCTCTTCGCAGGCGATCACGGCGTCGCCGAACTCGGGGTTTCCGCCCGTCCGGCCGGGTCCGCCCACAGCCTCGTCCGTTCCGCGCTCGACGGCGACAGCCCGGCCGCGATCCTCGCGCGGCGGCTCGAGGTGCCGCTCCGCATCGTCGACATGTCGCTCGACTGCGACCCCGCCGAGCTGCCCGAGGACGTCACCCGGCACCGTGTCCGCAGGTCCTCCGGCCGGCTGGACGTCGAGGACTCCCTCACCGCCGCCGAGGCCGAGCAGGCCTTCCGCACGGGCATGGCGCTCGCCGACGAGGAGGCGGACTCCGGGACGGACCTGGTCGTGCTCGGCGACCTGTCCGTGGGAGGCACCACGGCGGCCGGTGCCCTCGTCGCCGCCCTCTGCGGGACCGACGCGTCCGTGGTGACCGGCCGGGGCGGTGCGCAGATCGACGACCTGGCGTGGATGCGCAAGTGCGCGGCGATCCGGGACGGCCTGCGCCGCGCGCGGCCCGTGCTCGGCGACCAGCTCCGGCTGCTCGCGACCGTCGCGGGCGCGGATCTCACGGCGATGACCGGGTTCCTGCTCCAGTCGGCGGTGCGGCGGACGCCGGTGATCCTGGACGGCGTGGTCTCCGCCGCCTGCGCTCTGGTCGGCCAGCGGGTGGCCTTCCGGGCCCCCGACTGGTGGCTCGCGGGACACGGCACGGACGAGCCCGCGCAGGCGAAGGCGCTCGACCGCATGTCGCTGGAGCCGCTCACGGACCACCGCATCGTGGTGGGCGGCGGGGCCGGTGCGCTGATGGCCGTGCCGCTGGTGCGTGCTGCGGCCGACCTGGCCGCGGGCCTGCCGGCGGGCACCGGAGCCGACGGGTCCGCCGAGGCGCCGGCGGACACCGAGACCCTCGACGTCACCTGACGCCAGGCGCCCGGCGCCCGCTCCTGCGCCGGGCCATGTCTCTCAGCGGCGGTCCCGCCCGGGCCGGTCGTCCCGCGAAGCCTGCTCCGTGTCGTCGCGGTCGCCTCGCCGGTCCTCGCCGGCGCGGTCCGGTGATCCGCCCCGCCCCGGTGCCTGGTCGGCTCGCGGCCGGTCGCGACCCCCGGGGCGGTCGCGGTCCTTCTTCTCGGCGCGCTTCTCGCCGCGCCGCTCCCTCTCGGCCTTCTCCTGCTGCTGCGCGTTTCGGTCCCGGCCCGGTTGATCGGGCCTCCGGTCCGGGCGGTCGGGGCGGTCCGGTCGCCCGTCGGGCCCGTTTCGGCGGTCCCGGCCGCGCTCGTCGCCCCGTCGCTCCCGGTCGCCGCTCTCCTTCGCGCCCTTCCGGCCGTCGCGGTGCTTGCGCTGTTCGCGGTCCCCGTCCCGGTCCGGCGTACGGCCGGGAGCCGGGGCCGCCGGAGGCGGGAGCGTCCTCTCGCCGGGTGCGGAGGGCGGGGCTGAGGAGGGTGCGGGTTCCGCCGGCCCGCCTCCGGAGCCGCCCGGGAAACGGCCGAGGTCCGGCACCCCGCCGGCAGCGACGGCGATGCCTCCGCCGAGCATGAGTGCGGTCACCACTCCGAGCGTGGTCGAACGCCGGCCACCCCTCCGCCGCCGTTGGGCGGCGGAGACGGATGCGGACGCGGCGGCGTAGGCCGGTCCGGCGGACCGCCGCGCGGCCGTCTGCCGAAGGCGTGCCGCGCGGAACGCGGCCACCGCCGCCTCCTCGCCGGGCGCGGGACCGCCCGCGCGGGGGAACGGCGGCACGACCGCGTCGAGCAGCGCGGCGAGGCGTTCCAGGTCGGCGACCCCGCCGCGCGGGACGTCGTACGGGTCCTCCTCGAGCAGCTGCCGGAGCCGTGACTCCTCGACCAACCGCTCCGGCATGGGCCTGGTACCTTCCTGCGCTCGCTCGACTCTGCTCCGGTGACGTCCACCGGAGCCGGTCGGTTCCCGGCGCCGGACTTCACGAGGTCACGGCAACGCCAGCATCCGCTCCAGGGCCATCTTGGCGTACTGCTCGGTCTCCGGGTCCACCTCGATGCGGTTGACCACGGTGCCCTCGACCAGTGACTCCAGCGCCCACACCAGGTGCGGGAGGTCGATGCGGTTCATCGTCGAGCAGAAGCACACCGTGCGGTCGAGGAAGACGACCTCCTTGTCCTCGTCCGCGAAACGGTTCGCCAGCCGCCGTACGAGGTTCAGCTCGGTGCCGATGGCCCACTTCGAGCCCGCGGGGGCGGCCTCGAGCGCCTTGATGATGTACTCCGTGGATCCGACGAAGTCCGCGGCCTCCACCACCTCGTGCTTGCACTCGGGGTGCACCAGGACGTTGACGCCCGGGATGCGGGCGCGCACGTCGTCGACGGAGTCCAGCGAGAAGCGGCCGTGCACCGAGCAGTGGCCGCGCCACAGGATCATCCTCGCGTCGCGCAGCTGCTCGGCGGTGAGACCGCCGCCCGGCTTGTGCGGGTTGTAGACCACGCAGTCGTCCAGGGACAGGCCCATGTCCCGGACGGCGGTGTTGCGGCCCAGGTGCTGGTCGGGGAGGAAGAGGACCTTGTTCTGCCCGGACTCCCCCTGCTCGAACGCCCAGTCCAGTGCGCGGCGGGCGTTGGAGGAGGTGCAGATCGTGCCGCCGTGGCGCCCGGTGAACGCCTTGATGTCGGCGGAGGAGTTCATGTAGGAGACGGGCACCGTGCGCTCCGCCACTCCCGCTTCGGTCAGCACGTCCCAGCACTCGGCGACCTGTTCCGCCGTCGCCATGTCGGCCATGGAGCAGCCGGCCGCGAGGTCGGGGAGGACGACCTGCTGGCGTGCGGAGGTGAGGATGTCGGCCGACTCGGCCATGAAGTGCACGCCGCAGAAGACGATGTACTCGGCTTCCGGACGGGCGGCCGCCTCCCGGGCCAGCTTGAAGGAGTCGCCGGTGACGTCGGCGAACTCGATGACCTCGTCCCGCTGGTAGTGGTGCCCGAGCACGAAGACCTTGTCGCCCAGCTTCTCCTTGGCCGCGCGGGCGCGCTCCACCAGATCCGGGTCGGAGGGGGAGGGGAGCTCGCCGGGACAGTCGACGCCGCGTTCACTCGAGGGGTCGGCCTCGCGGCCGAGCAGGAGCAGAGCGAGCGGCGTGGGCTGCACGTCCAGGGGTTGGGTGGTGGACACGATCACGCACCCTTTCTGTTCGGAACACGCGTTCTGATCCACGCGTACTTATCGTCGTAGTGACGTTATCTATCATAACCGGTTCACGTCAGTTTGACGACGGGCATCGTGTCGATGTGACGCATACCGCCACCCCGGGTGACCGCACGGCCTCCTTTCCCGTCCCACCCGGTACGCCGCACGCTCGTGACCGCCCCGCGCCGGATGTGCGAGCATGAGAACCGCAAGGGACGAGGGATCGCGACGTGCCGGGACTGGAATGAATCCGGGATGTCTTCCGTTCCAGCCCATGGCAGAGCAGTCCGAACAACCCGGGAGAGAAGCAGATGTCCGTATCGGACGAGACCGCTGTGAGTGAGGGCATCATCCTGTCCGACGCCGCCGCGGTGAAGGTCAAGAGCCTCCTCGAGCAGGAGGGTCGTGACGACCTCGCGCTCCGCGTGGCCGTCCAGCCCGGTGGCTGCTCCGGCCTTCGGTACCAGCTCTTCTTCGACGAGCGTTCGCTCGACGGCGACGTGGTCAAGGACTTCGACGGCGTCAAGGTGGTCACCGACCGGATGAGCGCCCCCTACCTGGGCGGCGCCTCCATCGACTTCGTCGACACCATCGAGAAGCAGGGCTTCACCATCGACAACCCGAACGCCTCGGGCTCCTGCGCCTGCGGCGACTCGTTCAGCTGATCAGCTGAGGCAGCCCGCCGGGCACCTCACGACGAGGTGCCCGGCACGGCGCACGACGAGGGCGGCGACCCGTTCCGGGTCGCCGCCCTCGTCATGCGCGCGTCGTGCGTCGTGCCGACGCGTCGGTCACTTCTTCGGCAGCGGGTCGCCGCTCCTGGCGTCCAGCACCTTACGGTCGTCCAGCGGCTTGTCGAGCTGCACCGTCACCTTCTGCTTCTCGGCGATCATGATGCAGTTCTCCTTGGGCTCCGGGTTCTTCGGCTCGACCTTCACCTCGACCCCGCCGTCCGCCGGCTTCGCGACGGCCTGGTAGTCGTGGCAGACGCCGCCCCAGAAGGTGACCGTCAGGTCACGACCGTCGGCGCGGTAGGAGATCAGCTTCCGGCCGTCCGGCGCTCCGGGGGAGACCGGCGTGTCTCCGCCGTCCTCGCCGCCCTTGTCCTCGGGAGTGCGCAGGTATTCGCGCTCCACCGCCGGGAAGGCGACCTGGTAGGTGCCTTCGGCACCCTGCTTCTCCACGTCGTAGATCCACGCGGGGACCAGGACCGGCGCGCCCTTCGAGTACTCGGCCGCCAGACCGAACGTCGCACCGCTCACCGTCGCGGTGGCGTCCCCGCCGTCCGGGGACGAGCCCTCGGAACCGGGGGTCGCACACCTGATCACGTCGTCGGCCTTCGGGTAGCCGCCGAGGTCGGTGTTCTCGTCCTTCGGGCGCGGCGGCGGCGCGTCGTCGCAGGACGGGACCTCCGGCATGCCGGCGGGCGCACGGTGCTTGTTCAGCGCCTTCAGCGTCTCCTCGGCCGTCATGACCGGGTACACGGCGCCCTTCACCAACTCGCCCAGCCGGCCGTGGCCCCGCACCAGCTCGCCGGCGGAGTTCACCGTGAACGTGCTGGACCAGTCCTGGGAGGGGATGCCGCCGGGCCGCGGCTTCGCGGTCACCAGGCGGGTGTCCTGGTAGGAGTGCGACGCGTCCAGCGCCGCCTTGTCCAGGTCGAGCGCCTCCAGCGCGGGCCGCACCGTCTTCTTCGCCTCGTCGGCGGACACCGGGTCGCCCCCGCGCTCACCGTCGCTGCTCGGTTGCCCCTCGTCGCCGGCCTGCTGGTCGGGGCACGGGGCGGGCGGCTTGCCGGCGCCGCCGTCCTTCGGCTTGCCGCACAGGTCGTCGCCGGTGGGCCGGTGGCGGATGTAGGACCACGCGCCGGTCTCCTCGTCCACCGTCAGCAACGGGCCGCTCCCGTCCGGCGTGCCGCCGACCCGCCAGCCCGCGTCGCCCTCCGTCGGGGCGCCGTCCACGCCGAACGCGTCGGCGATCGCCTGCATCTCGGCCTCGGTCACGTCCCCTTCGGGACGGTGCACCGGCGCCGAGCCGGGGCCGTCGGGCAGGTCACCCTCGGCCTCGTACACGGTCGCGTTGGGGTTGGGCTCGCCCGGGGCGATGCCGCGCTCCGGGGTGTCGCCCGACTCGCTCAGCCCGAGGCTGTCCAGCACCAGCGGCGGCGGGTTCTCACGGCTGTCGGCGGCGGTCGACGTGTCGTCGTCCGACTCGGCGGCGTTCGAGGCCCAGTAGGCTCCGCCGCCTCCGGCCAGCAGAACGGCCGTCGCAACCGAGGCGACGGTCAGTCGCCGGCGCAGTCGGGGTCCCTCGGGGGTCTCCTGGGTGCTCACCACATCGCTCCTTCGGCTCCGCTCTTCTGTCGGGCCCGCATCCCTTGCGGGGACGCCCCTTGGACGGGACCGGACGGCGAGCGGTTCCCGGAGCGTTCCGCCGGGGGCGCTGGGAGGCCGCGCCACGGGGTCGCCGAGCGGGGCGGGGAGAACCCGCGCGTGGGCGTCCGGCCGCCCGACGACCAGGGCCGATCCGCGCGAAGCGCGGCACGGCCGGCGGACGGCACGGTGTGGTGGGGTGTGGCGTGCGGACGGTCCCGGGCCCCCGGCCGAACGGCCCGCCGCCCCACGAGGAACCAGGAGACCGGGTCTCCCGGCCACAGCGACAGGTCCTAGTTGTATTGCTCATGAGCGTTGTTGACACTCACAGGTCTTGATCATGGCGAAGGCCTCCGTGTGTGGTGGAGGTGTCGAATCTTCACCGCACGGAGGCCTTCGTGTCCCACCGTAATGCCCGTCTGACT